>NZ_JALLGL010000100.1 GCF_023072675.1 Streptomyces sp. XM83C
GGTCGTGCAGGCGTAGGGGACGGGCGGGGGCTCTGTATCGCGCGGGCGCGAAGCCCCGCTTCGGGCCGTTGCGGGCCTTGTCCCGGGCCGCGCCGGGTTCTGCTCCGGGCCGCGCCTGGCCGCCCCGGAATAAGCGGAGACTCTCTCCTGTTGGCCCGGGACGACATCCTTGCCGTACTACCGCACACGCAGGAGGCACGCCCGTGGCCGCGACCGATTCCGACGGTGACGAGATCCGGGGAACCCTGCGGGGCAGCGCGCCCGTGCCCCTCTCCGTGCTGGACCTGGTCACCGTGGGGGCGGGCCGCACCGCCTCCGACGCGCTGCGCACCAGCGTCGAGCTGGCCCGGCTGACCGAGTCCCGCGGTTTCCACCGGTACTGGGTCGCCGAGCACCACTCCATGCCCGGTGTCGCCTCCTCCTCGCCGGCCGTGATCCTCGCCCACCTCGCCGCGCACACCGACCGCATCCGGCTCGGCTCCGGCGGCGTGATGTTGCCCAACCACGCGCCGCTCGTCATCGCCGAGCAGTTCGGCACGCTGGAGGCGCTGGCGCCGGGCCGCGTCGACCTGGGCCTCGGGCGGGCGCCCGGCACGGACGGCGCCACCGCCGCCGCGCTGCGCCGCACCGACCGGCTGAACGAGGGCGCCGACGACTTCCCGCAGCAGCTCGCCGAGCTGACCCGGTTCCTCGACGACGACTTCCCCGACGGCCACCCCTACCGCCGTATCCACGCCGTTCCGGGCCCGGTGCAGGCGACCTCGCCGGGCGGGGTGCAGTCCCCGCACCGGCCACCGATCTGGCTGCTCGGCTCCTCCGGGTTCAGTGCGCGGCTCGCGGGCATGCTGGGGCTGCCGTTCGCGTTCGCTCACCACTTCTCCGCGCAGAACACCATCCCCGCGCTGGACCTGTACCGCCGGTCGTTCCGGCCGTCCGAGGTGCTGGACGCGCCGTACGCGCTGATCGGTGTCGCCGCCCTCGCCGCCGACGAGGAGCGCGAGGCACGGCGGCAGGTGCGGGCGGCGGCGCTGAACATGGTCCGGCTGCGCATGGGGCGGCCCGGTCTGGTGCCGACGCCGGAGGAGGCGGAGGCGTACGAGTTCAGCCCGATGGAGGAGGAGTTCGTGCGGTCCTGGAACGCCAACGTGATCCACGGCACCGCCGACGAGGTCCGTACCGGCCTGGACGACCTGCAAAAGCGCACCGGCGCCGATGAGCTGATGCTCACCGGCAACGCCCACAGCGGCGAGGTGCGGGTGCGGTCGTACGAGCTGATCGCCGACGCGTACGGCTTGCCCGCGCGGGTCTGACGCCGCGGGCCCGGCAGGAGCCGACGGGGGAGGGCCGGGGCGGTCAGCCGCCCGTCGCGCAGGCGCCCGCGCCGAGCAGTTCGGAGATGCGGTCCGGTGACACCGGCCGGGAGTACAGCCAGCCCTGGCCGGTGTCGCAGCCGATGCCGCGCAGCCGGTCGGCCTGCGCGGACGTCTCCACGCACTCGGCGGTGACGGTCAGGCCCAGCCGGTGGGCGAGCTGGATCATCGCCTCGACGATCACCTCGTCGGCGGGGCTGGGCGGTGCGTCCGCGCCCTCGTGCTGGAAGCCGCGCACGAAGGAACCGTCCAGTTTCAGCACGTCGACGGGGAGCCGGCTGAGGTAGGCCAGGTTGGAGTAGCCGGTGCCGAAGTCGTCGATGGCGATGTGCACGCCCATGTCGCTGAGGGCCTGGAGCGCCCGCAGCGGGCGGCCTCCGGAGCCCATCACCGCCGACTCGGTCAGTTCCAGCTGGAGCAGATGGGGTGCGAGGCCGGTCTCGGCGAGGGTCTGCCGTACGTCCGCGACCAGGTCGGAGTCCCACACCTGCCGTACGGCCACATTGACGCTGACGAAGATCGGCGGCTCGTCGGGGTGGGTGAGCTGCCAGCGGCGGGCCTGTCGGCAGGCGGAGCGCAGAATCCACCGGCCGAGCTGCACGATCGAGCCGTCCTCCTCGGCCAGTGCGATGAACCGATTCGGCGGCAGCAGGCCGAAACGCGGGTGGTCCCAGCGCACCAGGGCCTCCACACCGCGCAGTCGGCCGTCGGACATGCCGACGAGCGGCTGGTAGTCGAGGACGAACTCGCCCCGCTCGATGGCGGGGCGCAGGGTGGAGGCAAGGGCCTGACGGGTCATCAGATGGGCGTTGCGCTCCGGGTCGAACAGCGTCCAGCGGTTCTTGCCGTCGGCCTTCGCCCAGTACAGCGTGGTGTCGGCGGCCTGCATCAGGCCCGTCGCCGTGGTGCCGGCGGCATGGCGTTCGACGACACCGATCGACGCCGACAAGGACAGCCGCTGCCCCGCCAGGTCGTAGGGCGCCTGAAGAGCCGTCAGGACCGACTCGGCGAGTTCTGCGAGCTGGTCGGTGCCGGTGGAGTCCTCCACCAGCAGGGCGAACTCGTCGCCGCCGAGCCGTGCGACGAGCGGTGCGCCGGCCCGCCCGTGAGCGGCGGTGTCGGCGCAGCGCGTGAGCCGTTCGGCGACCTCCACCAGCAGCCGGTCGCCCTCGCGGTGGCCGAGGGTGTCGTTGATCGCCTTGAAGCCGTCGAGGTCCAGGTAGCACAGGCCGACCCGGCCGGTGCCGCCCAGTTCGTACGACTCGGCCTCCAGTGCGGCGGTCAGCCGCTCGAAGAACAGTGTGCGGTTGGGCAGTTTGGTGACCGGGTCGTGCATCTGGAGGTGCCTCAGCCGTGCCTGGAGCTGGCGGCGGGCGCTGATGTCGGTGACGGCGAGCAGCACGCCGGGTTCGCCGTCGGCCAGCGGAGACACGGTCACCTGCACCCACACCGCGGGGCCGTCGGGATGCTTCAGCCGGCGTGTGCAGCTCAGGCGGGCCTGCCGGCCGCGCAGCACCTCGCGGTACGAGTGCCAGGTGCGGGCGTCGGAGGCGAGGTCCACGAGGTCGGCGGCGACGCGGCCGATGAGCTGCGCGGGCGGGGTGCCGAGGAGGTCGCCGAGGGTGGCGTTGGCGTGGACGACGAGGCCGTCGCGGTCGACGACGGCCATGGCGAGCGGCGCGGCGGCGAACGCGGAGCGGTAGGCGTCGTCGGCACGGGCAGGGGCGGAGATGTCACTCTCCGTGATCACCGATCGGTCAAGATCGGTCGCGGGCGTCGGCCCTTCGGACGTTCCGTTCACCGCTCGCTCCCGCAGTGCACTCGATCGTTGTCCGTGCAGGAAAGTGTGCCGATCATAGAGGCTGGTGCCGTTCCCCCGCAGCCGTTGTCCGCGGTTCGGGGCGCTCCGGGCTCCGGCCGGTCCTCCCGGCAGATCGTTTCTGCCCACGCCTGGGCGCGTTCTTCCACCCCCCGACCGCTTGTGACGTTCCGTGAGCAGTCCGGGAGTGTCGTCCTGTTCTGCCCTGTCGTCGGCTGCCTCACACTTCTGGATCAGATAAACAGGCAATACGGCAATAATCCCGGACAAGCTGGGTGCGGTGTTCCTCCCCCCACGGCCATGCCGGCACGGGGGCACCCCCACCGCATCCGGAGGTCCCGTTGCCGCGTCAGCTCCGCCTCAAGGGACTCGCCCGTGCGGCCGCCGCGCGCAGCCGAGGACTGGGCGTGTCGCTGCTGCGGCCCCGACTGCGCAGCACCGCCGCCGTGTTCACCACCATGTCGGCGGTGGCCGCGACCACCCTGATGAGCGGCCCGTCCGTGGCGGAGCCCTTCACCACCGAGCCGTGCACGCTCAAACGCACCGACGCCCACCACTCCGAGGGCGTCGACACCTGGAACGCCGCCTACCCGCGTCCCACCCGCACCCTCGACGCGGTCATGGTGTTCCTGTCGTTCCCCGACTCCGCACCCGTCACCACCCCGGCCGCGCTCGCCGCCGACCATTTCCCCGCGACCAGCGACTTCTTCGCCCGCGCCTCCTACGGCAAGTTCACCCTGCGCCCGCACCCGATGCGGCAGTGGATCCGGATGCCGCGCCCGTCCACCGCGTACGCGATACAGCGGGACTGGGCCCCCGCCGACCGCGCCGCCTATCTGCGGGACGCGCTCGCCGCCGCCGACCCGCACGTCGACTTCTCCCGCTACGACGTCGTCTATCTGGTCGCCGACCCCGACGCCCCCGGCGTCGACTCCGACGCCACGAAGGTCGTCAATTTGGAGCGCCCGGTCCATGTGGACGGCACCGCCCTGCGCCGGGTCGTCACCGTGTTCGAGCAGCATCCGCCGGACCGGCTGGTCCTCGCCCATGAGACGGGGCATGTCTTCGACCTGCCCGACCTCTACCACCGGCCCGCCGACGGCAAGGGCGACTGGGACACGTATGTCGGCGACTGGGATCTGATGGGCAGCCAGTTCGGTCTGGCGCCTGATCTGTTCGGCTGGCACAAGTGGAAGCTGGGCTGGCTGGAGCCGCGCCAGGTGGTGTGCGTACGGGGGCCCGGCCCGGCCCGCGTCACCCTGGAACCCCTCGGTGCCGGCCCCGGCGTCCCCGTCATCGGCGCCGCGGGCGCGCCCGCCTTCGGCCTCGGCCACGGCACCAAGCTCGCCCTGGTCCGCACCGGCCCCGACAGCGTCCTCGCGCTGGAGGCACGCGGGCCCGTCGGCGTCGACCACGGTGTCTGCCACAGCGGCATCCTCGCCTACCGGGTGCGCAGCACGACCGAATCGGGGCGCGGCCCCATCGAGGTGGTCGACGCCCACCCGCGCGGTGAGGCCTGCTGGGAGGGCTCGGTCTACGCGCCGCTCGCCGACGCGCCGATCTCGCTCGGGGAGAGCTTCACGGTGCCGGGGGACGGCGTCCGGGTGGAGGTGCAGGGCCGTACGACGACGGGGGCGTGGACGGTGCGGATCACGCCCCACGCGGCAGGGAAGGCGACGGTCGCGGCGCGCCGCTGATCCACTTCCTGCCTCAGGCCCATGACGAAAGGCCTCTCGCTGTGCGAGAGGCCTTTCGACTGTCGTGCGCCGCCAGGGACTCGAACCCCGGACCCGCTGATTAAGAGTCAGCTGCTCTAACCAACTGAGCTAGCGGCGCCTGCTGACGTCGTAGACCTTAGCATCCTGGTCGGCGGGGTGCGAAATCGATATCCGCACGGCGGCGCGGGCCGCCCGCACCGCCGCCCACAGCAGGACCTCCGGGCCGGGCAGCCACGGGTGCCGGGTGTCCGGCGCCACCAGCCAGCGGCTCGCCGCGCTCTCCGTACCGCCCGGGGCGGGCGCCGGTACCGTCACCGCGTCGCCGGTGCCGTGGCACAGCAGCGGCGGGACGCCCGCCGTACGGCCGCCGCCCCACTCCTCCCACTCCAGCAGCCACGGCAGCCGCTGGGCCGTGCCGGGCGCGGCGAACATCAGCATCCGCCCGCGGAACACCGCGACCGGGCCCGAGCCGGGGCCCTCCTCCCACAGCCGGTCCAGCATGCGGCGCCCGAACAGCGCGGGCGCGCTCACCACGTCGAACGCGGAACCGCACGGCAGGACCACCGGTGCGTCCGGACGCTCCTCCCACAGGGCGAGCGTGCTGCGCGGGTACGTTCCTGCGGAGGCGAGCCAGGTGGCGCCGTCGTGCGTGATCTGACAGGGGCTGCTGCTCATGTCGTCCACATCTACCCGGCGTGCACGCTCAGTCCCCGAGAGTTGCCGGAAACCGGGACAGTCGGGGGAGGGAAGGGGTATCTTGCCCGGCTGGCATATGTCATGCGGTGGGTGCCGGGCCGGAACGCCGTGGGCGTCGTACCGGGTCGCGGTGGGATGTCGTACCGGAACGCGGTGCGGCCGGACCGGCGCGCGGTGCGGGTCAGACCGGGTCGACGAACCCCGCCGCCGCGCCCTCGCCGCTTCTGAGCAGGTCGCGGCCGAACTCCACCATCTTCTGCGCGTAGTCCTCGGTCCACGCGGCCCGCTCGGCGATGTCCGCCGTCGTCAGCCGGTCGAAACGGCTCGGGTCGGCGAGCTGCGCCGCGGCTATGGCCTGGAACTCCATCGCCCGGTCGGTGGCGGCGCGGAACGCCTGCGTCAGCTCCGTCGCCCGCGCCAGCAGGGTCCGCGGGTCCTCGATCGACTCCAGGTCGAAGAAGTGCTCGGGGTCGGTGGCCGCCTCGGCGGGCTCGAAGACCAGATGCGCGGGGCGTAGCCGCGGTTCGTTGCGACGCGGCGTGGGCTCCGCCATGTCGTGTCCTCCTCGTACGGGGTCGTCGGGTCCTCGTGGAGCCCGCACCGTGTGCACGGCCCCCACGGGCACCGCCTTCCATTGTCCCGCGCCCCCGCAAGAGGGCCTCGGGCCGGACGGCCCCGGACGGGGAGCGGCAGGTCGGGGTGCCGGAACCCTCAAGCCGAGCGGGCGCCCGGATGTTCCCGCCCCACCCGTCGCACCCGCGTTCGCATGAGGTGGGTGCCGCCCCGGGTCACGGCCGCCACGCCACCTTGTGTTCCGCCAGATGGGCGAGGACCGCGTGATTGGCCTCCCAGCCGTCCGGGAACTTCACGACCGTGCCGAGCTGGACCGGTTCCGTCGACGGGTAGTCGTCCAGCAGTTCGTCCACGCCCGCCCGGCACACCACGATGCACGCGTGCCGGTGCCGGGACGCCAGCACGCACAGGCGGCCCGTCTCCAGGTGGAACGCCGTCGCGTCGGGGCGGCCCGACAGCGGGTGCAGCACCACCGTCACGTCGTACTCCCGGCCCTGTAGCCGGTTCGCCGTGTCCACCGTCACCCCGGTGACGCCCAGCTCCGCGAGCGCCGCCCGCACCGCCGCCGCCTGGTCGCGGTGCGCGGTGCCGACGGCGATCCGGTCGGCGGTCAGCGGGACCGGGTCCGGTGACCGCTCCGACGTCGCCGCGCCGCCCCGGTCCAGCAGCCGCCGTACGACCGTCGCCACCGCGCGCACCGCCTCCGGGTCCGTGCGCGGGGTGTGCCGCCGGGGCAGCTCCAGCAGGCCCCAGCCCGACAGGGCCGCCTCGTCGATCACCCGGTCGGGGCCCGACCCCTCCGACGGCACCGCGAACGACAGCCGCCGGTCGCCGTGCCCGGTGCCGCTGCGGAACTTCGTGTACGGGTAGAACGCGTCCGACACCAGCGGCGCCGCCGACGCCGGGAGCCGCCATGACACCGGCAGGCGGTGCTGCGGAAGCTCCGGGTTGTGCGCGAGCAGCGTCGTCACCGCCGACGCCGAAGGGTCGTACGACAGGCCCGCCCACTGCTCGCTGCCGACGATCGAGAACGGGTCCAGCTGCCCCGGGTCGCCCACGAACAGCGCCCGCTCGAACAGCCCGGCCACCGCGAGCAGACTGTCCGAGCGCATCTGGTACGCCTCGTCGACGATCGCGTGCCGCCACGGCTCGTCGGTCTTCACATGCGCCCACTTCGCCGCCGTCGACAGCACCACCGGCAGCCCCGCGAGATCACCCGCCTTCGCCGACGTCCGCACCTGCGGCAGCAGATCCAGCGCCTTGTCGTACGGGTCGGCGTCACTGCTGTGCAGCCGGCCCACCGGCAGCTCCGGGTTCTTCTCCGCGAGCCGCAGCACCAGATCGTCGACCTGCGCGTTCGTCTGCGCGACCACCATCAGCGGGCGGCCCGCCTCCGCCAGCTCCAGCGCCGCCCGCACCACCAGCGTCGACTTGCCGGCACCCGGCGGGGAGTCCACCACCACACCGCGGGCCGGCCCGTGCAGCGTGTCCCGCAGGATCGCGTCGGTGGCCCGCGCCGCCGCCGCACCCGGATCGAACACGGCCTGGGCGGCGGGCGCCTGGGGCCCGGTCACAGCACATCCTCCTCGGTCAGCGGATCGGCGGGCTCCGCCACCGGCTCACCGGGCGGCCCGCCGTGCGTCCACGGCGTGTCCTCCGGGTCGGGCAGCTTCGCCCCACCGCGCTGCTCGTGCTCGAACAGCGTGAAACACACCCGGTCGCCCTTGACGGGCACCGAGCCCTCCTCCGGCTCCTTGCCACGGCCCATCTTGTCGAGGATCCGCAGCACCACATGGCCGTCGTCCTCGTACCCGACGAACTCCGCGGACTGCGGGCGGCCACCCAGCGAGCGGTACACCTTCACCCGCTCACCGAGATGCGGCCGGTCGTCCGTGCGGACCGTCACCAGCGGGCGCGGGCTGGGCCGCTTGCCCTCGCTGTACGCCATCACCACATCCGTGACCTCGCCGGTGAACGCCTCCCCGGCCAGCCGCCGCCCCGCCATCACCAGCGGATCGTCCAGCGCCTCCTGGGCGTCCAGCCGGGCCTGCTCCCGCTCCCGGCTCGCCAGCTTGGTCGCGGCGGTCACCGCGTCGTCCCGGCGCGGCTGCGGCGGCTCGCCCGCCCGCACCCGGTCCCGGTGCATGGTGAACGACCAGCGGTCCCGCGTCCACCGCTCCTCGACATGCGCACCCTCGGGCAGCTCCCGCAGCAGGTCCAGGCCCCGCCACACCCGGTCCCACGTCGGCAGTGTCACCCGCGCGACCAGCCCGCGGATCTCCTCCTCCGCGCGGGTCAGCGCACCCAGCCGGGCGTCCGCCTCCACACCGTCCTCCGCGGCGGCCAGCGCGCCGCGCGCACGGTCGTACCGCTCGATCGCCGGCGCGAGCAGCTTGTTGTCGAACGCCGGGTCGGTCGCGGGGCCCGCCGGCGGGCACAGCAGCTGCCCGTCCCCGTCCCGTGCCAGCTCCGCCTCCCGCGCCGCCTTCGCGCCCGAGCCGCCCTCCGGCGGGTCGATCCACGCCAGCAGCGCCCCCAGATGCTGGTCCTCCAGCCCGGACTGGCCCGTCGCCCAGTGCCGCGACAGCAGCTCCGTCACCGACAGCAGCAGCGACGAGCCCGGCACCCGCGCCCGCTCCGCGTAGTGCGTCAGCCAGCGGCCCAGCAGCGGCACCCTGGGCGGCGCCGGATACGGCGTGTCCGGCTCCTCCTCCGCCGTACGCCGGAACCGCATCGACCGGCCCAGCAGCCGCACGAACTCCACACCGGCCCGGCTCGGCACGATCAGCTGCGGCGCGTCCGCGCACAGATCCACCTCCACCTTCACCCGCTTGCCGGTCTCCGGGTCCGTCTCCGTGCGCTCCGCCGCCTCGACCGTGTCCGCGTACTCCTCGATGTACGGCAGGACGAGACCGGCGAGGTCGGCGAGGAACGCGAACCGCAGCTCCCGGTCGCGCGGCTGCGGTACGACGAGCAGCCGCGGCGCGTCCCGGTCGGTGCCGACGAGCGCGCCCAGCGGGGCGCCCGCCTCACCGGCGGTGGTGAGCGGCACCAGCACCAGCGGGCGCCGCGACACATGCCGGTGCAGCACGGTCGCGGCGGGCTGGGCCCGCCCCGCGGCGACGGCCTCCAGCCGGGCGAGCGTCGTGATCAGCGACACGCGGCCTCCCGCGGGTCCCCGGCACGCGCGTGTGCCGCGTCGGCGAGGGCCTCGGCGCGCAGGACCGCCGCCCGGCGCAGCGCCGCCACCGCCGGATCGTCCGCGTCGCCCCGCTCGCCGCGGGCCGCCGCCAGCACGTCCTCGACGGTCGTCAGACCGCCCAGCTCGGCACGGACCGCACGGCCCAGCGAGGTCACCGCGCCCTCGGTGCGGGACCGCTCACGGCAGTGGAAGGCCAGCTCGCACGCGGACAGGCACTCCGGCGCATACGTCGCCGGGACCGCCTCCACCGCGGCCAGCAGCCGCTCCTGCGGCAGCTCAGGGGAGAAACACACGTCCTCCGGCAGGCGGGCGGCGATCTCCTCGACACGCGTGAGCCGGGCCAGCTGGCGGGCCGTCACCGCGCGCTGCTTGCGCACATCGACCGCGGACGCCGCCGGAAGATTGGAGAAGTCCTTCGGGCACACCAGCAGCACCCGCTGCCGCACCTCCGGCGCCGGGTCCAGCCGGGCCGCGACCTCCTCGAGCGCCAGCACGTACACCGCCGCCTGGCGGGCCGCCGCGCCGACCTTCGCCGGGTCCGCGGACCCGTCCAGCATCGGGAACGACTTGATCTCCACGACCGTCCAGCGGCCGTCCGGATGCACCACCACCGCGTCCGGCTCCAGGAACGCCGGCGACCCGGCCACGTCCAGCGCCAGCATCGGATGGTCCAGCAGCGTCCAGCCGCCCGCCTCCACGGCCTCCCGCAGCGCCAGCGCCGTCCGCGCCGTACGGCCCTCCGGGCCCTGCGCGCTCAGATCCGGGACGTACGTCCGCTCCGGCGGCTCCGCGCCCGGATCGAGCTTCTCCCGCACCAGCCGCAGCAGCTCCGCCCCGCCGTCCGCCTTCACCCGCGCCTCGAACGCGTTGCCCCGGGTCAGGGCGAACTGGGACTGGCCGAACGCCGACGGCGCGCCCAGCGCGCTCGCCAGCCGCGTCTTGTCCACCCCGGCACCGTCCAGCAGGGCACGCCTGCTGCATCCGGGGTTCGCGGCGAGCGCCGCGAGGGCGCGTGCGTCCAGTGCCTTGGCCGGTACGTCCGGCCCGCGCAGCTCAGCGAGCCGGTGCCGCAGCGCCTTCGCCCGCTGCGGCGTTGTCCGCGGGGGAGGCACCCGGCTCGGCTCCGGGCTCGTCGAGCCGCGCATCGCGCTGCCGTGGAATTCGCTCACCCGCCGAAGTCTGGCATCCACCACTGACAATCGGGGCCTCGACGGCACCGGAGCCCGCCACGAGGAACGGCACACGCACAGCCAGCCGCGCCCGCACCCGGTCCGCGGCCCGCATCACCAGCGGGGCCAGCAGCAGCCCGATGCCCATCACGGCGGCGCCCGCGACCGCGTCGAGGAAGTAGTGGTTCGCGGTGGCCATCACCACGACCGTGGTGACCAGCGGGTAGATCACCGCCGCCGCGCGCATGGTGCGCGAGGTGCCGCCGTACCGCCACAGCATCACCCCGCACCACAGCGCCCAGCCGACGTGCAGGCTCGGCATGGCCGCGTACTGGTTGGTCATGCCGCCCATGCCGCGCGGCGCGCTCGCCTCGCCGCCCCACCAGCCGTACGAGCTGTAGTGCGCCATCGTGTCGACGAAGCCGTACGCCGGCTCCAGCAGCCGCGGCGGGCAGGTGGGCAGCAGCGTGAAACCGATCAGCCCCAGGAACGTCGAGGTCATCAGCCAGGTGCGCTCCGCGCGGTAGCGCACCGCGTGCGACCGGAACAGCCACACCAGCAGCGCGGGCGTGACCAGGTAGTGCAGCGACGCGTACCAGAAGTCCGCCGGCACCCCGAGCCACGGCTCCCGCGTGAACAGCCGGTTCAGCGGATGCTCCGCGTTCAGGTGCAGCGTCTTCTCGATCCGCAGGATCGCCACACCGTGGTCCACGGCCGAGGACACATCACCGCGCGCGAGGAGCCGGCCCGCCGAGTAGCAGGCGTACACCAGCACGATCAGCGGCAGCTCCGTCCACCAGCGCAGCCGGGTCCGCGGGGCCTCGATGCCCGGTGTATCGGTGTGCGGCATCCGATCGCCCTCCCCCTTCTTCGTTCCTGCGGCTCCCGGTGGGCGCGGGCGTGCCACTCTACGTGCTCGCGGGGCGCCCTCGCCCGGCGCCCCCGGCCCTGAGAGACGTACGGATCGCCCCTCGGGTTGCCCGCCATCAGGGTGAGCGATGATGGACGGGGCGCGCCGCGGATTTCCTCTTCACCCGATCGGATCTCCCGGGCGTGCCCGCCTCGCACACGTTCTTCACGGAAAGGCCGCTCATGGCACCGCGCATCCTGCTGGCCCGGCACGGACAGACAGCGTGGTCGCTGTCCGGCAAGCACACCGGCAGGACGGACGTGCCGCTCCTGGAGGAGGGCCGGCAGGGCGCGAAGCTGCTCGGCGAGCGGCTGCACCGGGCCCCGTTCGACGGCCTGCCCGGCGTCGAGGTCCGCACCAGCCCGCTGGCACGCGCGCGTGAGACGTGCGAGCTGGCCGGGTTCGGGGACCGGGCGACCACCTGGGACACCCTCATGGAGTGGGACTACGGCGCGTACGAGGGCCTCACGCCCGCCGAGATACAGGCCGAGCGGCCCGGCTGGCTGATCTGGCGCGACGGCGTCCCCGGCGGCGAGACCCTCGCGGAGGTCACCGCCCGCGCGGACGAGGTCGTCGCCTGGGCGCGCTCCGCCGACCGCGACGTCCTCGTCTTCGCCCACGGCCACATCCTCCGGTCCATCGCCGCGCGCTGGCTCGGCTGCCCGCTGGACTTCGCCGCCTGCATCCGCCTCAACCCGACGTCCCTCTCCACCCTGAGCTGGGCCTACGGCGAACCGGCCATCGAGTCCTGGAACGACCAGGGCCACCTGGCGCCGTGACGGGCGGCGCGCCGGCGCAGCCACGGGCCGGCGGCCGGGGCTGCCCGCAGCCACCTGCGTCACGCGCCGCGTCGTAGCGTTCCGTGGCGGTCCAGGAAGTCGCCCACCCCTGCAACCCGTCGATGCGGCAGCAGCACCCGCGCCGTCCCCGCCAGCATCCCCCGCACCCGCGAGGACTGCACGTCCCTCAGCAGGTCCAGCACCCGCATCCCCGCCGCCGCGGCCTCGTCCGGCCGCCCCCCGCGCGCGAGGTCGTCCGCCAGCTCGGCCGTGTACAGCGCGGTGTTCCGCTTGAAGTGGGGATCCTGCGTCCGCGCGGCCCGGTCCGCGTGCTCCGCCGCCCGCGCCCAGTCACCCAGCGTCGACCAGCACTGCGCCTCCAGCCCCTCCAGCTCGGCCTCCCCGTAGAAGCTCATCCACTCGGGGTCCGTGTCCGACACCCCGCGCGCGTACAGTGCCTGCGCCCGGACCAGTGCCTGCTCGCAGGCGACCCGGTCGGCGAGCCCCGCCCAGCCCCCCGCCTCCCGCAGCGCCAGCAGCGACATCAGCCGGTGCGACCCCAGCGGTCGCGCGACACGCTGCGCGGCCTGCGCGGCGCGCAGCGCCTCGCGGGGGCGCCCGGCGTCCCGCGCGAGGAACGCGGTGTTGCAGAAGGCGTGCGCCTCCAGCGCGTCGTCCCCGGTCATCCGTGCGGTGGCGAGGGCCTCGGCGTAGTGGGACCGGGCGTCGTCGAACCGCCCGGAGTCATGGGCCAGCCAGCCCACCGAGATGGCCAGCTCACCGGCGCCCGAGTGCAACCGGTCGGCGGTCGCCTGCCGGGTCGCGCCGGCGTCCAGCAGCGCGTACGCGGCGCGCAGCGGCCCGGCCGCGCGCCGGTACAGGCCGTCCGCGCCGTGCCGGTCGTCGAGCAGCCGGATTCTGCGGACGGCTTCCTGGAGCGCGCTCGCCTCGGTGGCGCCGGGGCGGCCGACGGGACGTTCCGCCGCCGATGCGTCGACGGCCAGCCCGAGCGGGCCCAGCGCGGCGGCGGCCACGGTGGCGCCTCCGCCGGTCATGAATGCGCGACGCAGCACGTCGCTCTCCTCGTTGTCGTGGTGCGGGTCGTACGGGTCCTGCGGGCCGTCCGGCTCCCCCCGGTCGTACGGGTCCTGCGGGTCGTCAGGGGACAGTGCGGCGGACGGGGACAGGTCGTCGTACGCCTCGTACGGTTCGGACGCACGGCTCGCCCCCCGGGGACCGCCCGGGCGGTGCGGGCCGGACGGGCCGGGCGCACTCGGGGTGTCGTACGGCCCCGAGGTGCCGTACGACTCCGTCCCGGCCGCCCGCGTCCTGCGCCCCCGTACGGCCGAGCGCGGCGCGAACCCCAGGTCGGTCAGCGTGCGGCCGGGGAACATGTGCAGGAACACCCGTTCATAGGCGTAGTTGGGGCAGCGGATCTCGCCCGCCTCGACCCGCCCGATGTAGCGCGCGTCGCAGCTCACCCGCTCACCGATGTCCAGCGCGGCCCGCCGTACCAGCGCGGCGAACTCGGCCGGGGAGCGCCGTCCGCGCAGTCTGCGGAAGGCGAGGTTGGGCTGTGCCGGCCGCTCGGGCCGGGACGCCTGGGATGCGTGAACCGTCGACGACGCCATGGCCGGGTCCTCTCGTGCGAACCGTCGAACCATGCCGGGCGGTGAGGCGAGTTGACCGTTTCGTCGGTCTGATCACCCCTGGTCCCGGCGGGCAAGAACGTACCTGCTGTGACGGAGGCGCCACGCGGAGTTCAGCTACAAACCGGATATCTCACCCGCGATCTGCCATGAACTGCCATCCTTTGCGGCGCATTTCCGCCGTAGCCGTTGACGCGCGGATGCGTTGCACTCTGTGGACCGCGTACGACGCGGGCCGAGGTGTTCCGTGATGCAGAGGTGTTCCGTGGTGGAGGCCGGCATGGAGACGAGCCAGAGCATCGATCCTTGTGTGTCACCGTCGCAGGCGGTCCACCCGCCGAGCCCGGAGTACGGCGCACCCCCCGCGTGCGACCTGGTGACGGTGCCCGCCCGGCAGGGCCTGGAAGCCGTCGACATCCTGCGCCGGGGCGCCTGCGACGCGGTCGGCCCGGTCGGCCCCGTCCTGCACGACGGCGGCGACACACTCGGTTTCCTCGTCCCGCCGGGCACGGCCGCCGCCTGGGACGTGCCGGGCAGCGTCTGCACGGAGACCGACGGGCGAGGCTTCGCCCTGCCGGCCGAGCCGCCGGTGGACGGCTCCGACTGGCTGCTGCCGCCCGGCGAGGCCGGCCTTGCCACCGATCCGGCGGTGCTGCGGGCCGCGCTCGGCGAGGCGGCACGGCTGATCGAGGCCGCGGACAGCTGCCGCTGAGCACCGGCCGCGGGCGGGCGCCGGCACCCTGCGCGGGCGGTGCGGCCCGCCGCTCCGCATAATGGCCGGATGGGCAGGTCGAGGAACCCCCGGCGGCGGCAGGGCGCCGCGGAGGCCGTCGTGGAGAGCGTGGACGGCGGGCTCGCCGAGCTGGTTCCCGACCGGGACCGGCCGCGGGCCTGGACCCTGCTGGTCGACGGCGCCCCCCAGTCGCATGTCGACCTCGACGACCCGGCGTACCTCTCCTTCGAGTACCAGCGCCGCCTCGGCCATGTCATCGACCTCGTCGCACCGCCCGGCCGGCCCGTGCACGCCGTGCATCTCGGCGGCGGCGCCTTCACCCTCGCCCGCTACACCGCCGCGACCCGGCCCCGCTCCACCCAGCAGGTCGTCGAACGCGACGCCCCGCTCGTCCAACTGGTCCGCCGCGAACTCCCCCTGGACCCCGGCGCGCGCATCCGGGTCCGGTCGGCCGACGCCCGTGAGGGCCTCGCCAAGGTGCCGGACGGCTGGGCCGACCTGGTCATCGCCGACGTGTTCAGCGGCGCCCGCACCCCGGCCCACCTCACCTCGACGGAGTTCCTCGACGAGGTCCGCCGCGCCCTGAAGCCCGGCGGCGTGTACGCCGCCAACCTCGCCGACGGTCCGCCGCTCGCCCACCTGCGCGGCCAGATCGCCACCGCCGCCGCGCGGTTCGACCAAGCCGCGGTGATCGCCGACCCGGCGGTGCTGCGCGGCAAACGGTTCGGCAACGCCGTCCTCGTCGCCTGCGACCACCCCCTGCCCGTCGCCGAGCTGACCCGGCGCGCCGCCTCCGACCCGCACCCCGGCAGGCTGCTGCACGGCAAGGACCTCGTCGACTTCACCGGCGGCGCCACAGCCGTCACGGACGCGGTGGCCGTGGCCTCACCGGCACCTCCGGCGTCCGTGTTCCGCTGAAACCCGCCGCTCGAAGTCCGTCCGCCGGCGCCGCCCCCGCCCCGACTCCGGTACGGCCCTCAGTAGTTGCCGATCTCCACCCGAGGCGGCCCGTCGTGCCAGGTGCAGAACACCGACACCCGGTCCGCGCCCGACACGAACTCCACCCGGATCCACGACTCCGTCTTCCACACCTGCATCGACCAGCCGGAGCCGGGCGTCGCGGACACCAGGGAGGCGTCGGCGGCGTGGATGTCGAACACGACCCGGCCGCCCGCCGTGTCGTACCCCGCGATGCGGCCGGAGGCCGTGGGGGAGGGCGGCGCGCTCTTCGCGGGAGGTGTCGCGGGCGTCGAGGACGGGTCGGCGGAGCCGCGGCCGGGAGACGGCGCCGGGCTCGTCGCGGACGGCCGCGGAGACGGTGAGCGGGACGGGGCGGGCGGCCGGGCCGTCGACGCGGCGACGGGCTTCGAGCCCTGCTCGGTCGCGTCCGCCGCCGTGATGGGCAGGGCACGCGGCGGGTCGTACGCCGTGCCCGCCATCACCGTGTGCACACCCCACCACGACAGCGTGACCGCCGCGCCCGTGGCGAGCGACCAGGCCAGCACGTGGACGACTCCTCTGTACATCGCGGGCCATACTGCCTCACGCGTCCCACAGGTGTCGCCCCCGGCGAAGGTTTCTCCACAACCGCGGAGTTGTCCACAGGCCCGGGATGGCCGGAGTCCGGATGGCGTACGGTGCGGCGCATGGCAAGTGTGCTCGTGGTCGAGGACGACCAGTTCGTACGCTCGGCGCTCATCCGTCATCTGACCGACGCCGCCCACACGGTGCGCAGTGTCGGCACGGCGCTGGAGGCGCTGCGCGAGGTCGCCCATATCCGTTTCGACGTGGTGATCCTGGACCTCGGACTGCCCGACCTGGACGGCTCCGAGGCGCTGAAGATGCTGCGCGGCATCACCGACGTGCCCGTGATCATCGCGACCGCCCGGGACGACGAGTCGGAGATCGTGCGGCTGCTCAACGCCGGTGCGGACGACTACCTCACCAAACCGTTCTCGGTGGAGCACCTGTCGGCGCGCATGGCGGCCGTGCTGCGCCGGGCCCGCGCCTCCGCCGGGGAGACACCCCCGTCGACCGTGCTGCGCGTCGGCGGCCTCACCGTCGACCCGCTGCGCCGCCAGGCCGAACTGGACGGCGTACGACTGGACCTGACTCGGCGTGAGTTCGACCTGCTCGCCTTCCTGGCGGCCCGGCCCGGCGTCGTCGTACCGCGCAGGGAACTGCTCGCCGAGGTGTGGCAGCAGTCGTACGGCGACGACCAGACGATAGACGTGCACCTGTCGTGGCTGCGCCGCAAGCTGGGCGAGACCGCCGCGCGGCCCCGCTATCTGCACACCCTGCGCGGGGTGGGCGTGAAGCTGGAGCCGCCGCTTCAGGGGGAGCCGGCGCGATGAGATGGGCACTGGTCCGGGTCTGCCTGGCGGTCACCGCGATGGTCGTGGTAGCGTTCGCCGTCCCGCTCGGCCTCGTCGTCAAGGAACTCGCCCGCGACCGGGCGTTCTCCAACGCCGAACGGGAGGCCGCCGCCCTGGTCCCGGCCCTGTCCATCACCACCGACCGGGAGCAGCTCGAACGGGTCGTCGCCTCCGCTGAGTCCGACGCCGGGCTGGCCGTGCACATACCCGCCGGTGACGGCCGGCCCGCCGTCGACCTCGGCCGGCAGCGCGCCGCCGACGCCGACATCGCCACCGTGCGCAAGCTGGGCCGCGCCTCGACCACCGAGGTGCCCGGCGGCTCCACCCTGCTCCAGCCGGTCGCGCTCAGCACGGGCGCGATGGCCGTCGTCGAGGTGTTCGTCCCCGAGTCGGAGGTCACCAACGGCGTCGGCACGGCCTGGGCGGTGCTCGCCGCCGTCGGCGCCGCGCTCGTCGTCGGCTCGGTCGCCGTCGCCGACCGGCTCGGCGTGCGGATGGTGCAGCCCGCGCAGCGGCTCGTCGAGGGCGCCCATGAACTCGGCGAGGGCAAGCTCGGCGCCCGCGTGCCCGAGGAGGGGCCCAAGGAACTGCGGCTCGCCGCCGTCGCGTTCAACTCGATGGCCGACCAGGTCGTGCAACTCCTCGCCAACGAGCGGGAACTGGCCGCCGACCTGTCGCACCGGCTGCGCACCCCGCTGACCGTGCTGCGGCTCAACGCCGCCTCCCTCGGCGACTCCCCGGCCGCCGAACAGACCAGAGCCGCCGTCGAGCAACTGGAACGGGAGGTCGACACCATCATCCGCACCGCCCGCGAGGCCAAGCCGCAGACCGCCGCGGCCGGTCCCGGCGCCGGCTGCGACGTGGCCGAAGTGGTCCGCCGGCGCATGGAGTTCTGGTCGGCGCTCGCCGAGGACGAGGGCCGCAAATGGCGCGTCGCCGGCGTCGACCGGCCGGTGCGGACACCCGTGGCCCGCGCCGACCTGGCCGCCGCCCTCGATGCGCTGCTCGGCAACGTCTTCCGGCACACCCCGGAGGGCACCGCGTTCGCGGTCGACGTGCACAGCGGCGAGGACGCGGTGATCGTCCTGGTCTCCGACGCGGGCCCCGGCATCGCCGACCCCGAGACGGCCATGGCGCGCGGCAAGGGCTCCGGCACCGACGGGTCGACCGGGCTGGGCCTGGACATCGTGCGCCGGCTGGCCGAGTCCACCGGCGGCGACGTCCGCATCGGCTCCTCCGTGCTGGGCGGCACCGAGGTGCGGGTCTGGCTCCAGCGCGACGGGCGCCGCCCGGCCGGCAAGGGCCGCCGCAGCGCAGTACGACGCCGCAGATCCGGGCGTCTGCTGCCGTCCTTTAACCGGTCCCGATCGCATCCTTAAGCGCACCCTAAGATCCCCGACCGCCGCCCCGATCAGGACGTTTGTCCGATTCCGGATCGCTAGCGTGCTGCCGCGCCCCAGGCACCGGGACGCCCCCCGCGACACCCCGTGAACAGCGAAGGCAGGCATGCGCATGAGCACGCACCGGCGGAAGATCAGTGGCAGGAACAAGGCGATCGGAGGCCTGGTCGCCGCGGCCGTCGTCGGCGGCGGCGCGCTCGTGCTGACCGGCACCGCTCAGGCGGCCGGCGTCGGCGCCGCGTACACGAGGACCAGCAGCTGGGAGACCGGCTACACCGCCCAGTACGTCGTCACCAACAACACCGGCGAGACGGGCAAGGACTGGACGCTGGAGTTCGACCTGCCGGCCGGCAGCAAGCTCGGCTCGCTGTGGAACGCCGAGTCCTCCGTCAGCGGGCAGCACGTCACCGTCAAGCCGCCGAAGTGGGACACCGACGGCCTCACCCCCGGCGAGTCCGTCACCGTCGGTTTCGTCGTCAACGGCACCGGCGACCCGACGGGCTGCCGTATCGACGGGGCGTCCTGCTCCACCGACGGCGGCGCCACCCCCGAGCCGACCGGCCGGCCCACCCAGCAGCCGACCCCCACGGTGACCACTCAGCCGACCGCCACCCCGACCAGGACCGCCACGCCCACGGCCACCGCCACCCCCACGCCGACGCCCACGCAGAGCGGCGGCACCACCGCCTCCGCCGGGTTCGCGCCGTACGTCGACACCTCCCTGTACCCGGCGTTCGACCTGCTCGCCGCCGCCGACGCGACCGGCGTGAAGAACTACAACCTCGCCTTCGTCACCGACGGCGGCGGCTGCACCCCCAAGTGGGGCGGCGTCACCGACCTCACCGGCGACGCGGTCGCCGCGCAGATCGGCGCCCTGCGCGCCAAGGGCGGCGACGTCCGGGTCTCCTTCGGCGGCGCCTCCGGCATCGAACTGGCCACGTCCTGCTCCTCGGCGGACGCCCTCGCGGCCGCGTACGGCAAGGCCGTGGACGCGTTCAAGCTGACCAAGGTCGACTTCGACGTCGAGGGCGGCGCGCTGCCGAACGCCGCCGCCAACACCCGCCGCGCCCAGGCCATCGCCAAGCTCCAGCAGCAGCATCCCGGCCTGGACGTCTCCTTCACCCTGCCGGTGATGCCGGAGGGCCTCACCCAGGACGGCGTCGACCTGCTGGCGAACGCCAAGCAGAACGGCGTGAAGATCAGCACCGTCAACATCATGGCGATGGACTACGGCCCCGCCTACAGCGGCGACATGGGCACCTACGCCGAGCAGGCCGCCACGGCCACGCAGGCCCAGATCAAGAGCGTCCTCGGGCTGAGCGACAGCGCAGCCTGGAAGGCTGTCGCCGTCACCCCGATGATCGGCGTCAACGACGTCGCCTCCGAGGTCTTCAGGGTCGACGACGCGAGCCAGCTCGTCGCCTTCGCCAAGTCCAAGGGCATCGGCTGGCTGTCCATGTGGTCCGCCACCCGCGACAAGGCGTGCCCCGGCGGGCCCAAGCCGTCCGCCGACGCCACGTGCAGCTCCATCGACCAGGCGCCCAACGCGTTCGCGAAGGCGTTCGCGGCCATCGGCTGATCCGGCCCACCCCGCCCAGGGGGACACGCCCCCAC
>NZ_JALLGL010000101.1 GCF_023072675.1 Streptomyces sp. XM83C
GGGGATCCGCGGGGGTTCTGACGAGTGGGGGGTGAGCCGAGGGGGCTCCGGTCGACGGACCGGCGCCCCCTCGAAGCTTGTACGGCGCGGACGTCCCCGGCCTGCGTCAGTCCCAGACCTCCCCGTCGTGCGGCAGCTCGGCGAAGTCGTCGGGGTCGTGCGACAGGAACACCCGCACCCCGGCCCGGCGCAGGGCGCGCAGCCGGCCGTACGTGAGCAGCTTCTGCTGGACGTTCCAGTCGCTGAGCTGGGGCACGTCGTTCGCCACGCCCTCCCGCAGATGCCCGGCGTCCCCCATGAACGCGACCCGGCCCCGGTGCTCCAGGTCGAGGACGATGCCCTGATGGCCGGGTGTGTGCCCGGTCGTGCGCACGACGCGGACGCTGCCGTCGAGGAACAGGTCGGTGTCGCCGTCCAGTTCGAGGAAGTCGAAGTCCCGGCAGTCCCGGTAGTCGCGGAAGGCGTAGCCGCGGGCGGTCCACCGGTCCGGCCACCAGGCGTGCCGCAGCTCCTCGTGCTGCACGACGTGCACGGCGTGCGGGAAGTAGGACATGCCGCCCGCGTGGTCCAGATGCAGATGCGAGTAGACGACGTACCGCACGTCCTCGGTGCGGTGGCCGAGCCGCCGCAGCTGGGCGTCGATCGCGTGGTCGCGGGTGAAGCCCTGCGCGCCGTACGCCTCCCGCAGCCCCGGACCCCAGTAGGCGTCGGCCTCCTCGGAGTCGGCGACACGGTGGTTGATGCCGGTGTCGATCAGGATCAGGCCGTGCGTCGCGTGCTCGATGACGACGACGGTGGACGGCACGGTGGCCGTCCCCTCGGCCCCGTGCATCAGATCGGCGCGGGGCATGATGAAAGGCCCGGCGTCCACGGTGGTCAGGCGCAGTCGTACGGACATGGACGCCCACTGTGCCGGAAGGAGCCCCGCGGGCGTCGGTGCCACGCCCGTTGTCACCGCCCCCCGGTACGGTCGGAGCATGGCTCAGCAGGCGGGGACCCAGACCGGCGAACGGAGGTTCGCCACGCTCGAAGGCGTGCTGGAGCGCATCACGTACGCCAACGAGGAGAACGGCTACACCGTCGCCCGTGTCGACACCGGCCGGGGCGGCGGAGACCTGCTCACCGTCGTCGGGGCGCTGCTCGGCGCGCAGGTGGGGGAGTCGCTGCGGATGGAGGGCCGTTGGGGCTCCCATCCGCAGTACGGCCGGCAGTTCCACGTCGAGAACTACACGACGGTGCTGCCCGCCACCGTGCAGGGCATCCGCCGCTATCTGGGCTCCGGTCTCGTCAAGGGCATCGGGCCGGTCTTCGCGGACCGCATCACCCAGCACTTCGGCACGGACACGCTGCGGATCATCGAGGAGGAGCCGCAGCGGCTGATCGAGGTGCCCGGCCTCGGCCCCAAGCGGACGAAGAAGATCGCCGCCGCGTGGGAGGAGCAGAAGGCCATCAAGGAGGTGATGCTCTTCCTGCAGACCGTGGAGGTGTCCACCTCCATCGCGGTGCGGATCTACAAGAAGTACGGCGACGCCTCCATCTCCGTGGTGAAGAACCAGCCGTACCGGCTCGCCGCCGATGTGTGGGGCATCGGCTTCCTCACCGCCGACAAGATCGCCCGCTCGGTCGGCATCCCGCACGACAGTCCGGAACGCGTCAAGGCCGGTCTGCAGTACGCGCTGTCGCAATCCGCCGACCAGGGCAACTGCTATCTGCCCGAGGAGCGGCTGATCTCCGACGCGGTCAAGCTGCTCGGCGTGGACACCGGCCTGGTCATCGAGTGCCTCGCCGAGCTGGCCCGCGAGCCGGAGGACGGCGAGGACCCCGGTGTCGTGCGGGAGAAGGTGCCCGGCCCCGACGGCGGCGAGCCCGTCACCGCCGTCTATCTGGTCCCCTTCCACCGCGCGGAGGTCGCCCTCTCCTCGCAGCTGCTGCGGCTGCTGCGCACCGGCGAGGACCGCATGCCCGCCTTCCGCGACGTCGACTGGGGCCGTGCGCTGGGCTGGCTGAAGGGCCGCACCGGGGCGGATCTCGCGCCGGAGCAGGAGGCCGCGGTGAAGCTGGCGCTGACCGAGAAGGTGGCGGTGCTGACCGGTGGGCCCGGCTGCGGCAAGTCGTTCACGGTCCGCTCGATCGTGGAGCTGGCCCGCGCCAAACAGGCCCGTGTCGTGCTCGCCGCGCCGACCGGCCGCGCCGCCAAGCGGCTCGCCGAGCTGACCGGCGCGGAAGCGTCCACCGTGCACCGCCTGCTGGAGCTGAAGCCGGGCGGGGACGCCGCCTACGACCGGGACCGGCCGCTGGAGGCCGACCTGGTGGTGGTCGACGAGGCGTCGATGCTGGACCTGCTGCTCGCCAACAAGCTCGTCAAGGCCGTGCCGCCCGGCGCGCATCTGCTGTTCGTGGGGGACGTCGACCAGTTGCCGAGCGTCGGCGCGGGCGAGGTGCTGCGGGATCTGCTCGCCGACGGATCGCCCGTCCCGGCGGTGCGGCTGACCCGGGTGTTCCGGCAGGCCCAGCAGTCCGGTGTGGTCACCAACGCGCACCGCATCAACGCGGGGCAGCATCCGCTCACCGAGGGGATGAAGGACTTCTTCCTCTTCGTCGAGGACGACACCGAGGAGGCCGGGCGGCTCACCGTGGACGTGGCCGCCCGCCGCATCCCGGCCCGCTTCGGCCTGGACCCGCGCCGGGACGTGCAGGTCCTTGCCCCCATGCACCGGGGGCCGGCCGGCGCGGGCGCGCTGAACGGGCTGCTCCAGCAGGCCATCACCCCGCAGCGGCCGGATGTGCCGGAGAAGCGGTTCGGCGGGCGGGTGTTCCGCGTCGGGGACAAGGTCACCCAGATCCGTAACAATTACGAGAAAGGGAAGAACGGCGTCTTCAACGGCACCGTGGGTGTCGTCACCTCCCTCGACCCGGTCGACCAGCGGCTGACGGTGCTGACGGACGAGGACGAGGAGGTGCCGTACGACTTCGACGAACTGGACGAACTGGCCCATGCGTACGCGGTGACCATTCACCGCTCGCAGGGAAGTGAATATCCCGCGGTGGTGATTCCCGTCACCACGGGGGCATGGATGATGTTGCAGCGGAACCTTCTCTACACGGCCGTCACCCGCGCCAAGCGGCTGGTGGTCCTGGTCGGTTCACGCAGGGCGATCGGGCAGGCGGTGCGCACGGTGTCCGCCGGGCGGCGCTGCACGGCCCTGGATTTCCGGCTCGCGGGCCTGTGAGGTCGGGCGGATCGTGAGGCTTCGCAAAAATGATCGATCAAATGAGTCGCGAAGGTCACAGAGCCCTTCCCGAAGGGCATCGCAGGGGGCAGGATGGGGAACTTGGCGGCACTGAGTGCCGCCACTAGGCCCGATGGTCGACCCCGAGTGCACTCTCCTGAGCCGAGTGGGGGAAGGTAGAGACAGTCAGGGCACCTCGAAGATGAGGCACAACGTCGGTGAGGGAAGACGTGAGCGACAACTCTGTAGTACTGCGGTACGACGGCAACGAGTACACCTACCCGGTGGTCGACAGTACCGTCGGCGACAAGGGCTTCGACATCGGGAAGCTGCGCGCCCAGACCGGTCTGGTGACCCTGGACAGCGGGTACGGCAACACCGCCGCCTACAAATCCGCCATCACCTATCTGGACGGCGAGGCGGGCATCCTCCGGTACCGCGGCTACCCGATCGAGCAGCTGGCCGAGCGCTCCACCTTCCTGGAGGTCGCCTACCTGCTGATCAACGGCGAGCTGCCGACCGTCGACGAGCTCACCGCCTTCCAGGACGAGATCACCCGGCACACCCTGCTGCACGAGGACGTCAAGAACTTCTACCGGGGCTTCCCGCGTGACGCGCACCCGATGGCGATGCTGTCGTCGGTCGTCTCGGCGCTGTCCACGTTCTACCAGGACAGCCACAACCCGTTCGACGAGCAGCAGCGCAACCTCTCCACGATCCGTCTGCTGGCCAAGCTGCCGACGATCGCGGCGTACGCGTACAAGAAGTCGGTCGGCCACCCCTTCGTCTACCCGCGCAACGACCTCGGGTACGTGGAGAACTTCCTGCGTATGACCTTCTCGGTCCCGGCGCAGGAGTACGAGCTGGACCCGATCGTGGTCTCGGCCCTGGACAAGCTGCTGATCCTGCACGCCGACCACGAGCAGAACTGCTCGACCTCGACGGTCCGCCTGGTGGGCTCCTCGCAGGCCAACATGTTCGCGTCGATCTCCGCCGGCATCAACGCGCTGTGGGGCCCGCTGCACGGCGGCGCCAACCAGTCCGTGCTGGAGATGCTGGAGGGCATCCGCGACGCGGGCGGCGACGTCGACTCCTTCATCCGCAAGGTGAAGAACAAGGAGGACGGCGTCCGCCTGATGGGCTTCGGCCACCGGGTCTACAAGAACTTCGACCCGCGCGCCAAGATCATCAAGGCTGCCGCGCACGACGTCCTGTCCGCTCTCGGCAAGTCCGACGAGCTGCTGGACATCGCGCTGAAGCTGGAGGAGCACGCGCTCTCCGACGACTACTTCGTCTCGCGCAGCCTCTACCCGAACGTCGACTTCTACACCGGTCTGATCTACCGGGCCATGGGCTTCCCGACCGAGATGTTCACGGTCCTGTTCGCCCTCGGCCGGCTGCCGGGCTGGATCGCCCAGTGGCACGAGATGATCAAGGAGCCGGGTTCGCGCATCGGCCGTCCGCGCCAGATCTACACCGGCGTGGTCGAGCGGGACTTCGTCCCCGTCGAGGAGCGCTGAGACTCGCGGGCCCGTGCCCGCACACGGAAGGGGCCGTCCTCGCGGACGGCCCCTTTCGTCTGCCGTCACGCGGACGGCACACGCGCACAGATCACAGAGCTGTGAAGGCGGAAGGCGCCCCGGTGCCTCGGTCCCCCCACGGGCCGACGACCAGGGCGCCTTCCCGTGTCCCGGTGCGGATTCCCCCCACGGGATCCGGCCGGGCGTCTCAAGGACACAGCGCCTGAATCGCTGTTGCGGTCTGCCGGGACAGCGCACGCAGGGAGGGCCGCTCAAAGCTTCCCGGTGTACGTGTCCCGGCAACGCAGCTCTGGAGAGGTCCCCCAAGACATCTCCAGATGTCAGTCGGCGCCCCCCAAGACGCTTCCTGACATCGCCAACTTAGACCTTCGAACCCCTTCGATGGTTACGTTCACATCACTGTGATCTGCGTCTCTTGCAAATGTCCGTTAGTTGCGCAAGGGCGCCGATATGCATATCGGAGTCCGCACGCGAGGGCAGATGCGCGAGACTTGTGAAGAGCTTATGTGAGTCGTGCGCCGGAGCGAAAGGGCGGGGTGGGGGTCGGTCAGGCCCGTCCGGTGAGTTCGAAGCCTGCCTCCTCGACGGCGGCGCGTACGGCCTCCTCCTCCAGAGGTGCGGCCGAGACGACCGTGACCTCTCCGGTGGCGGCGACCGCGCCGACCGAGGTGACGCCGGGCAGCCCGGAGATCTCCCGGGAGACGGAGCCCTCGCAGTGGCCGCAGCTCATGCCGCTCACCCGGTAGACGGCGGTGACGGGTGCGGGGGTGTCGGTCTGGGCGGTCATGTCGTTACTCCTTGTCGAAGGAATCCTCACGGACAGCACGACTATACCCCCCAGGGGTATAACGCACGGGAGCCCCACCCCGGCGCGTCCGACCCGCGAGCCAGGGCTTCAGGGACGCGGAGAACGGCGCGCCGAGCCCCCACGGGCCCCCAGGTGGCCGCAGGGGCGCGGGGGGCGGCGCGAACGCCCCCACCGTCCGGCAGGCGAACGCGATGGCCCAGCCCGCCCAGGGGCACGGAGAACGGCGCGCCAAGTCCCCACCGGCCGGCGGGTGACCGCAGGGGCGCGGGGCACGGCGCGAACGCCCCCACCGGCCCGCGGGTGGAGACGGAACCGCACCCGCCGTGCGTCGCACCCCGACCCGGCCCGGAGGGCCACAGGTCACCCGGACGTGCCGTGCAGCGCCCGCCACTCCCGGTCCAGGACCGCCATCAGCACCTCGTCCACCCACCTGCCGTCCCGGAAGTGCGCCTCCCGTCGCACGCCCTCCACCACGAACCCGGCCTTCTCGTAGACGTGCAGTGCGCGGTGGTTGTCGCCGTAGGCCTCCAGCTGGATGCGGTGCAGCCCCAGCCGCTCGAACCCGTGGGCGACGATCAGCCGCGTCGCCTCGGTGCCCAGTCCCCGCCCGCGCCCCGCGGCGCCGATCAGGGTGCGGAACGTGCAGCTGCGGGCGTGCCGGTCCGCCTCGTACAGGACGACCTCGCCGACCAGTTCGCCGGTGGCGCGGTCGGTGACGGCCAGATCGAGCCGGTCGGGCTGTGTGTTGCGGGAGCCGTACCAGGCGCGCAGCAGCTCGGGGGTGAGCGCGGTGCCGGGGGTGTACGTGCAGCGGACCACCTCGGGGTCGTTGACGATCTCCCACATCGGCTCGGCGTCGGCCTCCGTGAAGGGGCGCAGCACGGTCCTCTCGCCGGTGAGGACGGGTTTCTCGGAGAAGTTCACGCGCCGCACTGTGCCCCACGCTGCGGTGGGGCACGAAACGGTTTTCGGGGTGGGCTACCGCCTGGGGCGGTTGCCCGGCCGTGACGCCACCCAGGCGCGGACGGTCTCGGCGTACCAGTAGGGCTTGCCGGCCTCCACATGGTCGGGCGGGGGCAGTAGCCCGTGCTTGCGGTAGGAGCGCACGGTGTCCGGCTGGACCCGGATGTGCGCCGCGATGTCCTTGTACGACCAGAGCCTGCGGTCGGTCATGAAGTGCACCTCCCTGCGTGCGCCACGGCGGCGGCCGGGGACGGCCGTCGGGGGAGCCGGGCGCCGAGCTGGCGATCACCAAGCCTGCGTCCCGTGAACGACCCGGCCGGGTGCGCGGCGAGGGCTGTCGTGCGGGTGTGACGCAAAACCCGCGTACACGCGACATGTGTGACACAAGAGGGGCGTTTGTGACGCCCGTGATGCAAAGACCCGACGCGGGGCGAGTCGGCCGGGCGGACGGGCCTTCCGGCAGACCGTCGAAGTTTTCGTCCGAATGTCCGGACAAAACATTGACAGGGCTTGGCGGCGGGGACTACAAAACCGGAGGAGGGTCCGAGGTCGATGTGAAGGGATGCCGATGGCGTACGACCTGATCACCATGGGGCGGCTGGGCGTGGATCTGTACCCGCTCCAGACCGGTGTACCGCTGCCGCAGGTGACGTCCTTCGGCAAGTTCCTCGGCGGTTCCGCCGCCAATGTCGCCGTCGCGGCGGCACGTCTGGGACGGCACGCCGCGCTGATCTCCCGGACCGGGGACGACCCGTTCGGCACGTATCTGCGCGAGCAGCTGCGGGAGTTCGGCGTCGACGAGCGCTGGGTGACCCCGGTCGCCGAGTACCCGACGCCGGTCACCTTCTGCGAGATCTTCCCGCCGGACGACTTCCCGCTGTACTTCTACCGCCGGCCCAAGGCGCCCGACCTGGAGATCGACGCCCACGAGCTGGACCTGGACGCCGTCCGCGAGACCCGGATCTTCTGGATCACCGGCACGGGACTCAGCGAGGAACCGAGCCGTACGGCCACCCTCGCGGCGCTCGCCCACCGCGCGAAGGCCGGGACGACCGTGTTCGACCTGGACTGGCGGCCCATGTTCTGGACCGACCCGGAAGCGGCCCGCCCCTTCTACACCGAGGCCCTGCGGCATACCACCGTCGCCGTCGGCAACCTCGACGAGGTGGAGATCGCCACCGGCCTGCGCGACCCGGACGCCGCCGCCCGCGCCCTGCTCGACGCGGGCGTGGAACTGGCGGTGGTCAAGCAGGGCCCCAAGGGTGTCCTCGCCGTCCACCGGGACGGCGACCGGGCCGAGGTGCCGCCGCTGCCCGTCGACGTCGTCAACGGCCTCGGCGCCGGTGACGCCTTCGGCGGCGCGCTCTGCCACGGCCTGCTCTCCGGCTGGGGCCTGGAGCGAACCATGCGCTGGGCCAACGCCGCCGGGGCCATCGTCGCCTCCCGGCTGGAGTGCTCGTCGGCGATGCCGACCCCCGACGAGGTGGCCGCCGCCCTGGACGCGGGAGCGGTCCGATGAGGGGCGGTCGCGTCACCGGCGCCCACCAGGAGACCGGACCCGCCTCCGCCCCGACCGGCGGCGACGCCCCCGGCACCACGCCCCGCGTCGACGTCTCCGCGCTGGTCCGCACCCGCGCCCGGCACCCCGAGGCCGTCGCCGAGGCCGCCGCCCGGCGCCGCAGAAGGCCGCTGCTCAACGGGCAGGGACGGCTGATGATCATTGCGGCCGACCATCCGGCACGCGGCGCGCTCGGCGTGGGGGACCGGCGGTTCGCCATGGCCAACCGGGCCGACCTGCTGGAGAGGCTGTGCCTCGCCCTGTCCCGGCCCGGCGTGGACGGCGTCCTCGCCACCGCCGACATCCTGGATGATCTGCTGCTGCTCGGCGCCCTCGACGACAAGGTCGTCATGGGGTCGATGAACCGCGGCGGACTTCAGGGCGCCTCCTTCGAGCTCGACGACCGGTTCACCGGCCACCGCCCCGAGGACATCGAACGGCTCGGCTTCGACGCGGGCAAACTGCTGCTGCGCATCGACTACGACGACCCGGGCTCGCTGACCACCCTGGAGTCCACCGCCCGCGCCGTCGACGCGATGGCGGCACGCCGGCTGCCCGTCTTCGTCGAGCCGTTCATCAGCCGCCGTACCGCCGACGGACGGCTCGTGAACGACCTGTCCGCCGAGGCCGTCACCCGCTCCCTCGCCATCGCCTCCGGACTGGGCGGCTCCTCCGCCTACACCTGGCTGAAAGTGCCGGTCACCGAGAACCCCGACGACATGGCCGAGGTCATGGCCACCAGCACCCTGCCGGCCGTCCTCCTCGGTGGCGACGTCGGCGACGACCAGGACGCGGCGTACGAGAAGTGGCGCGGCGCGCTGCGTCTGCCCACCGTGCGCGGACTGGTCGTCGGCCGCTCGCTGCTCTACCCGCCCGACGACGACGTGGCCGCCGCCGTGGACACGGCCGTGGGGCTGCTGTGACCGGCCGCCGCGGCGAGGCGCGCACCGGCCGTGGGCGAGAGGCACCCACCGGCCGCCGTGCCGACGCGCCCACCGCCCGCCGTGCCGAGACGTCCACCGGCCGCCGTGCGGAGACGCCCCCCGGCCGTCGGGGACACGCCATCGCCGGTCGTCCGTCGGCCGAGGTGACCGCACGCAACTACCTGGTGCCGCAAGGTGCTTGTACCGTTCCAGAAGCAAGCGGCACCACGGGAGGACTCCTCCCCCTGATCGCCTCCGGCGCGGGAGACCGCTTCGCCCTGGCAGGAGCGAAGTGCGAGCGACGACTCCCCGCCCGCTACGGCCCCGCGCCGGAGGTACCGCACGACCGCGGCCGTCCGGCCGCACACCCCCGGCGCCGCGCCGGGACCCCTGGGGCCGGCGCCCTGCTCACCGCCGTACCGGCGGGGCGGGCGCGGTGGGTGTCCCCCACATGTGTCTACGACGGGACCCGAACGGCAGACACAGTGTCGGGCGCGCTGCCCGCGCTCGCCTGCTGGGATGGTCCTGTGGGCCGGGCCGCGACCGGACCGTCGGCGGTCGGGCCCCGAGAGCTGTACGAACGGCACGTCTCCACCCGACGACGCCATCTGTGAAGGAGTAACCGGGCATGACGAAGATCGTCAACCACTGGATCGGCGGCAAGACCGTCGAGGGTACGTCGGGCAATTTCGGGCCGGTCACCGACCCGGCGACGGGCCAGGTCACCACCAAGGTCGCCTACGCGTCGACCGACGAGGTGGACGCGGCGGTCGCCGCCGCCAAGGACGCGTTCGTCACGTGGGGGCAGTCCTCCCTCGCGCAGCGCACGTCGATCCTTTTCAAGTTCCGCGCCCTGCTGGACCAGCACCGCGACGAGATCGCCGAGCTGATCACCGCCGAACACGGCAAGGTGCACTCGGACGCGCTGGGCGAGGTCGCGCGCGGCCTGGAGATCGTCGACCTGGCGTGCGGGATCAACGTGCAGCTGAAGGGCGAGCTGTCGACGCAGGTCGCCACCCGGGTGGACGTCGCCGCGATCCGGCAGCCGCTCGGGGTGGTCGCCGGCATCACGCCGTTCAACTTCCCGGCGATGGTGCCGATGTGGATGTTCCCGCTCGCCATCGCGTGCGGCAACACGTTCGTGCTGAAGCCGAGCGAGAAGGACCCGTCGGCCTCCGTGCGGCTCGCCGAGCTGCTCGCCGAGGCGGGCCTGCCGGACGGCGTGTTCAACGTCGTGCACGGCGACAAGGTGGCCGTCGACCGGCTCCTGGAGCACCCGGACGTCAAGGCGGTCTCCTTCGTCGGCTCCACACCCATCGCCCGCTACATCCACACCACGGCCTCCGCCAACGGCAAGCGTGTGCAGGCCCTGGGCGGCGCCAAGAACCACATGCTGGTCCTGCCGGACGCCGACCTGGACGCCGCCGCCGACGCCGCCGTCTCGGCCGCGTACGGCTCCGCCGGCGAGCGCTGCATGGCGATCTCCGCGGTCGTCGCGGTCGGCTCCATCGGCGACGAGCTGGTGGAGAAGATCCGTGAGCGCGCCGAGAAGATCAAGATCGGTCCGGGCAACGACCCCACGTCCGAGATGGGCCCGCTGATCACCGCGACCCACCGCGACAAGGTGGCCTCGTACGTGCACAACGCGGCGGCGGAGGGCTGCGAGGTCGTCCTGGACGGCACCGGCTACACCGTCGAGGGCTACGAGAACGGCCACTGGATCGGCATCTCGCTGCTGGACAAGGTGCCCACCACCGCCAAGGCCTACCAGGACGAGATCTTCGGCCCGGTGCTGTGCGTGCTGCGCGTGGACACCTACGAGGAGGGCGTGGCCCTCATCAACGGCTCGCCGTTCGGCAACGGCACCGCGATCTTCACGCGGGACGGCGGCGCCGCCCGCCGCTTCCAGCTGGAGATCGAGGCCGGCATGGTCGGCGTGAACGTGCCGATCCCGGTGCCCGTCGGCTACCACAGCTTCGGCGGCTGGAAGGACTCCCTCTTCGGCGACCACCACATCTACGGCAACGACGGCACCCACTTCTACACCCGCGGCAAGGTCATCACCTCCCGCTGGCCCGACCCGGCCGACGCCCCCTCCGGCGTCGACCTGGGCTTCCCGCGCAACCACTGACGGCCGCGGGACCCGGCGCCCCGTCCCCCTGTGCCGGGGACGGGGCGCCGCCGCGTCACCGCTGCGGCGTCTGCTCGCGCAGCTGCCTGACCTGCTCGGTGAGGTCGCCCGTGTCGGCGGAGGGCGGGGCGGATATCGGCGTGGCGGAGCCGTACGTCAGGAAATCCGTCGTCACGGTCGCACCGGCGCCGTCCTGCCGTATCCGCACCGGTAGATCCTTGCCGTCGACCCAGAGGTCGCAGACCATCTTCCCGCCGCTCGTCTCCAGGGCCTCGACGGCCAGGCGCTTGTCCGCCTCGTCGAGCTTGTCGCCGGCGTTGATCTCCGCCTCGCCGATCGTGCCCCGGTAGTGGTGCGTCTTCTTGCCGAGGACCGTCTCCTCGCCGAGGTCCTCGACGTCCGTGGCGGCGCGCAGGGAGCGCAGCGACACCGTCGGGTCGGCCTGGGTGTCCATGTTCCGCGCGGCGTTGTCGCCCACCACGGCGGAGGCCTCGATGCGCATCCAGTGCTTGCCCTCGAGAGGGCCGCGCGGCTGAGGATCGATGTTGTAGTAATAGGCGCCGTCGACGAGGATCACGCGCGTCGTCGGGTCGTCCTGAAGCCTCGTCATCCGGGCCGCCGTGGTGTCCATCTCCACGTCCATGGCGGCCCCGCCGTCCCACGAGTAGGTGCCCTTCACGGTGATCGGCCTGCCGCCGAGAGCCTCGAACTCGGTCGTCGTGGCCATCTCGGCGGAACCGAGCTGCTGTGTGCGGTCCGACGCCCGCGCCAGCACCGCCGCGATCCGGGCGGTGCCGTCCTCCGCCACCTCCGTGCCACACGCGGACGTCGCGGTCAGCGCCGCCACCGTGAACCCCGCCCAGACCGCGCCGTGCCTCGGCCTCATGTGCCCCCACCCCATGTGTGTCCGCTGTGCAGTGACTGTGGCTGCCGACAGTAGCGGTCCCCACTGACAGTCGTTCCGGCCTTTTTCCGGCCGTCCGGATCGCGGACCGCTGATTTTTTTACCGACGCCACGGCTGCGGTTCCCGTACGGGGTCAATTCCCCAGACGGCCCGGCAGTAGTGACGTATTCGCGCTCAAGCGGCCTTTCGATCTACGGATTTCGTAGGCAAACACCTATTGACGCAGCGGTTTTCGTCGGGGTTCGATGCGGCGTCGGGAGCGGACCACACCAGCACCATCCAGCCGCCGGAGGCGATAGCGCTCCCGCCCGAACCACCCCGCACCAGCCGATCGGAACCGCCGAATGACCGACACGCTCCGCCTTGCCGCACCGCCCCTCCCCGACACAGCGGGCAGCAGTCCGAGAACCCTCAAGCGTTCCATCGGCGTCGTCGGCGGCACCCTGCTCACCCTGTCCTGCGTGACACCCGCCTCCACCCTCTTCGTCGTCGTGCCCGACCTGCTCGGCTCCCTCGGCACCGCCACCGCCCTCACCATCGCCATCGGCTCCCTCCTCTGCGTCGCCGTGGCGTTCTGCTACTCCGAGCTGGGCACCCTCGTCCCCAGCGCCGGCGGCGAGTACGCCATGGTCTCCACCCTGGCCGGGCGGCTCGCGGGCTGGCTCGTCTTCGTGCTCTCCCTCCTCGTCGTGATGATCGTCCCGCCGGTCATCGCCCTGGGTACCGCCGACTACCTCGCCCCGCTCGTCCACCTCGACCCCGCCATGACCGGCGCCGGCGTCATGCTGCTCGCCACCCTCGCCGGACTGCTCGACCTGCGCGCCAACGCCTGGATCACCGGCATCTTCCTCGTCCTGGAGGTCATCGCCGCCGCCGTCGTCGCCGTCCTCGGCTTCGCCCACGGCCACCGCGGCCCCGGCAGCCTGCTGTCCATGGAGGTCGCCGGCGCCGACGGCCACACCGACACCGTCACCGCGATGATGGTCGTCTCCGGTCTCGCCATCGCCCTCTTCATCACCCAGGGCTTCTCGACCGCCGTCTACCTCTCCGAGGAACTGGAGAACCCGCGCCGCAACGTCGCCCGCACGGTCCTCGCCACCCTCGCCATCTCCACCGTGATCATCCTGGTGCCCGTCGCCGCGATCACCCTCGGCGCCTCCGACCTCTCCGAGCTGACCGGCGGCGACATCAGCGCCATGGTCACCGCATGGTCCGACTCCGCCGTCGGCACCTTCGTCAGCCTCTGCGTCGCCCTCGCGATCATCAACGCCGGCATCGTCATGGTCATCCAGAACTCCCGCGTGCTGTTCGCCTCCGCCCGCGACAAAGCCTGGCCCGAGCCCGTCAACCGGCTCTTCGCCAAGCTCGGCCGGTTCGGCTCCCCCTGGGTGTCCACCCTCGCCGTCGGCGTGCCCGGCGCGATCCTCTGCTTCGTCAACCTCGACACCCTGTACGGCGTCACCGGCGTCTCCGTCACCGGCATGTACCTCCTCGTCGCGGTCGCCGCCCTCCTCTCCCGCCGCGGCCGGCACCGGCACAGCGCCGCCTGGCGGATGCCGCTGTGGCCCGCCGTGCCCGCCCTGCTGATCGTCGTCCTCGGCTACGTCCTCACCCAGCAGGAGACCTCCTACCTGGCCTGGACCGGCGGCATCACCGCCGTCGCCACCCTGTACTGGGCGCTCTACCTGCGGCCCCGCCGCGCCACCCGCTGGCTGGTCTCCATCCCGGACGACGCCCGCGACGACACTCCCGGACCGCAGCCGCACAGCGCCTGACCCGCGTACCGCCGTCGCGGTACACCGCGGCCGGCCCGTACTCCCCAGGGAGGGCCGGCCGCTCCGTCCACAGGCTGCACCGGTTGTCGGCGGCGGCCCGTACCGTGGAGGCATGGATCTTCGTCAGCCCTTGCGGGGCTTGCTGCGCGGACCCCGACGGCTGCTGGCCGCCGGGGCCGCCGCCGTCGTCCTCGCCGGGGCCGGCACCTGGAGCGTCGCCGCCGCCGGCGACGACCCGCCCGCCGTGCACCGCACCGACCAGGTCATGACCATGGACGGCGAAGTCCGCCTCGACACCTCGTACTTCACCCCCGGCACCCCCGGCCGCCACCCCGCCGTCCTCCTCGGACACGGCTTCGGCGGCAGCAAGGACGACGTCCGCGCCCAGGCCGAGGACCTCGCCCGCGACGGATACACGGTCCTCACCTGGTCCGCACGCGGCTTCGGCCGCTCCACCGGGAAGATCGGGCTGAACGACCCGAAGGCCGAAGTCGCCGACGTCTCCCGCCTGATCGACTGGCTCGCCCGACGCCCCGAGGTCCTCCTCGACCGGCAGGGCGACCCCCGCGTCGGCGTCACCGGCGCCTCCTACGGCGGCGCGATCGCCCTCCTCGCCGCCGGACACGACCCTCGCGTCGACGCCATCGCCCCCTCCATCACCTACTGGAACCTCGCCGACGCGCTCTTCCCGAACGGCGTGTTCAAGAAACTGTGGGCGGGCTACTTCATCAACAGCGGCGGCGGCTGCGCGAAGTTCCAGCCCGAGCTGTGCCGCATGTACGAGCGGGTCGCCGAGTCCGGCACCCCCGACGCCGCCGCCCGCCGCCTGCTGGAGCAGCGCTCCCCGTCCGCCGTCGCCGACCGCATCAAGGTGCCCGCCCTGCTGCTGCAAGGGCAGACCGACTCCCTGTTCCCGCTGGACCAGGCCGACGCCGCCGCCCGCGCCATCAGCGCCAACGGCGCCCCCGTCGCCGTCGACTGGATCGCCGGCGGCCACGACGGCGGCGACCCGGAGGGCAGCCGCGTCGAAGCCCGCGTCACCGCCTGGTTCGACCGGTACCTCAAGCAGGACCGGGCCACCGACACAGGCCCCGCCTTCCGCGTCACCCGCACCGGAGGCGTCGACTCCACCGACGGCGCCGCCCAGCTCCGCGGAGCGAGCGCCGGCGCCTACCCCGGCCTCCATCAGGCAGGCCGCACTGTCCCCCTGACCGGCTCCACCCAGCCCGTCACCAACCCCGCCGGCGCCAACCCGCCCGCCGTCTCCGCACTGCCCGGCCTCGGCGCCGGCGGCGGACTCGCCCAGCTCTCCGCGCTCGGCGTCGGCGTCTCCCTCGACTTCCCCGGCCAGTACGCCGCCTTCCAGTCCGCGCCCCTCACCCGCGACCTGCGCATCACCGGCGCCCCCACCGCCACCGTCCACATCACCTCCTCCCGCGACGACGCCGTCCTCTTCGCCAAGTTGTACGACGTCGGCCCCGGCGACAGCCGCCCCGTGCTGCCCTCCCAGCTCGTCACGCCCCTGCGCGTGACCGGCGCCAAGGCGGGCAAGGTCGTCACGATCACCCTGCCCGCCGTCGACCACGAGGTGCAGAAGGGCCATCGCCTGCGCCTCGTCCTCGCCTCCACCGACCTCGGCTACGCCTCCCCGGCCGCCCCCGCGACGTACACCGTCACCCTCGAGGGCGACCTCACCGTGCCCACCGCGCCCGGCGTCACCACCGCCGCGGCCCCGCTGCCGTCCTGGGTGTGGTGGCTGCCCCTGACCGGCGCCGCGGTCGCGCTCGCACTGATCCTCACCGCCCGCCGCCGCACCACCGCACCCGCCCCCGACCCCGCACTGGCCGATGTGCCCCTTCAGATCACCGGGCTCGGCAAGAAATACGGCAACAGCGACCGCTACAGCGTCCGCGACCTCTCCTTCCGCGTGGAGAAAGGCCAGGTGCTCGGCCTGCTCGGCCCCAACGGCGCCGGCAAGACCACCACCCTGCGCATGCTGATGGGCCTCATCCGCCCCGACGCCGGCGAGATCCGCGTCTTCGGCCACGCCGTCCGCCCCGGCGCCCCCGTCCTGTCCCGCGTCGGCGCCTTCGTCGAGGGCGCAGGCTTCCTGCCCCACCTGACGGGCCGGGAGAACCTGGAGCTGTACTGGCGGGCCACCGGCCGCCCCGCCGAGGACGCCCACCTCGACGAGGCACTGGAGATCGCCGGCCTCGGCGACGCCCTCGCCCGCGCCGTCCGCACCTACTCTCAGGGCATGCGGCAGCGCCTCGCCATCGCCCAGGCCATGCTCGGCCTGCCCGACCTGCTCATCCTCGACGAACCCACCAACGGCCTCGACCCGCCCCAGATCCGCGAGATGCGCGAGGTGATGATCCGTTACGCGGCCGGCGGACGCACCGTCATCGTCTCCAGCCACCTCCTGTCGGAGGTCGAGCAGTCCTGCACGCATCTCGTCGTGATGGACCGCGGCCGGCTCGTCCAGACGGGCCCCGTCGGCGAGATCGTCGGCACCGGCGACACCCTCCTCGTCGGCACCGCCACCCCCGTGGAGGAGCCCGTGGTGGAGAAGGTCGCCGCCCTGCCCGGCGTCGCCTCCGCGCAGCGCACCGACGACGGCCTCCTCGTCCGCCTCGACCCGGAGGGCACCGCCCCGCGGCTCGTCGCCGAACTGGTCCGGCTGGACGTGCCCGTCACCTCCGTCGGCCCGCACCGCCGCCTCGAAGACGCCTTCCTCACCCTGATCGGAGGCTCCGCATGAGCACGCTCACCGAGCCCGGCACCCCGGCGGAGCCCACCGCACGCGACACCGCCCCCGGCTACCGCCCCGGACACACCCTGCCGCTCCGCGTCGAACTGGTCCGCCAGCTCAAACGGCGCCGCACCCTCGTCATGGGCGCGGTCCTCGCCGTGCTGCCGTTCGTCCTCGCCGTCGCCTTCGCCATCGGAGGCGAGCCCGGCGGACGCAACGAACGCATCACCCTCATGGACACGGCGACCGCGTCCGGCGCCAACTTCGCCGCCGTCAACCTGTTCGTCTCCGCCGGCTTCCTCCTCGTCATCCCCGTCGCCCTGTTCTGCGGCGACACCGTCGCCTCCGAAGCCGGCTGGTCCTCGCTGCGCTACCTCCTCGCCGCACCCGTGCCCCGCGCCCGCCTGCTGTGGTCCAAGCTGGTCGTCGGACTCGGCCTGAGCCTCGCCGCGATGCTGCTGCTGCCGCTCGTCGCCCTCGCCGTCGGCACCGCCGCCTACGGCTGGGGCCCGCTGCGGATACCCACCGGTGGCTCGCTCGACACAGCCACCGCCGCCCAGCGCCTGCTGATCGTCGTGGCGTACGTCTTCGTCTCCCAACTCGTCACCGCCGGCCTCGCGTTCTGGCTGTCCACCCGCACCGACGCCCCGCTCGGCGCGGTCGGCGGCGCCGTCGGCCTCACCATCGTCGGCAACGTCCTCGACGCCGTCACCGCCCTCGGCCACTGGCGCGACTTCCTGCCCGCCCACTGGCAGTTCGCCTGGGCCGACGCCGTACAGCCCAGACCCGAATGGTCCGGCATGATCCAGGGCAGCGCCCTGTCGATAACGTACGCACTGGTGCTGTTCGCGCTGGCCTTCCGCGGTTTCTCCCGCAAGGACGTGGTGAGTTAGGTCAACGGAAGATCACCCACCGGTCTCGGCGACCGCCCGTCGTGCCCACTTCGAGATCCATCCGCAACGCTCCGTAGCGCACGTTCCGGCCCCCTGCCGCGTCAAAGTCGAAAAGTCGACCGACTCAGGGGGCACGCACGATGAACCGGCACAGCACACCACGGCTCGGCGGGGCGCTGACCGCGCTCACCGCACTCGGCGGCCTGCTGCTCACCGGCTGCAGCAGCGGCCACGACATCGCGACCACGGACAGCAACGGCGGACGGCACGCACCCGGCCATGCGCGCGGCGGCGAACGGAACTCCGACAGCTACGAGGTGGACCCCAAACCCGGCCGCGACCACCTGTCCACCTTCGCCCTCGACGTCGACACCGCCTCGTGGGACCACACCCGCCGGCTGCTCTCCGAGGGGCGGCGCCCCGACCCGTCCGAGGTCCGCCCCGAGGAGTTCGTCAACAGCTTCCGCCAGGACTACGAACGCCCCGACGGCAACGGCTTCACCGTCACCGTCGACGGGGCCCGCACCGGCGAAGAGAACTGGTCCCTCGTCCGCGTCGGCCTCGCCACCCGCAAGGCCCTCCCGGACAGCGAACGCCCGCCCGCCGCGCTCACGTTCGTCGTCGACGTCTCCGGCTCCATGGCCGAGCCGGGCCGCCTCGACCTCGCACGCACGTCCCTCGACGTGATGACCGACCGGCTGCGCGACGACGACTCCGTCGCCCTGGTCGCCTTCACCGACGAGGCGGAGACCGTCCTGCCCATGACCCGCCTCGGCGGCCACCGCGGCACGGTGCACGACGCGATCGACAGCCTGAAGGTCAGCAACTCCACCAACCTCGGCGCCGGTGTGGAGACCGGCTACGACACCGCCGTGAAGGGCCTGCGCAAGGACGCCACCAACCGGGTCGTGCTGATCTCCGACGCGCTCGCCAACACCGGCGACACCGACCCGGACTCCATCCTGGAGCGGATCTCCACCGCCCGCCGCGAGCACGGCATCACCCTCTTCGGTGTCGGCGTCGGCAGCGAGTACGGCGACGCCCTGATGGAACAGCTTGCCGACAAGGGCGACGGCCACACCGCCTATGTCTCCGACGAGGACCAGGCCGTGGACGTCTTCTGCGAGCAACTGCCCCGCAACATCGACCTCGTCGCCCGCGACGCCAAGGCCCAGGTCGCCTTCGACCCCGCATCCGTCGCCGAGTTCCACCTCATCGGCTACGACAACCGCCGCGTCGCCGACGACGACTTCCGCGACGACCGCGTCGACGGCGGCGAGGTCGGCCCCGGCCACACCGTCACCGCTCTGTACTCGGTGCGCACCAAGCCGGGGGCGCGCGGGCACCTCGCCACCGCCACCGTCCGCTGGCTCGACCCCGCCACCCGCACCCCGCACGAGGAGAGCGGCCGACTGGAGGCCGCCGCGCTGCGCGGCGACGTCTGGAAGACGGGCCCCCGCTTCCAGGTCGACGCGGTCGCCGCGTACTTCGCCGACACCCTGCGCACGGACGGCGCACGCCACAGCTCACTGCCCGGCGCCCCGGGCCTGCCCGCCCTCGCCGAGCGCGCCGGCCGCCTGGCGCAGACCACCGGCGACCAGGCCGTACGGCAGCTCCACGACGCGATCGTGGACGCGACGGACCTGTAGTTTCGCAGCCGTGCCCGCCCGTTGATCCGCCGTCCCGACCGCCGCCGGGCATGCGAACGGCGGGCCGCCCCGGAGAGGGGAGGCCCGCCGTCGGCGGTGCGGGGACGGATCAGCCGTTGCCGGCGCCGTTGCCCGCCAGGACCGAGATGTCGTCCAGGATGTGCGACAGCGGCTCGTCGCCCTTGGCCTGGGTGGAGTTCTCGACGCACTGCTGGTTCTGCGGCGAGGACAGCACGTCGATGTCCTGGACGCCGACGTTGGCGATGAGCGCCGCCACCGACTGCACGTTCAGCTTGGCCGGCAGGCCCACGCAGGGCTTGTTCAGCGAGCCCTGGACCAGCGACAGCTGCGGGCTCATGTCGCCCTTGGTCACCGAGTTGCCGAACGCCTGCGAGGCACCGTTGCCGCTCGCGGAGGTGGTGCCGCTGTCGTCACCGATGGCGAGGGCCTGAGGAGCGGTCGCCGCCGCCATACCGGCGACCGAGACGGCGAGGGCCGCGGTTGCCCACAGCTTCTTCATGGTTCGTTCCCTTCGAACTTGCGGACTCCGGGGGAGGAGCTGCGTCACCGTCAACTCCCCCCGCCCTCCAGGAGTTGCGGTCTGTGCCCCGAACGGAGCAGCGCATTCCGGGGGTGCGCGCACGCCCTGCCCGGACCCCGGAACGCGCCCATGACCTGCGGCGGACCGCTTGTCGGATGATCGCCGCACGGAAGGCACGCCCCCGCACCCCCGACCACCCCGAGGTGCCCGCGGCGGGTGGCCGGGGGCATGCGAACGGG
>NZ_JALLGL010000102.1 GCF_023072675.1 Streptomyces sp. XM83C
GTCCGGCCGCGTGCGTGGTGACGCCCGGCGGGCCGACAAATCCCAAACAGGACAGTCGAGACGTCAGTCAGGCGAGGGGTCAGACCCACCAGCGGCGTCACCACGTCACATCCTCACTGTCAGGCGTCGTGCAGTGCCTTGCGGAGCACCGTGACCGCCTGGGTGATGGCCGCGTCCGCGGCCTGGGTGCCGCGCAGGGCGTTCAGCATCACGAAGTCGTGGATGATGCCCTGGTAGCGGGTGGCGATCACCGGCACACCGGCCGCGCGCAGCTTCTTCGCGTACGCCTCGCCCTCGTCGCGCAGGACGTCGGCCTCGGCGGTGATGACCAGCGCCGGCGGCAGCCCGGCGAGCTGCTCGGTGGTGGCCCGCAACGGGGACGCGGTGATCCGGGCCCGCTCGTCCTCGCTGGTCGTGTACTGGTCCCAGAACCACTGCATGCCGTCGCGGCGCAGGAAGTAGCCGGTCGCGAACTCGTGGTACGAGGGCGTGTCGAAGCTCGCGTCGGTGACCGGGTAGAACAGCACCTGCTGCACCAGGGGCACGTCACCGCGCTCCTTGGCCATCAGCGTCAGCGCGGCGGTCATGTTGCCGCCGACCGAGTCACCGGCGACCGCGATACGGCCGGCGTCCAGGTTCTTCGCGGCGCCTTCCCGGACGATCCACTGGGCCACCGCGTAGTTCTGCTCGATCGCGACCGGATAGCGGGCCTCGGGGGAGAGGTCGTACTCCGGGAAGACCACCGCGGCCTGCGCACCGACGGCGAGTTCGCGCACCAGGCGGTCGTGCGTGTGGGCGTTGCCGAAGACCCATCCCGCGCCGTGGAGGTACACGATCACCGGGAGGGTGCCGGTGGTGCCGGCCGGGCGGACGATCCGGGCCCGCACACTGCCGGTGGGACCGCCGGGAACGGTCACCCACTCCTCGTCGACGTCCGGCTTGTCGATCTCACCGGACTGCACTTCGTCGACCGCCTTGCGGCCCTCCTCCGGAGCCAGATCGAACAGGTACGGCGGGTTCGCCGTCGCCGCGGCGAACTCCGCCGCTGCGGGCTCCAGGACCGGGCGGCTGTCGAAGTTCTTGCTGGTCTCGTTCATGAGGGACTCCTCAGGTGCGGGCCGGGACATCTCGGTCCCGGCGGCCCGTGCCGGCCTGTCCGCCGGGCACGCCAATAAAGTAGCGCACGATTAAGTCGTGCGCAACTGAATCGGAGGCGACTTAGTCGGGAACGCTGAACACGGCTACGCTGGCCGGACCGCACGCCGTCCACCGCGAGCCGCGACGACAGGGAGCCACGACATGCCGACGGAACCCGGCACCACCGCCGAGGACTACTCCTTGCTCCTCGAGGACCAGCTCTGCTTCGCCCTGTACGCCGCCTCGCGCGCCGTCACCGCCCGCTACCGGCCGCTCCTCGACGAGCTGGGCCTCACCTACCCGCAGTACCTGGTCATGCTGGTGCTGTGGGAGCGCGAGCCGCTGTCCGTGGGCGACATCGGCGCCGCCCTGCAACTGGAGTCCAGCACCCTGTCCCCGCTGATCAAACGCCTGGAGACGGCCGGTCTGGTGGTGCGGCGGCGAAGCCCCGACGACGAACGGTCCGTCGTCGTCGCCCTCACCGGCAAGGGTCGCGAGATGCGGCAGCAGGCGTGCGCGGTGCCGCCGGTCATCGGCGACGCCATGGGGCTCACCGCCGAGCAGCGCGGGACCGCCATGGAACTGCTGCGCACGCTGACGGCCGGTGTCGCCCGGAGCGAATGAACGGCCGCTCGGTACCGGACATCGCCCGGCGCGCGACAGTTGATTGCGTAACGCAACGAGATGGTAGCGTTGGCGCATGCCGACCTCCCCGCCGTCCGCCGTCCCCGGAGCCTCCCCCGAGGTGGCCGAGATCGAGCGGGCGCTGAGCCGCATCACCTACCTCAGCACCCGGGCACGGCAGCACGAGCGTCTCATGGACCGCGCGGGCGTGCCTCTCGACCGCGCCGCCGTCGCCCTGCTGCGCCAGGTCGCCGACGCCGAGCCCCTGCGGCCCGGGGAACTCGCCCACCGGCTCGGCGTGGAGGCCTCCCACGTCACCCGCACCGTGCAGCAGTTGTGCCGCGCCGGGTACGTCACCCGCGTGCCCGACCCCGACGACGGCAGGGCCCAGCGCATCGAACTGACCGACGCCGGCCGCGATGCCGTCCGCCGCATCCGCGCCGCCGGGGTGCGCGGCATGCAGGCCGCGCTCGCCCACTGGACGCCCGAGGAGCTGGCCCGGCTCGCCGGCCTCTTCCACCGCATGGTCGACGACTTCCTCGCCCACGCCGCCGCCGCGGACACGGACTGACGCCTGCTTCGAGGGCTTCGGAACTTCGGGGCTCCGGGGTCCGGGCGGGCTGCGCCCGCCTTTGGGACCGGGGCGGTGCGGCCGGGTGCGCGCCGTGGACCACCCCGGCCACCGAACGGCATTTACCGTCCAGTAATATCGCGCGCCTGGCCGTCGCCCCCACCGGGAGGACCCGTGTCCCGTCGCTCGCCTCTGTTGCTCGCCGGCCTGCTGGCCGCCGCGGGCGCCGCCCACTTCGCCGTACCCCGGCAGTTCGACGCGATCGTGCCGCGCTCACTGCCCGGCTCGCCCCGCGCCTGGACCTACGCCAGCGGCGTCGCCGAGCTGGCCCTCGCGGCCGGTGTGGCCCTGCCCCGCACCCGGAGGGCAGCGGCGCACGCCGCGGCCGGGTTCTTCGTCGGGGTCTTCCCCGCCAACGTCAAGATGGCCCTGGACTGGCGGGACCGCCCCGCCCCGCAGCGCACCGCGGCCTTCGCCCGGCTCCCGCTCCAGCTGCCGCTGGTGCTGTGGGCCCGCAGCGTCGCCCGTACCGCGCAGGGCACGGCATGAGTGCGCCGCAGCCCGGGGACCGCGTCGAGGACTTCGCCCTGCCCGACGAGACCGGCACCGTCCGCACCCTGTCGGAGTTCCTCACCGACGGGCCGGTCGTCCTCTTTTTCTACCCGGCCGCCCTGAGCCCCGGCTGCACCGCCGAGGCCTGCCACTTCCGTGATCTCGCCGCCGAATTCGCCGCCGTCGGGGCCCGCCCCGTCGGCATCAGCGGCGACGCCGTCGAACGGCAGCAGGAGTTCGCAGGCCGGCACGGGCTCGGCATCCCGCTGCTGTCCGACCCCGACGGCAAGGTGCGGGAGCTGTTCGGCGTACGGCGCGGCTTCTCCCTCGCCCCCACCCGGCGCGCCACCTTCGTCATCGCCGAGGACCGCACCGTTCTGGAGGTCGTCCGCAGCGAGCTGCGCATGAACACCCACGCCGACCGCGCCCTCGCGGCGCTGCGCGACCGCCGCGGCTGACCCGTCCCGCCCCCGCCGCCAGGGGCCCCCGGGGCCCGGCGACGGGGGCGTGCGGCATCCCGCGTGGTTGATGCCGCCGACGGATGGGACCATCCTGGCGATATGGAGCAAGTCGCCGCCGCCGCGGTCGTCGACATCCGAGGTGTCGTGACCGGATGGAGCGACGGCGCCCGGCGCCTCACCGGCTACCCCGCCCAGGAGGTCGTGGGCCGTGCCGTGCGCGAGCTGATCGCCGGACCCCCGCCGGGCGGGTCGCTGCGCTCACCGGCCGGCACCCTCGTGCTGCGGCACCGCGACGGCGGTGCCGTACCCGTGCGGGTCCGGACCTGCCCGCTGCACGGCGCCGACGGCAGGCCGTACGCCTACGCCGTGACCGCGGAGCCGGCCCTCGCGGCCGAGTCCCCGCCCGGCGCCCGGCCGTCCGCCGACTCCGAGCCGTCCGCCGGCGCCGAGCCGCCCACCCGTACGGAGGCCTCCCCGCGGCCCGACGCGGCACCCCGCCTCGACGCGGCCCCCGGCCCCGCCGCGGCCACCCGCCCCGAGCCGACCCTGGCCGGGCAGGCCTTCGAGCAGGCGTCGATGTCGATGTCCGTCTTCGACACCAGCCAGCGCTACCTGCGCCTCAACGCCACCGCCCGGCGGATCCTGGGCGTCGCCGAGGAGGAGGTGCTGGGCCGCGCCTACCCCGGCACCGTCGACGACACCGAACGCAGCCCGGAACTGCTGGAGCGGCTGCGTGAGGTCACCGAGACCGGCTTCCCCGTACGGTGCGAGCACTCCGTCCGCACCCCGTCCGGCATCCGCGAGCACGCCTGGAACATCGAGATGTGGCCGGTCCGCGACACCACCGACGACATCGTCGGCGTGGCCCTCGCCGCCTTCGACAGCACCGGCCAGCACCGCGCCCGGCGGCGGCTGGCCCTGCTCAACGAGGCCGCGACCACCATCGGCACCACCCTCGACGTGGTCCGCACCGCCGAGGAACTCGTCGACCTGGTCGTCCCCCGGTTCGCCGACTTCGTCAGCGTCGACCTCCTCGACTGGGTGCTCGGCGGAGAGGAACCCCCGGCCACGGACCCCGAGGACGCCGTCCTGCGCCGCGTCGCCCACGGCTCCGCGCACCCGGGCACCCCGGAGGCCGCCGTCCACCTCGGCGACACCGACGTCTACCCCCCGAACTCCGCCCCCGCCCGCGCCCTGCGCGAGGCCCACGCCGTGCTCAGCGGCGCCGGCGACCCCGACTTCCACCGGTGGGTCGCCGAGCGCAACATCCGCGCCCCCGGGGGCCGCCCCTACCGCGAATCGGCCCACTCGGTGGTCGCGGTGCCGCTGCGGGCCCGCGGCATCACCCTCGGTGTCGCCGTCGCGGTACGCACCACCCAGCCCGAGCCGTACGCCGAGGACGACGCCGTCCTCGCCGAGGAGGTGGCCAGCCGGGCCGCCGTGTGCATCGACAACGCTCGCCGCTTCGCCCGGGAACGCGGCACCGCGCTCGCCCTGCAACGCAGCCTGCTGCCGCGCGGACTGCCCGGCCAGTCCGCCGCCGAGGTCGCCCACCGCTATCTGCCGTGCGGCTCCTTCGCCGGGATCGGCGGCGACTGGTTCGACGTCATCCCGCTCTCCGGCAGCCGCGTCGCCCTCGTCGTCGGCGACGTCGTGGGCCACGGCATCCCGTCCACGGCGACCATGGGCCGGCTGTGCATGGCGGTACGCACCCTCGCCGATGTCGACCTGCCCCCGGACGAACTCCTCACCCACCTCGACGACCTCGTCACGCACCTCGCCGGCGACGGCGTCTCCGACGGCGGGGAGGTCGCCGAACTCGGCGCCACCTGCCTGTACGCCGTGTACGACCCCGTCGACCGCCGGCTGTGCATGGCCGCCGCCGGACACCCCGCCCCGGTGATCGTGCTGCCCGGCGGGACGGTACGGCTCGTCCCCATGGCCGCCGGGCCACCGCTCGGCGTCGGCGGCCTGCCCTTCGAGGCGACCGAACTCCAGCTGCCGGAGGGATCCCTCCTCGCGCTCTACACCGACGGCCTCGTCGAGCACCCCGAGCGCGACGTCGACCGCGCCACCGAGGAACTGTGCCGCGCCCTCGCCGCACCGGCCCGGAACCTGGAGGCGCTGTGCGACACCGTGCTCAAGGCGGTCCTGCCGGAGGACCCCGTCGACGACGTGGCCCTGCTGCTGGCCCGCACCCGCGCGCTCGGCGAGGACCGCGTCGCCACCTGGGACGTGCCCCCCGACCCGGCGCGCGTCACCCACATCCGGCAGGCGGCCGTCGAGCAGCTCGCCGACTGGGGCCTTCAGGAGGCCGCGTTCGTCACCGAGCTGGTCGTCAGCGAACTCGTCACCAACGCCATCCGGTACGGCACCCCGCCCATCCGCCTCAGGCTGATCCGCGACCGTGCCCTGATCTGTGAGGTGTCCGACGGCAGCCCCACCTCACCGCACCTGCGGCGCGCCCACGCCTACGACGAGGGCGGCCGGGGCCTGCTGCTGGTCGCACAGCTCACCCAGCGCTGGGGCAGCCGGCAGCTCGCCGGCGGCAAGACGATCTGGGCCGAGCAGCCCCTGCCCGAGTGACCGGCCCCCGCCGGCGCCCTCACCCCCCGCCGCGTACGGGCTCAGTTCGCCCCGATGGTGTCCAGCTCGGCCAGCGCGTCCTCCGGAAGCGTCAGCGCCGCCGCGGCGATGTTCTCCCGCAGATGCTCGGGGGAGGAGGTGCCGGGGATCAGCGCGATCGCCGGGGAGCGGTGCAGCAGCCACGCCAGGGCCACCTGCTGCGGGGACGCCTCCAGCCGCGCGGCGACCTTGCTCAGCGTCTCCGACTGCAGCGGAGTGAAACCGCCGAGCGGGAAGTACGGCACGAACGCGATGTTCTCCTGCTCGCACCGCTCCAGCAGGGCCTCGTCGCGGCGCACCGCCAGGTTGTACAGGTTCTGCACGGTGACCACGGGCGCGATCCGGCGGGCCTCGTCGAGCTGCTCCACGGAGGCCGCGCTCAGCCCGAGGTGCCGGATCAGACCCTTCTCACGCAGCTCGGCCAGCGCGCCGAACTGCTCGGAGACGGGCTCCCGGTTCGGCGTGTCCTGGTCGCCCAGCCGCAGATTGACCACGTCCAGCGCGTCCACGCCGAGGTTGCGCAGATTGTCGTACACCTGCGCCTTGAGGTCCTCCGGGTGCCGGGACATGATCCAGGACCCGTCCGCGCCGCGCCTGGCGCCCACCTTGGTGACCAGGTGCAGACCCTCCGGGTAGGGGTGCAGCGCCTCACGGATGATCTCGTTGACGACGACCGGGCCGTAGAAGTCGGCCGTGTCGATATGGGTGATGCCGGCCTCGACCACGGCCCGCAGCACCGCCACGGCCCGTGCGCGGTCCCGCGGCGGGCCGAAGACGTGCGGCCCCGCCAGCTGCATGGCGCCGTAGCCGACGCGGGTCAGCGTCAGGCCGTCGGCGGGAGTGATCGTTCCGGCGAGTGTCACGGACATGCTGTGCCTTTCGTGCCTTTCGGGATCCGTCGGCGGGAGCCCCCCTGCGGGGCGGCTCCCGCCGTGCACCACCCACCGTGCGCCCGCCGCGCGCGGTACGGCAGTACCCCGCCGTTCCTGGGAGTGACAGGACCAGCCGACCCCGCGCGGCACGCCGTACGGTGGGGGCATGGACGGTTCGAACGCACTCGGCGAGTTCCTGCGCGCCCGCCGCGCCCTGGTGCGGCCGGAGGACGTCGGACTGCCCGGCGGCGGGCTGCGCCGCGTGCCCGGGCTGCGCCGCGAGGAGGTCGCCCTGCTGGCGGGCATCAGCTCCGACTACTACCTGCGCCTCGAACAGGGCCGCGACCGCAACCCCTCGGCCCAGGTGTTGCAGGCCGTCGCCCGCGTGCTGCGGCTCGACGCCGACGCCACGGCCCACCTCCTCGGGCTTGCCCGCCGGCGGTCCGAGGCCGGCGCCCGCCCCGGGCGGCTCACCGAGCAGGTGCCGGCGAGCATCCGGCAGCTCATCGACACCTGGCCGCGCACCCCCGCCTATGTGCAGAACCGGTACACCGACTGCCTCGCCGCCAACACCCTCGCCGCCGCGCTCTCCCCGAACTACCGGCCCGGCGTCAACCTGCTGCGGGCCGTGTTCCTCGACCCGGCCGAACGGGCGCTGCGCCGGGACTGGACGGAGCTGACCGCCGAAGGGGTGGGGGCCCTGCGCGCGACCGCCGGAGGCGACCCGGACGATCCCCGGCTGCGCGACCTGGTCGGCGAGCTGTCCCTGCACAGCGAACGCTTCCGCACCCTGTGGGCCCGCCACGACGTACGGCCCCGGCGCGGCCGTGTCAGCCACCTGGCGCACCCTCAGGTCGGCGAACTCGACCTCCAGTCGAACAAACTGAGCATCGACGGCACGGACGGACTCACGCTGGTCGTCTTCCACGCCGAGCCCGGCAGCCGGAGCGCCGAGCTCCTCGACATCCTCGGCAGCCTGACCGCCCCGCAGGAGGCCGGCGAACGCCGGCGGGTCGAGGAGACCTGAGAAGGGCCGGAAGAGCCGCGTGGATCACCACGGTGGGTGGAGCGTCCGCCGCCTGATCGACCGGGACTCCGGCGGCGCCGAGTCCCCGGCCGCGACGGGGGCACGGGACCCCGGTGTCCCGTCACGTTCGCGCGAAGGCAGCGACTCGAGCGGGAACGACGCCCGGCGGACCCGAGAACACCACGGAGTCCGCGACACCGGCACGGGGAGGAGCTCGGCAGACCGGTCCGGCCCGGACACCGACGGTCACACGCCCGCAGCGCCCCCCGGCATCCGTCCCGGCGGCAGCGGCCGTCGACGGCGGCTCAGCCGGCCGGTGTCCAGCCCAGCGCGGGCCCGAGCTTCGTCGCCATGTCGGTGAGGATCTGCACGTAGTCCTCGTGCCCGAAGGTGAAGGGCAGGGCGAAGGCGACCTCGTCGACCTCGCGGAACGCGGCGTGCGCGCGCAGCCGTTCCGCGATCTCCTCGGACGGCCCGACCAGATCCGGCGCGAACAGCAGCCGGCCCGGTCCCTGCGGCTGGGCGGTGCGCGGCAGCCGGCGGGCGGCGTACTCCTCGTAGCGGGCGCGCTGTTCGGCGGTCGCGGAGTCGGTGGGGACGACGACGAGACCCTGGGAGACCCGTGCCGCGTCCCCGTCGGGACGGGCTGCGCGGAACGCGCGGATCAGCGACCGCTGGATCTCCGCGAAGTCCCACGGCCCGTCCGGGTCGTCGGCCCGTACCACGTTGCTGGTGAGGAGGTTCAGGCCCTGCTCGCCCGCCCAGCGGGCCGAGCGCAGGCTGCCGGCGCCGTACCAGACGCGGCGGGACAGTCCGGGGGAGTGCGGCTGCACCCGGTCGGAGAAGACCTCGAAGCCCTCGGTGCCGGAGAAGTCGGTGACGGGCTTGCCGCGCAGGCAGTCCAGCAGCCGCTCGGCCCTCGCGTGCCCGAAGTCCTCCGCGTCGGCCGTGTCCGGGTACAGGGCGTTGCTCACCCGGTCGAAGTGGCCGGGCGGACCCACGCTCACGCCCGGGTTGAGCCGGCCGCCCGCCAGCAGATCGACGGTGGCCAGGTCCTCGGCGAGCCGCAGCGGGTTCTCCCAGCCCAGCGGGATCACCGCCGTGCCGAGCGCGATCCGGCGGGTGCGCTGCGAGGCAGCCGCCAGCACGGCGACGGGGGAGGAGATGCCGTACTGAAGATGCCGGTGACGCACCCAGGCACTGTCGAAGCCGAGCCGCTCGCCCAGCTCGATGATCTCCAGCGTGGACTCGTGCCCGCGCCGCGGGTCGGCCTCGTCGAACAGGCCGATGGTCAGAAAGCCCAGCTTGCGCAGCGGTCGTGCGGTCGGCGGCACGGACACCTCCGTCGTCCCGGCACCCGAGTGCCGTCTCGCGGTACGACGACGATCGTACGGTCGGAGTACGGCCTGATCATTGCAGCGGTATGAAAACCTCCTCGTCGACCGGCGGATCGGTGTCCGCGGCCCGATGCGTGCCGGCCACCCGGGGCACCGTGACGGTGCCCCGGTGGGGCCGAACCGTGGCCTGCCGTACGGCGGTCGGCGCGGCCTCAGGCGAGCGGGTCGAGCGTCAGATAGGCCTGGCGCGGGTTGCCGTCGTGCACCAGCGACTCGTGGTTGCCGACGTCGTCGAAGGCGAACCCGTACGCCTTGCCGTCGGCCATCCGTTCGTGGATGACACGGGCGTAGTGGTTGGTCACCGAGTCCTTGTAGAAGGCCGACGAGGAGCTGTCCGGCTGGTTCGGGTTCACCAGCAGCGTGGACCGGTTGAAGCCCGCGCACAGCGTGCGCGAGATCGGGCCACGCACCTGGTCGTTGGGTGCGTCGAGCAGCTTGTGACAGCCGAAGACACTGTCGGCGTCCGGCTTCTGGAAGCTGGTCACCACCGCGCCCGAGGAGTCGGTGAAGTTCATGACGTTGCCGGCGACCCGCCCGAAGTACTTGGTGTCGGGCCGGTCCGCGAACGGGGTGACGGTCAGCGTCGTCGACGCGTACTTCTGCCAGACCCGGTTGATGTAGTCGTCCATCACCGAGGCCGGCAGCGCACCCGCCTCCACGCCGTGCCCGGGGGACAGCGCGCGCAGCACGGTGCCGTCGGAGCGGGTCTGGATCAGCCCGCCCCAGCCGCCCGGCTGGGCGCGCAGCGCGTCGAACACGCCGTTGTAGCCGCCCGGCTTGAGATGCCCGGTGGTCGTGGTGCTCCCGTCCGCGCGCTGCACGCCGACCGCGTACGGCGCCGAGAACATGTCGACCTGGGTGCTGTTCAGCCACAGCCCGTCGTTGTCGAGCGTGTACTCCGACCAGTTGAACAGGATGTCGTGGTTCGGGTCGCTCGGGTTCTGCACGGCGGGCTGCACGAGACCGCCCGTGGCGAGGCGGAAGTCGAGCTTGCGGCCGTAGGAGAAGTAGATCCGGCCCGACATCTTGGGGATGCGGATCGTCTTCGACTGGCCGGCCGCGGGGCCCGGTATGGACGCGTCGGGTGCGGGGACCGGCGGCACGCTGCCGGCCGGCCAGGGGTGGAAGGTGCCGTTCGCGTCGGCCCAGCCCTGCTGTCCGGTGGAGAGCAGTGTGCCGAGCGTGTACACGTACACGGTGTCACCGCGCCCGGAGTTGTTGGCCAGGGTCAGCGGGACGGTGTCGGGGACGGCTGCCCCGGCGGACGGGGCCTGGACGGCGAGTCCCGCGGCGACGAGACCGGCCGCGGCGGCCGTGACGAGCGACCGGCGTGTGAGGCGTGAGCGCACGCGCCACCTCCGTAGGGGGTGTGGGGGGTGCCCGGACCGGTTGGGGAGGGGTGGTCCGGACCAATTCTGAGAGCGCTCTCAGAGTGGCTGCGGGGTGCGTTCATGTCAATCCGGTGAACACAACATTTCACCGGTACGGCACCCGGGAGCACGGTCGGGAGCACGGCAGGGGCGACACGGCCGCCCCCGGCCGGGGGCCGCCGCGCCCCTCCCCGCTCACTCGAACCGGCTGGTGTCCCCCGCCCCGCGCCGTACGATCTCCGCCTCGCCCCCCGAGAAGTCGATCACCGTCGTCGGCTCGGTGCCGCAGTCACCGGAGTCGAGCACCGCGTCCAGCACATGGTCCAGCCGGTCCTTGATCTCCCACCCCTGCGTCATCGGCTCGTCCTCGCCCGGCAGCAGCAGCGTGCTCGACAGCAGCGGCTCGCCCAGCTCCGCCACGAGCGCCTGTGTGACCACATGGTCCGGGATGCGCACACCCACCGTCTTCTTCTTCGGGTGCTGGAGCATCCGCGGCACTTCCTTCGTCGCCGGCAGGATGAAGGTGTAGCTGCCCGGCGTGGACGCCTTCACCGCGCGGAACACGTCCTTGTCGACCCGTACGAACTGACCGAGCTGCGCGAAGTCCTGGCACACGAGCGTGAAGTGGTGCCGGTCGTCCAGATGCCGGATGGACCGGATCCTCTCCATGCCGTCACGGCTGCCCAGCCGGCAGCCCAGCGCGTAGCAGGAGTCCGTCGGGTAGGCGATGAGAGCGTCCTGACGGATGCTCTCGGCGACCTGGTGGATGGTGCGCGGCTGGGGGTTGTCCGGGTGCACGTCGTAGTACTTCGCCATCCGCCGAGCTTATGCCGCCGCGCCCGGCCGCGCAGGGCAGCCCCGCCGCCCGCCGTGCCCGCTCCGCGCCGCCGCCTCCCACGTGCGCCGATACGGTCCTGCACAGCCCGGGGCCGGGTGCGGTAACGTCCGCCCGGCACCGAGCACCACAGCACGAGGAGACGGCCGGCATGACCTGCCCAGCGGAGGGGACACCCGAAAGCGACCCGGCGTGGGCCCGGCAGCTCCTCGGGCACCTGCGGCCCGCGGGACGCGACACCGGCAAGGTCGTCGCCTGGCTCGCCGGTACCGTGCGGGGGACCGTCGCCCTCACCGACGCCTCGGGGCGGCTCCTCGCGGGCGAACCGGTCCCCGTCGACGACGCCCTCACCGACGACCTCGTCCGCGGCCGGATCGCCTCCGCCGCCTGGGACGGCCGGGGCCGGCACGTGCGGCTGGTCCGCGTAGACCTGCCGGCGACCCCCGGCGTGCTGACCGTCGCCCGCATCGCCCCCTTCGACCGCGAGGCCGCCGACGCCGTCACCCACACCGCGGCCGTCCTGGAGGTCCTGCTGCGGGCCCGCGGCTCCACCGAGACCGAGGACCGGCTGCGGCGGGCGGCGGCCGACCTCAGGCTGGCCATCCTTCAGCTCCTCATGGTCGAGGACACCGTCTCCGCGCGCCGTGTCGCCGCCGGGCTGTGGCCGGGACTCCTCGACACCGACACGGCCTGTGTGTACGTCGTCGAGGGCCGCGCCGAGGACCGCGACACCCTCGCCGACGAGTGCCTCGCCGCCACCGGGGGGCAGGCCCTCGTGGTGCGCTGCCCCGCCGTCGAGGCGCACGTCATCGTCGTCGCCCCCGACGAGCGGGCCGGACCCGCGCTGCGCGAGCTCGTCGAGCCGCGCCCGTACACCTACCTCGGCGGCAGCACCCGGCAGAGCCTCGCCCGCACCGCCGGCGCGTACGGGCAGGCCGTCAGCGCGCTCGCCGTCGCCCGGTTCCGCCCCGGCAAGGCTGCCGTCTACGCCGAACGCAGCCACCCCGAACGGCTGATGGACCCGGCTGCGCTCGCCGCCTGGGCGGACCGGCTGCTGCGGCCCCTCGCCGGGCTGCCGCACCACACCGGCGGCGAACTCCTCGCCACGACCCGGCTCGGTCTGGAGTTCACCGCCGTCAACGCCGCCAAGGTGCTCGGCGTCAGCCGCAACACCGTCCGCGCCCGGATGACCCGCACCGAGGCCCTGCTCGGCGCCGACTTCACCGACCTGGCCGCGCGGGCCGCCGTCCACCTCGCCCTCAACACGCGCGCGTGCCCACCCGAGGAACCGGCACCGGCCGGCGACGAGGCACCGACCGGCACCGCCGGGCTGACCGCGCTGCTCGCCGGACCCGCCGTGCAGGTGTGGGCCCGCGATCTGCTGGCCCGCCTGAACGCCGACAGCCGTGATCTGCGCGGCACCCTGCGCGCCTGGATCGCCGCCGGCGCCAACGCGGAGCGGGCCGCGCAACGGCTCGGTGTGCACGCCCAGACCGTCCGCGAGCACGTCCGCGCCGCCGAACCCGTCCTCGAACGCCAGTTGCTGTGCGGCGGCGGCGACCTGTACGAGGTCGTCCTCGCCCACCTGGCCGTCGGCGACCTCGCACCGCCCGCCCTGGGCCCGGAGGAACCGGGCGATCGGGACCGACCTGTGCACAGGTGAGTCCGGCGGCCCGTTCGCCGGGCACGGACACGGTTCACAGCCGGCCAAGCGGACGCGTAGGTTCGACACGCAGCCGCAGGAGCCCGACCGGAACGGGGGTCCGGTCGCGCTCCTGCCGCGCCTCAGCCCCGCAGCCGCACCGGGATCTCCCGCCAGCCGAACGCGATGAACGACGGCACCTGCTCCAGCTCCTCCCGCTCCAGCCGCAGCCCGGGGAACCGTTCGAACAGCGCGGGCAGCGCCGTCAGCGCCTCCATCCGGGCCAGCGGCGCGCCGATGCAGCGGTGCACCCCGATCCCGAACGCCAGATGGTCGTCCGCGCCGCGCGCAGCGTCGAACACGGCCGCGTCCGCGCCGTAGTGCTCGGGGTCCTGATTCGCCGCCGCGTACGTCGTGATGATCGCGTCACCCGCCGGGATCGTCACGTCACCGACCTTCAGGTCCGTCACCGCGAACCGCAGCGGCAGCGACGCGATCGACGGATGCACCCGCAGCGTCTCCTCGACCACGCCCTCCCAGGAGACCTTCCCCTCGCGCACGGCGGCCAGCTGCGCCGGGTCGCGCAGCAGCGCCACGACCGCGTTCCCGATGAGATTGACGGTCGTCTCGAATCCGGCGCCGATGACCAGCAGCAGCGTGTACAGCAGCTCCTCGTCGCTGAGCCGGTCGCCGTCCTCGTCACGCACCCGGATCAGCTCGGTCGTCATGTCGTCGCCGGGGTTCTCCCGCTTGTACGCGATGAGCCCGCCCAGCACCGTGCCGATCTGCTCCTGCACGAACGCGGCGTGCTCGGGGCTCGGGTCGGAGGTGTCCATGATCGCGGCGACGAGGCGGACGTTCGCCTCCCGCATGTCCTCCGGCACACCGAACAGCTCGCAGATGATCCGCATCGGCAGCTCGTGCGCGAACAGCGCCTTCACATCGACGACCTGCCCGTCCGCACCCGCCGCCTCCACGTCCTGGAGGAGCTGCGCGGTGATCTCCTCCACGCGCGTGCGCAGCGCCTCGGTGCGCCGCTGCGTGAAGCTGGGCGCGACCAGCTTGCGCAGCCGTGTGTGGTCGGCGCCGTACGTGGACAGCATGTTGATCACACCGACCCAGCCGAGGATCCACCCCCACGAGGGGTGCTCGCCGACCTCGGGCCACAGCCGCCAGTGCTGCCGGGGGTCCTTGCTGACCCGCGGATCGAGGATCAGCTCCTTCAGGGTCTCGTAGCGGGTGGGCGCCCAGGCGGGTATCCCGCCGGGCAGCTCCACGGGGACGATCGGGCCGAGGTCGCGCAGCCGGGCGCTCTCGGCGGGGATGTCGGCGCCGAACGGGTCGATGGCGATGCGGTCGGTCACGGTCACGTCGGATCTCCTGCCAGGTCGATGGTGCGAGGGCTGAACCGGACGGGCAGCGCGGTCAGCGAGCGGTGGAACGGGCCGGGCCGCCACGTCAGCCGGTCACGCGGCACGACCGGCTCCAGGTCGGGCAGCCACTGGGTGAGCCGTTCGATCGCCTCGGTGGCGATCAGCAGCACGTGCTGCTTGACGGGGCAGGTGTGGGGGCCGGCGCCCCACGACAGATGGGAGGCGTCGCCGGGGTGCCGCACGCTGCCGTGACGCTGCTCGGACTCACCGGCCAGCGCCCCGAACGCCACCACGACCGGCACCGCGGCCCGCAGCCACACTCCGTGGAACGACACCGGCTTGCGGGCGTAGTACACGCCGTAGTTGGTCAGCGGTGTCTCGTGGTGCAGCACCTCCACCACCGCGTCCATCACCGGGCGGGCGCCGCTCGTCAGCGTCGAGTAGAAGGTGGCGTTGCCGAGGATGCGCGACAGCGCGTTGGAGACCAGGTTCGCGGTCGGCTCGTACCCGGCGCCGAGGGTGAGGAACACCTGCCAGGTCACCTCGTCGGGGGTGAGTCCCGCCGGGTGGTCCAGCAGCCGGCTCGGCAGATCGTCGCCGCGCTGCTCCGTCTTGGCGGCGATCAGCTCCAGTACGTACCTGCCGTACTCGGCCTCGCCCTCGGCGGCCTGCGCGCCGCCCTCCATCATCTTGCCCAGCCCCTGGTTGAGCCGGTCGCCGTAGCTGTCCGGCAGGCCGAACAGGTTGTTCAGCACGAGAGCCATCAGCGGGCGGGCGAACTCGCCCACCAGATCGGCCTCGCCGCGCGGGCCCATACGGGAGACCAGCACCCGCACCGCCCGGTGGACACGGGCCCGCAGGTCGTGCGGCTCGACCATGTCGAACACGTCGATCAGCGCGGTGCGGTAGCGGATGTGGGCGTCGCCGTCGGCGAACAGCGCGTTGGGCCGCCACCGCATCATGCCGAGGACGGGGGAGTCGTCCGCGACGGTCGCCTCCCAGGGCCGGGGGTCGTGCGAGAACGTGCTGTCGTCGCGCAGCACGTCCAGCGCCGCCTGCCGGTCGGTGACCAGATAGGCGGGCACACCGGGCGCCAGCTCGGCCCAGCCGACGGGCCCCTGGGCGCGCAGGGCGGCGTAGTAGCGGTCCGGGTCGCGGGCGAAGCCGTCCTCCCACAGGCGCACCGGCGCCGAACGGGAGAACGCCTCCTGGGCTGAGAGTTGGGTGGTCACACGGACTCCGGGGCAGCGGCGGTGTTCTGACGGTCGATCAGGTGCTGGACCAGGGCGAGCAGCGCGTCGATGGAGGAGTTCGCCTCCCGCGCGTCGCAGGTCACCATCGGGGTGCCCGCCTCCAGGTCGAGGGCGGCACGCAACTGGTCCGGTGTGTAGTGCCGGGGCGCGTCCGGGAACGCGTTGAACGCCACCGCGTACGGCAGCCCGGACTCCTCGACCAGCCCGAGCACGTCGAACGAGGCGTCGACGCGGCGGCTGTCCACCAGCACGAGCGCGCCGAGAGCGCCGTAGGCGATGTCGTCCCACAGCGGCCGGAACCGCTCCTGGCCGGGCGTGCCGAACAGATACAGCACGATCCCGTCGGGCAGGCTGATCCGGCCGAAGTCGACGGCGACGGTCGTCGTCGACTTGTCGCGTATCCCGTCCAGATCGTCCACCTGCGCGGACGCCTCGGTCAGGTGCTCCTCGGTGTGCAGCGGCCGGATCTCCGACACCGAGTCGATCAGCGTGGTCTTGCCCACCCCGAACGGGCCCGTGATGAGGATCTTCACCAGATCGCGGGCGGTGTCCGGCAGGTGGATGCGGCTAGTGCTTGAGGGCGCGGAGGCCATCGGCCACTCTCTTCAGCAGGTCGGGGTCGAACCGTTCGGCGGGCGGGATCGGCGCGCGGGTCACCAGCAGGTCCCGGTCGACGAGTTCGGCGGCGATGACACGGACGGCGGAGAACGGCAGCCGCAGCAGCGCAGCCGCCTCCACCACCGTCAGCGTCCCGTCGGCCAACTCGTCCAGCAGCGCCAACTGCGCGGGGGACAGCCCGTCGGGCACCGGCCGGCCGCTGAGCATGAGCAGCGACAGCCGCTCCAGCCGCAGCCGGGGGTGCCGGGCCGTGCCCCCCGTCGCCAGATAGGCGGGGACCAGGGGGCGGCCGCCCGGGCGGGCGGTCATACGGGCGCGCCGTCGGCTCCCCGGGGCGCGGCCACCATCGCCTTCTCGGCAAGCCGCGCCACCTGCGAGTGGACCCGGTGCGCCAGCAGATCCAGGCGCACCTCGCTGTCGCCGTACGCGGCGACACAGGTGCCGTGGTCGGTCGGCACGATCAGCACGTACCCGTGGTCGGACTCGATGACCACCTGGCGGATCTCCGCCCGGTCGGCGTCGGCGAACGCGGCGGCGGCCGTGCGGGCCGCGCCCTGCACGGTGGAGGTGATCGCCGCGACCCGCTCGGCGGAGGGCTGGGAGAGCGCGTCGGTGTATCCGGTCACGAGTCCGTCCCGCGTCAGCAGGACGGCCGCCACCACGTGCGGCACCTGCAGGATCGGCTCCAGCACCCATGCCGTGTCACCCGTCTCGCGGCTGGTCATCGAGCCGTCTCTCCTTCGTTCTCGGTGTCGTTCGTCGGTTCTGCGGTCTCGGGTGTGCTTCCGGCGCGGGCCGCGGCGGTGCCGGACTGGAGCGCGCCCAGCGCTGCCGCCGCCCGCTCGGGGGGCTGCGGGGCGACACCCCGCGGCGCGGGCACGTCGGCTGCGGCGGCGGTCGTCGGGGTGCGGCGCCTGCGCCTCGGCAGGCCGCCGGTGTCCCGCCGGTCGTCGTCGTGCGCGGGTACGTCCCCGGAGGCGGCGCCGGGGAGTTCGGTGCCGTAGGCGTGCACGGGCGCCCCGGAGACCGGCAGTGCGGGGACGGCGCGGGCGCCGTCGGCGGGGGCCGCGGGACCCGTGTCGTCGGGCGCGTCGGCGGCCGGTGCGCGGACGGCCTGTTCCGGCTGGTCGGGTGCGTTCTCCCGGGTGGAGCGGGGGGCGCTCACCGCGGGCGGCCGTTCCGCCGGGTCGATGTGGCTCAGCAGATGCTCGGCGACCCGCAGCACCGCGCGGACACCGCCGTACGGCGACGTCGACGAGACGTCCACGGTCAGGTCGAACTGCCGGGTGAGCTGCCCGATCGCGGCGAGACCCATGCGCGGCGGGTCCCCGAGGTCGGTCAGCAGGATCGGGTCGCGTCCGGCCACCAGACGCTGGGCGCGCTCCCGTTCGTCGCGGGTCATGCCGACACCGGCGTCGTCCACGGTGACGCACACGCCGTGGTGGACGTGCTCCAGGCTGACGATGACCTCGGTGTCGGGCGCCGAGTGCCGCAGCGCGTTGTCGAGCAGCTCGGCGGTGATGATGGCGACCGGCTCGACGGCGTGGGAGACCAGGGCGGTGCCCGGCCGGAGGTGGTTGTGCACGGACACCCGGCGGAAGCCGGCGAGCCGCGACTGTCCGCCGGTGACCGCGTCGACGAGGTGGGACTCCTCGCGGGCGAGTCCCACCCACGCCCCGCAGACCACGGCGGCGACCTGCGCGCGGCGTAGCGACTGCTCGTTCTCGTGGTCCAGTTCGAACAGCGTCTGAGCCAGCTCGGGGTCGTCGTAGCGCTGTTGGAGTCCGCGCAGCGCGTCCTGCAGCCGGTAGAGCGCGGCCTGGATCTCGCGGGTCGCGCCGCGCATGCCGGCCTGGGCCGCGGCGTCCACGCGGACCTGCTGCGCGGCGAGTTCGACCCGCAGGGCCTGGAGCACACCGTCCAGGGCGTGCCCCAGGGGCGATCCGGCCGTCTGCGGATGCAGGGGGCCGGGCACCGTGACGTGCGGGTGGGCGAGGGCGCGCGCCGCCGCGGGCAGCCGCCTGGCGGCCAGATGCTCGACCTCGGCCGTCAACGCCCGCAGAGTTTCGTCCAGTCGGCCGCGCAACGCGGCGGACTCCGCCTGCTGCCGCGCCAGCCGGCGCCGCGAGTGCAGCAGACCGCCGCCCAGGGCGAGCGCGGACAGCGTGCCGGCGGCGAGACCGCCGGCCACCAGGTCCGGTAATTCGATCATGAAACGGTTCCAGAGGGCAGGGGGGTGCGGGAGGGGCCCGTGGAGGGGCGCCCGGAGCACAGTACACACCGTCATCGACCGATCTCGCACGGTCGGGCGAGACTTCGCTCCGAAAGTTTTCGTCTTGGGCCCACTTCTGCGTCATGTGTCGGAAATGCCGTGCACGGAACGTGAGTTGAGCGCGGACGCGGATTCCGGTTAGGGTGCCGCTCGGCCGCCCGGTGATCACGGCGCGGCCGTCGTCCGCGCTCTCGTCGCAGGGCTCGTGCACCCGTGACCGTCCCTTGGCCGCCGTGCAGGTCCAAGACGGCGGGCGCGGGTTCTTGTGCGCCGAGGCTCGGGCGGCGTGTCGCATCGCACCGGTGCGCGTGGCGCTGTCCGCAGGCCTCGCGGCCGTCGCGGAAATCGTGGGATCTCCGACCTCTGCCGGGAGTTCTGTCGTGGAGCGGTGGCGGGCGTCGGGGCGGTGTCCGGCCCCCGGCACCGAGAACGCGATGTGAAAGTCTGATGAACATTCTGTCTGGTGGCGCCGAACGGGGGATGTGCTCACTCGCCCCGGTGACCGCCGGCATCCGGTGCGCATCAGCGTGGCGCCCGAGGCGTTTCCTCCGGCATGAAGCCACCTGTTCCCGACCGGCACGGCACGCTCCGCGCCCGCATCGAGCCGGCCGACGGCGGGCTGTGGAGCGGGACACCGATCTACGCCGGACTCGTCAGGGAGTGGCGGGCCCGCGGCCGTACCGTGCCCGCGCGCCCGGACACCTTCCGCCTGCCCGCCGTGGCCGAGGCCGGGTACTCCTCCGTCGCGGCCGAGGCCGGGCGCCCTTCCGCTGTGGCCGAGGCTGTCCGTCCCTCCGGTGCGCCCGAGGCCGGGTACGCCTCCGCCGCGGCCGACCTCGTCCGCCCGTCCGGCGTGGCCGATCCGGTGGGCTCGGCCGCTGCCTCCGAGGCCGTCCGCGTGCCCGCTGTGCAGGACGATCCGCGCGCCCGCCGCGGCGGTGACGAGACGCCGTAGCCGGCTCGGTGCCACGCGGCGCGAGCTGCCCGACCCGTCGGACGGTCGCGGCCAGGCACACCGCGGCGGACCCATGGGCTTGGGCGCGTCCTCGGCCGGGGCGCCCGGGTCGTCGGCGGCGCAGCCCGCGCCGGCGGCCGGTCCGGGGGAGCCGACGGCGCGCCTGAACCCGAAGTACCCGTTCGACACGCCTGACAGTGAGGATGTGACGTGGTGACGCCGCTGGTGGGTCTGACCCCTCGCCTGACTGACGTCTCGACTGTCCTGTTTGGGATTTGTCGGCCCGCCGGGCGTCACCACGCACGCGGCCGGAC
>NZ_JALLGL010000103.1 GCF_023072675.1 Streptomyces sp. XM83C
TCTCCTTCGAGCTTCGACAACTCGAAGATCAGCCGGTGGCCGTTCTCATATCCGGGCCCTCACTCCGACGCCAGGCCAAACACCCGGATCAGGTGGGAACCGGTACACCACTTCCAAGGACACAACCCTTCGCGGCTGCTCCAGTGCGGCAGGTAGTAGGGCAGCCAGAGCCGGCGGTTCAGCCTCGGCCCGTCGAAGGTGTCCTCGACTTCGAGCGCGTAGCCGCTGGTGTCGAGCCTGTCCAGTTGTTCCTGTGCCACGGTGCCCGGCATGGGACCGTCTCCTCTCCGGGTGTGTCCTCAAGGTGCGATACGCCCCGAAAACGGCTCGGCGTGATCGATGTCCGGTCCGGCCCCGGGGCCGGCCGGGCGCGGGGTCCTAGCGGGCCGTCCAGCCGCCGTCGACGAGCAGGGTGTGTCCCGTCACCAGTGCGGCGGCGGACGACGCCAGATACAGCACGGCGCCCGCCACATCGACCGGTGTCCCGATGCGGTGCAGGGCAGCGATGCGTTCCTCCACGTCGGTACGGAAGGCTCCGAGCGGGCGCCGGCTCCACGAGTCGACCGATCCGCCGCTCACCGCGAGGATCGGAGAATCAAGGGGTTCACAGAGTTATGGCGGGCTGCACCTGGATCTTGCGGCACCGCCCGTCGGCAGATTCCTGAGAGCCTCCGCACAGGAGGACAGCGGAAGCCGGTCGCCGATGAAATCGTCCGGGTCCAGCACACCGCGCGAGAACAACTCGACGGCACGTACGAACGCATCCCCGTCGGAAATGCCGGAGGGCTGCATCGGTTCGGTCAGACCGAGGGAGTTCGCATTTCTGGCCAGTTCCCGCACCATCAGCCCCACCGCGCCTTCGCCGTGAGCGGGCGCCCCCTTTCCGGGAGGGCGGCGGCGCAGCGCGCGGGACGCGCGCAGCGCGCGGGACAGCGGCTCGATCAGGGTGGCGTCGTAGGCGGACACATGCTCGGGAAGCAGCACGCAGTTGGCCGCCGGCACCACGGCGAACTCCGCCGCACCTCCCGGCGCCGTGACACCGATGACGCCCACGCGCTCACAGCGCCGCCCACGTCCCCCGCGTCGGCAGGAACGGCATGTGCCGCAGTTCAGGACGGGATCGACAGCGACCCGGTCGCCCACGGTGGGCTCGGTGACATCACGGCCGACGGCCACCACCTCTCCGGCGAACTCGTGCCCGGGCACAAGAGGCAGTTCCGGGGCGAGGTCGCCTCCCAGCAGCATCCGGTCCGTGGGGCACAGGCCGCAGGCCGCCACCGCGACCACGACATCACGCGGCCCGGGTGCCGGATCGTCCATGCAGACCATGTCCACGCTCCCCCTCCCGGTGATGAGTGCTGCCATCAACCCTCCGGCACCTCCTGAATCCCTGACGGACAGACAAGGGCCGATCGCGTCTGTCCCCGGGATTTATATCCCCGCACTCCTGCGGGAGCGGCGCCCGATAGCCGACGAAAAATGCCCGGTCACGCCCGACTTCCGGAGGTGAGGTGCCGACAACGGCTCTCTTCCGGACGGGACTTCGAAACAAATGCAACCGGGCAGAACGCACGCGGAAACGGGCGTCACACGGAGAGGGAGCGCACGATAGGTTGCCCACTGACGCAGAGCCGGGCAAAGCCCCCCGGACCGGTTCCGCGCGCCCGTGAGGGAACCCTCCCGGTTCCCTTCACCGCGAGCGGGCGGCCCATTGCACCGAACCCCCGTTGTGACAATGGGCCGCCCTTCTCAGCGCAGCGACTCCAGGAACGCCGCCCAGGCCGACCGGGACACGACGAGCGCCGGCCCGTCAGGGTTCTTGCTGTCACGTACGGGGACGACGGCGGGGATAGCGGGGGCGATTTCCACGCAGTTGCCGCCGTTGTCGCCGCTGTAGCTGCTCCTGATCCACTTGGTCGCGCCGAGTTCGTTCCTGCTCATGGTGCTCGTACGCCTCCATCGCGTTGCGGATCACTGCGGCGGACTCACGGGCTGACGGCACGTCCGCCCTGAGCACATCATAGGCCTGGAAATGACGCTGGTAGACGGCCGGATCGTCGTTGAAGTGGCCACGGTCCAGGGACTCCGAGTACACCCAGCGGTGGCCGTCGGGCAGCTCGATCAGCGACATCGAGGTGTTCGGCCGGACAAGCCCCGGACGTCCTGCCGGAGCGATCTGGATGCGGATGTTGGAACGCCCTCCGACCGCGAGCAGGTGCGCGCATTGGTCCCGCATGACAGAAGCACCTCCCACCACGGTCCGCAGGCAGCTCTCGTCGAGCACCGCGAAGTAGAACGGCCCCCCGTCCGCGAGAAAGCGCTGCTGGCGACTCAGCCGGGCCCGTACCCGTTCCTCGACCTCGTCCACCTTCTGGAGCTTGCGGCCGAACAGGGCGCGCGCGTAGTCCTCCGTCTGCAACAAGCCTGGCACCAGGCGCTCTTGATACTCCCGCAAGGCCACCGCCCGCGCATCCATCTCCGCCCGCCGCTTGAACCAGTCCGGATGCTCCACCTGCGGATACCAGTCGATGCGCCCCCACAGCCGGTGCAACACCCCGCCGGTGCCGAGGATTTCGTCGGCCTTCTTCGCGAACGGCTCCTGAGGCACCCGCGTCGCCGCCTCCACCCGTGCCACCAGGGACCGGTCGCACGGGATGGCCTTGGCCAGGGCCTCCTGGGTCAGGTAGGCGGACTCGCGGAAGTGGCGGAGCAACTCCCCGAAGATCTGTGCGCTGTTCATCGTCGTTCCGCTCCGTGACAAGGCCCGAGTGGCACGTGGGACGCGTTGATAGCGACGCTTCCCGTGCGCGACGCTCACTACACCCAGAGTGACCGAGCAGACACGGAGAGACCATGGAGGAGCAGACGGTGAGGGAGATCCCGCCGCCGGTGCCGTACGCGGGCTGCGAGGAGTGCACGTCGCTGGCGCTGCTGCGGCACGAGGCGCGGCAGTGCGGGGACGGTACGACGGAGACGGACGCGAATGTGCTGATGAGGCGGCATCAGGCGAGGGCCCACCGGGTCGGGTTCCAGCGGCTCTTCCGGTATGTGCCGTATCTGATCGTGCAGGACGCGTCGGCGGAGCCGGAGTACGAGGCGTGCTGTGTGTCGGAGGACGGGGCGGACTGCGGCGCGGGGTCGGGCAGGTTCGCGGACCCGGCGCCGGTGGAGGAGTGGCAGCGGCGGCACACACAGGAGACGCGGCACGCGCGGTACCGGCGTACGTTCGCGGACTACGCGGTGCTGGAGCGGGTGACGCCGGATTCGTAACACAACGGACACCACGCGCTCTATGCCGAACCAACTCCCCCTCCTTACTCTGGAGTTGGGCAGGGTTGGCCGCTCCGGGGGGAGACGCGGTGGACAGAGCGTTGCACGGTCGTGGGGCACTGCTGGACGCCGATCCCGCCGGGCTCGTACCGAGACTGGTCGGTCTGTGGCCGCACGAGCTGCGTGCGGTGGACCCCAGGGAGCTGGCGCCGGCGGACCGGCTGCCGGTGCTGGTGCTGACGGGGCGGCGGGGCACCGGCAAGACGGCCGTGCTGAGGGCGGTGCACGAGGCGTACGAGGGGGTGCGCCGGGGCGATCAGCAGCAGCGGCACACTCCGCTCGCGTATCTGGACTGCGAGCACCCGGCGCTGCTGCGGCCCCGCGCCGAACAGCCGGAGGAGTCCTGGTCGCCGGTGTCGCAGGGGCTGCTGGAGCTGGCCGAGCAGCTCGGGGAGCGGGTGCGGCACGCGGGCGGGGTGGTGTTCCCGCGTCTGATGGCGGGCCTCGTCGCGGTGGCCGCGTCGGGCTGGCGGGACGCGGACGCGGAACGCATCCGGCGTGAACTGGGGCGCATCCTGCTGCTGAACGAGGGGCGGCCCGGCGTGACGCTGCTCGCCGGGCGCTGGGCGGGCAAGGTCATGTCGAAGGTGGTCGCGGCGGCCAGCGGGCAGGCACCGTTCGTGGCGGCGGCGATCGAGGCGACGCTGGAATCGGTGACGGAAGGGTTCGCCGGGCATCGGCAGCAGAAGTCGTCCAACTGGTACCGGAGTTACCCCAACGCGGGCGGCAACGCGCAGCGCGGGCTGATCCTGCTGTCGGACCAGTTCCGTGCGGGCGGCCCGTCCCGTGAGCACGCGGAACGCTGGCTGGTGCGGGCACTGCTGGCCGACCTGGCGGAGGCGTACACGGGGCTCGGGTCGCGGCTGCGCCGGCTGGGCCGGCCGCTGGTGCTGCTGGACAACGCGCACACCGGGCCGGGTCCCGCGCTGCTGGGCGCCGTACTGCGGGAGCGGGCGGACGGGGACGCCGGGGAGGCGGTGTTCGTCGCGGCGGTGCGCGGGGACGGGCATCCCGTGCTGCGGGGCGCGCCCCGGCTGACGCTGGCGGACGTGGCGCGGCGCGCCGACTGGCGGCCGGGCCGGACGCCGGCGTCGTGCGCGCTGGTCGTGCCGCTGACACCGCTGTCCGCGCAGGACACCCTGCTCCTCGTCGGAGGCATGAGCACGCTGACCGGTGAGCAGGTGCGGTTCCCGCACGCCGCGCACCGGCTGACCGGCGGGAATCCGCTGGGCGTGACCCGCCTGGCGTGGGCGGTGCGGCGGCATCCCGAGGCGGCGGTGTCGCTGGGCGGTCTGCTCACCGCGCCCGCCGTGGACGCGGACGGGCGGGAGGAGGACGGCCCGCTGTACGGCGCGCTGCTCGCGGACCTCGTACCGGCGGACCGGCTGGAGGAGCTGACGGTGCTGGCCGCCGCGCACGATCTGGAGTCGGCGGCGGCGCTGGCGTCCGCGCAGCTCCCGGACGACTTCGGTGCCGCCGGCGTACGCACCCTTCAGGCGCGGCTGGCGGCGGAGGGGCTGCCGTCGGCGCCGGGGCACTTCGTGGGCGACCCGTTCGTACGGACGCTGCTGCTGCTCCGGCTGCATCACGGGCAGGACGGGCACGGGAAGTGGCGTGAGGTGCACGAGACGCTCATCGCGCACTACACCGCCGACGATGCCCCCGACGACGGCGATCCGGAGCGGGCCCGGCGCCGGCTCCATCACGAGCTGGCCCTCGGCGACACGGCGGGCGCGGTCGCCCATCTGCGGGACACGTTCCCGGTGCTGGACACGCGGACATGGCTGGACACGCTGTGCTTCCTCGCGTCGGCGCCGTACTTCCCCGCGCACGACGAGGAGGGCCACGACTCCGCCGGGCCGGGCGACCGACGGGCGGCGGTCGCCCTGGACCGGGCGGGCGCCCGGCAGCCGGCGCCCGACGAGGTGGACGCGGTGCTGCACCAGCGGGTGCGCAGGCTGCTGCACGCGGTGTGGCAGCTGTCCGATCCGCTGGTGCTGCCCGATCCACGGGTGTGCGACCGGCTGCGGTTCGAGCTGCTGCAACTGTGCGACCTGCACGAGGAGGGCGGGGCGCTGCTGTGGCAGGCCGCCCAGGACTGGCCGCGCGAGGCGCTCGCCGGACGGCCGCTGCGCACGCCCGCCGACAGCGACGACGACGCGGGCGATCACGGGGACGGGGGAATGTGATGCGGTGGCTGCGGGAGATCTGGGAGATCCGCCTGTACCGGTACGTCGCGGTGGTGGTCGTCGCCGCCCTGGTGACCGGGTTGTTCTTCGCGGTGCGCACCCTCACGCACGACGACCGGGCGTGCGCGCCCGGCGTCGTACGGCCGGAGGGCAGTGAGGACTGCGTCGGCGTGTCGGTCTCGGGGTACGACTTCGGCCGGCCGGAGTTCCGGGAGGTGGCGCGGGCCATCGACCGGGAGAACGGCCGGCTGGAGAAGGACGGCTACGTCACCGTCGCGCTGATGCTGCCGTACACGGCGTCCACGCCGTCCACGGTCAGCGACGTCCTCCACGAACTACAGGGCGCCTACCTGGCGCAGTGGCAGGCCAACCACGCCGCGAACGGGCAGGCGCCCGCGATCCGGCTGGTGCTCGCCAACCCGGGCGCCACCGGCGACCACTGGGAGATGCTCGTCGACCGGCTGGAGGCGATGACGACATCCCAGGACCGGCTGCGGGCGGTCGCCGGGGTCGGCATGAGCACCGAGTACAACAAGAAGGCGGTGGCCGAGCTGACCCGGCGGGGCATCCCCGTCGTCGGCTCGTCGATCACCGCGGACGACCTGGCCAACGGGCCGCTCGGCGAGGACCGCTTCCCGGGGCTGGCCCGGGTCTCCCCCACCAACACCGACGAGGCGCGGGCGCTGGCGTCGTTCGCGAAGGTGACCGCGGGCAAGGCACTGCTGGTGTACGACCGGCCCGGCGACCCGTACACACGCACCTTGCAGCAGTCGTTCGCGTCGCTGCTGTCGGGCTCCCCGTACGAGCCGCAGCCGTTCACGCCGCCCGCCGACCGCAGCCAGGAGGGCACGACCGCGAACACGTTCCGGCAGATCAGCCACCTGGTGTGCAACACGGCACCGGAGACCGACACGATCCTGTTCGCGGGCCGGCACACCCAGCTGCGGCAGTTCATCAACGCGCTCGGCGCGCGGGGCTGCCAGGACCGCCGGTTCACGCTGCTCACCGGGGACGAGGGGTCGTATCTGAGCGGCGACACGAAACTGGACAAGGGTGCGCTGCGGCACAACCTGTCCGTGCGCTACACCTCCCTCGCCCACCCGGCGGCGTGGACGACGGGGAACCCGCCGGCGACGGGCGGCTCCCCGCAGGCCATGCGGGAGCTGAACGCGCTGCTGGAGCGGGCGAAGCGGGAACCGGTCGGGCCGATCGGGAAGGTCGGCCTCGACGACGGGCAGCTGATCATCGGCTACGACGCGATGCGGCTGACCGTGCACGGCATCCGCGAGGCCACCCCGGAGGGCAAGGCGGTGCCGCCGCTCTCGGACGTGGGGTTGCAGTGGCCGCAGGTCAAGGGCAAGGAGCTGCGGGTGGACGGGGCGAGCGGCTGGATCTGCCTGAACGTGCACGGCAACCCGTACAACAAGGCGGTGCCGATCGTGGAGCTGGCCCCGGAGGGCGGCTCGCGGTTCGTGAAGCTGGCCTGGCCGGAGGGCCGGCCGCCGTCGGCGGAGTGCCTGACGCCGGGGAGCTAGCCGCCCGGCCTGTGCCCCGCCGCTTTCCGGTCTCGCGCTACCCGCCCCGCCCCAGCTGCTCGATCAGGTGCTCGAAGCGGGTCCGCCAGGACGCCTCCGTCTCGCCGCCCTCGCCCTGGAACTCATGGGTGAAGCGCAGCAGGCAGCCGCCGTCGGGGGCGCGCTCCAGGTGGAAGCGGATGCGGCCACCGCCCTCCACCGTGTACTCCGCGACCCGGTCCACGTCCCAGGCGGTGACCTCGCCTGCGCCCAGGCCGCGCAGGGCGACGATGCCGCCGAGGCGCGGCTCCAGGACGTCGACCTCGGTGAACCAGGCCGCCAGCCCCTCGGGGGCGGACAGTGCGGGCCAGACCGTCTCCATGGGCTCCGGGAGGCGCACCACGAAGTGCAGGATGTGCGTGTTCCCGTGGGTCTGGCTGGTGCCCTGCTCGATGGCTCCGGTCATGACACCAGCCTGACCCCGACGCGTACGATCCGCACCCGTGTCCCCGCTGACCTGGGCTTTCGCCCTGCCGGCGGGGGTTACACGCCCGCGTAGGAGTGCTTGCCGCTGAAGAGGAAGTTCACGCCGTAGTAGTTGAACAGCCAGCATGCGAACGCGATCAGCGCGAGGTAGGCGGCCTTGCGGCCCTTCCATCCGGCCGTGGCGCGGGCGTGCAGATAGCCGGCGTAGGCGACCCAGGTGATGAACGACCAGGTCTCCTTCGGGTCCCAGCCCCAGTAGCGGCCCCACGCGTCACCGGCCCAGATGGCGCCCGCGATGATGGTGAACGTCCACAGCGGGAAGACGGCCGCGTTGATCCGGTACGAGAACTTGTCCAGAGACGCCGACGACGGCAGCCGCTCCAGAACGGACGTGGCGAGGATGCCGGGCTTGCCGCCGCGCGCGAGCTTCGCCTCGTACGAGTCCTTGAACAGGTAGGCGAGCGCGCCGGCCGCGCCGACGTAGAAGGCGGCGCCGCAGAAGATCGCCGTGGAGACGTGGATGTACAGCCAGTACGAGTGCAGCGCCGGGACGAGCTGGTCGCTCGCCGTGTACAGGACGGTCACCGCGAGGCCGAGGTCCAGCAGGACCGTGGTGATGAGGATCAGGCCGAGCCAGCGGACGTTCTTCCTGAGCGCGAGCAGGCCCAGCCAGACGCCGACGGCCACCGTGGAGAAGGTGATGTTGAACTCGTACATGTTGCCCCACGGCGCCCGCTGCACGGACGCCGCGCGGGCGACCACACCGGCCGCTTCCACGACGAACGCGAGGACGGTGAGGGAGACGGCGACCCGGCCGAACAGGTCGCCCTGCTCGTCGCCGCCGTGCGCGCCCGGCCCGTCCGGCACGTCACGGGAGCCGGCGGAGGAGCGCACCACGACCTTCGGGCGTTCCAGTACGGCGGTGCCGCCGCCGGCCTTGTTCACGGTGACGGCGGGCGCGTCCGCCTTCGCCGTGTCCGGCGCGGTGAGCGCGGCGGCGGTACGGCCGACCTTGCTGCGGCTGCCGAAGATCCACTCGGCGATGTAGGCGAAGAAGGCCAGGGTGTAGACGGCCATCGCGGAGTAGATCAGCGTGTTGCTGATGCTCGCGAGGTTCTCGTTGGTCGCGGCGGCCAGCTGGGTCGCGGCTAGGGTCACTTCTGCTCAGCCCCTTCGGCAGGTACGGAGGCTCGGGAGGAGGGGTCGTCGTCACCGGGGGCGTCGCCCGAGGCGGCGGCGTCAGGGGTGTCGGCACCGGGACCGTCGTCACCGGCGTCGGGGGCGCCCGGGGCCCGGTCGTAGAGGAGGGCGGCGAGGTCACCGAGTTCCTCGGGCACCTTCGCGGACTCGCTGCGGCCGAGGCCGGCCATCTCCACGACGGTCACCCCGTCGTCGCCGGTGACCGCGCGCACCCACACGCGGCGCCGCTGGATGAACAGGGACGCGGCGAGACCGAGGATCGCGGCGACGGCACCGACGAGCGCCCAGCCGCTGCCCGGCTGGCGGGTCACCTGGAAGCCGGCCCACTCCTTGACGCCCTCGAAGGTGACCGAGCCGGCCCCGCCCGGCAGCGTCATCGTCTCGCCGATCTTCAGCTGCTGCTTGAACAGCTCGCCCTTGGAGTCCTTGAACTCCGTCAGCTTCTTCTTGTTCAGCTGGTACACGCTCTGCGGCACGCCCGAGTCCACGCCGAGGTCGCCGTGGTAGGCGTTGAGCGCCAGCATCGGGTTGAGCAGCGCCGGGAACGCCGACAGCATCGTCGAGCCCTTGCCGCCGTACGTCGGCAGGAAGAACGCCTGGAAGCCGAGCTGCTCCTTCTCGCCCTTGGCGTTGCGGTAGCCGTCCATCACCTTGATGGCGCCGGAGGAGGTGACGTTGCCGTCCAGCGGGAGCAGCGGCACGGCCTCCTTGTTCATCACGATCTTGCCGCGGGCGTCGCGGACGGTGATGACGGGCGCGTAGCCGTGGCTGACCAGGTAGACCTTGGAGTCGCCGATCTCCAGCGGCTCGTTCACCTTGATGGTGGTCCGCTGCTCCTTGCCGTAGGCGCCGACGCTGTAGGTGACGTCCGCCTCGTAGGTGCGGGGGGTGCCGCGGTTGGGGCCGGTCAGCTCGTAGGTGCCGGTGAACTTGTTCAGGCGGAAGCTGAACGGGTCCAGGTCGTCCTGGCTGAAGAGGTTGCCGGACTTGAAGTCGTCGTACTGGGTGAGCGTGTTGGAGAAGCCGCCGCCCTGCACGATCAGCTTGTTGCCCTCGGACTTGTACAGTTGGCCCCAGGCGAACGCCACCAGCATCACGATCAGCGCGATGTGGAAGACGAGGTTGCCGGCCTCCCGCAGATAGCCCTTCTCCGCGGCGACGGCGTCCCCGGCGACATGCGCGCGGAAGCGGCGCTTCTTCAGCAGGGCGAGCGCGGCCTCACGGACCTGCTCCGGGTCGGCCTCGCTGCGCCACGTCGTGTACGCGGGCAGCCGGGTCAGCCGCCTCGGCGCGGCCGGCGGGCGGCCCCGCAGCTGGCCGACGAACTGCCAGGTGCGCGGGACGATACAGCCGATGAGGGAGACGAACAGCAGGATGTAGATCGCGGAGAACCACACCGAGCTGTAGACGTGGAACAGGCCGAGCTTGTCGTAGATCGGCGCGAGGGTGGTGTGCCGCTGACGGAAGTCGGCCACCTTCAGCGCGTCGATGCCGGTCTGCGGGATCACCGAGCCGGGGATCGCGGCCAGCGACAGCAGCAGGAGCAGCAGCAGCGCGACCCGCATGGAGGTCAGCTGCCGCCAGAACCAGCGCACCCAGCCGACCACGCCGAGGGCGGGCAGATGGGGCTGCTCCTCCTGGGGGGCGGTGGAGAGCCGGGAGCCCGCGGCACCGAGGTCCTGGTCCTCGGCGGGGACCTGGCCCGTGTCGGAGGCGGTGGTCTTGCTCATCGATCAGATCCCCACAGTGAAGCCGTTGGACCAGGACTGCATGTGCTGGACGATGCTGTCCCACGCGCCGGTCAGCAGCAGCAGACCGGTCGCGATCATCATCGTGCCGCCGATGCGCATGACCCACACATAGTGGCGCTTGACCCAGCCGAACGCGCCGAGCGCCTTGCGGAAGGCGACCGCGGCGAGCACGAAGGGCACACCGAGGCCCAGGCAGTAGGCGACCGTCAGCAGTGCTCCGCGTCCGGCGCTGCCCTGGTCCTGGGAGAGGATCAGCACGCTCGACAGGGTGGGGCCGATGCACGGCGTCCAGCCGATGCCGAACAGGGCGCCCAGCACGGGTGCGCCGACGAGGCCGGTCGCGGGCCGCTTGTGCAGGCGGAACTCACGCTGGGTCATCCAGGGCATCAGGCCCATGAAGAAGGCACCCATGAGGATCATGAAGACGCCGAGCACCTTCGACAGGACGCCCTTGTGCGCCTGGAGGGTGTCGCCGAAGTAGCCGAACAGGGCGCCGCTGGAGACGAACACGGCGGTGAAGCCGAGCACGAACAGGGAGGCGCCGGCGACCATCCGGCCGCGGCGGGCCTCCGCCAGATCGGTGCCGGTGACGCCGGTCACGTACGACAGATAGCCGGGGACGAGCGGCAGCACGCACGGGGAGAAGAACGAGACGAGGCCGCCGAGCAGCGCGATGGGCAGCGCCAGCAGCAGGGCGCCGTTGAGCACCGTCGTGTTGGGGCCGGCCGCCTCGGCCAGCGTGGTCACCGCGGTCACGTCACTTCTCCGCCAGGACCGGTTCGATCATCTTGCGCAGCTTCTCCTCGCTGAGTGCCTGGAGGGTGCGCGCCGCGATCTTCCCGTCGCGGTCTATGACCAGGGTGGAGGGGATGGCCTGCGGGTTGAGGGTGCCCTTCTTGAAGCGGAGCATCAGCCGGCCGTCCGGGTCGAACAGGCTCGGGTAGGTGACGCCCTGCTCCTCCTCGAAGGCCTTCGCGAGGCCGGTGCTGGCGTCGCGGGTGTTGATGCCGACGAACTGCACGCCCTTGCCCTTGAGGTCCTGGTAGACCTTCTCGAAGCCCTTGGCCTCGGCGCGGCAGGGCGGGCACCACGAGCCCCAGATGTTGAGGACGACGACCTTGCCCTTGTAGTCGGCGACGTCGAGCTTCGCACCGTCGACGGTCTCACCGGACAGGTCGGGGGCCTGGGCCCGGTCGCCCTTGGCGACGGTCGCGATGCCGTCGGAGCCGGTGATGAAGTTGGTGTTGCCGCCCCCGCCGGACGTGCCGCCCGAGGTGCACGCGGTGAGGGACAGCGCGGCAGCCGCGGCGGTCACGGCGATCCGGACGGCGCGGCTACGGGTGGTGCGGGTGCTGTACGAGCGCTGGGGGGCGCGGCTGGCGGCACTCATGTGAAAAGTTTCGCATGTCCGTTCCGGGGATCTTGCGCGCCCCCCTTGCGGGGGAAGAACCGCATTTCAGGCGGGGTTCTTGGCTCCCGTGCCCCCGGTGAAGGCCTGCCAGCCGCCGGCCGGTTTCTGCCCGACCTCCAGGGTGCGCAGCTTGGCCAGCACCTCCGGCTTCTGTACGTCGATCCAGTCGACGAACTGACGGAAGGAGACCATGCGTACGTCGGCACCCTTCTCCTTCTCGCGGGCGATGTGCTTGATCGCCTCTTCGACGGCGTCCATGTAGATTCCGCCGTTCCAGGTTTCGAAATGGTTACCTATGAACAGAGGCGCCCTGTTTGTCTCATACGCCCGCTTGAATCCCTGGATGTACGCCTGCGCCGACTGCTTCCGCCAGCCCGGGTAGTTGTGCGCCGGAGCCTTGGTGGAGTTCAGGGACTGGTTGGCGAGCATGTTGTAGTCCATCGACAGGACCTCGAAGCTCCGCCCGGGGAACGGTATCTGCTGCAACGGCAGATCCCATATGCCCTGCTTCTTCACCGGCCAGACCTGCCGGCCGCCCGGCGAGGAGGCGTCGTAGCGCCAGCCGAGGGCGCGGGCGGTGGGCAGCAGGTTGTCCTGACCGAGCAGACAGGGCGTGCGACCGCCGACCAGCTCCTTGTCGTAGTCGAACGGCAGCGGCTCCAGCTCGGTCCAGCCGGTGTTGGTGCGCCACTGCTTCACGAACGACTTGGCCTGGTCGATCTCGCTGCGCCACTGCTTGGGCGTCCAGTGCTTGACCGAGCCGTGGCTCTCGCCGCAGAAGTGCCCGTTGAAGTGCGTGCCGATCTCATGGCCCTCCAGCCAGGCCCGGCGCAGGTTCTTCAGCGTCTCCTTGATGTGGTCGTCGGTGAGATAGCCGATGTCGGAGGCGCCGCGCGGGTTGTTCGGCGGGTCGTACAGCCGCTTCTTCGACTCGGGCAGCAGATACAGCCCGGAGAGGAAGAAGGTCATGCTCGCGCCGTGCTCCTTGGCGAGGTCCAGGAAGCGCGGGAAGAGACCGTTGCCGACCTCGCCGGCGCCGTCCCAGGAGAACACCACGAACTGCGGCGGCTCCTGACCGGGCTCCAGCGGCTGCGGGGCGTCGGGCTGATGGGGCTGCTTGCCGGTGAAGGACGTCGACCCGTCCCCTATCGGGCGCGCGGCCACGGTGGGGCTGCCGGAGGGTTTGGCACCGTCACCGGAACCGCCGGAGCGGGACGAACCGTCCGACGGCGAGGAGCCGCCGGAGCCGCCGCTGCATCCGGCGAGTGCGACGGCGGCCGTGGCGCCCGCGCCGACACCGAGCATTCCCCTGCGGGAGAAGGTGCGCATGTGATCCCCGATTCGTCGCGTCCGTGGGTGGTCACCCATTCAGAGGGCACGACGAACGGGGAGGTTCCACATAAACGAACCGAACGCATAACAAACAGAGCGAAAACGCACAGTGCGCGATCGGTCACGACGCTTGTGTACGACGCCGCAGCGGGGCTTCCGGTTGCGGCGCGCTCGGGCACGGCACCCGAGCGCGCCGCCGCGTCACGCGCCGAAGGCCTTGCTCTTCCCCTTCACCGGCTTGGCGCCGGCGAGCAGATGCGCGGGGACCAGGTCGCGGGCCGGCTCGGTGTAGCCGACGGAGACGATCTTGTTGCCCTGGAAGGTGAACGTGGTCAGCGAGGCGAGCGTGCACTGCCGCTTGCGCGGGTCGTGCCACAGCCGGCGCCGCTCGACGTACGAACGCACGATCCAGATCGGCAGCTGATGGCTGACGAGGACCGCCTCGTGCCCGCGCGCCGCGTCCTTCGCGGAGTGCAGCGCGCCCATCATCCGCACCACCTGGTCCACGTACGGCTCGCCCCATGACGGCCGGAACGGGTTCACCAGGTGCTTCCAGTTGGCGGGCTTGCGCAGCGCGCCGTCGCCCACACCGAACGTCTTGCCCTGGAAGACGTTCTCCGCCTCGATCAGCCGCTCGTCCGTTGCGAGGTCCAGCCCGTGCGCCTTCGCGATCGGCGTCGCCGTCTCCTGCGCCCGCTCCAGCGGTGACGCGCAGACATACGTGATGTCACGGGACGCGAGATGGTCGGCGACCCGCTCGGCCATCTTCCGCCCCAGTTCGGACAGGTGATAGCCGGGCAGCCGCCCGTACAGGACGCCGTCCGGGTTGGCGACCTCGCCGTGCCGCATGAGGTGGACGACGGTGATGTCCTTGCTGCTGGTCACGCGGTGGCCTCCGCGGCTGCTCGGGCCGCCGCCGGAAGGGCGTCGGCGATCTTCTGAAGGGCCCGCTCGTCGTGGGCCGTGGACACGAACCAGGACTCGAACGACGACGGCGGCAGATAGACGCCGTTCGCCAGCATCGAGTGGAAGAACGCGGTGTAGCGGAACGACTCCTGCGCCTTGGCGTCCTCGTAGTCCCGCACCTGCCGGTCGGTGAAGAACACCGAGAACATGTTGGAGGCGGTCTGCACCCGGTGCGCGACACCCTCCTTGGTGAGCGCCTCCGTCACCAGCGACCGGATCTGCCGGGACACCTCGTTCACGGTGTCGTACGCCGCGTCGTCGAGCAGCCGCAGCTGGGCGAGGCCCGCCGCGGTCGCGACCGGGTTCCCGGACAGCGTGCCCGCCTGGTACACGGGCCCGGCCGGCGCGAGGTGCGCCATCACATCGGCGCGCCCGCCGAACGCGGCGGCCGGGAAGCCACCGCCCATGACCTTGCCGAACGTCATCAGGTCGGGCTTCACCCCGTCCACGCCGTACCAGCCGGCGCGGCTCGTGCGGAAGCCGGTCATGACCTCGTCGGAGATGTACAGGGCGCCGTTCTTGTGGCAGGTGTCGCGCAGGCCCTCGTTGAAACCGGGCAGCGGCGGCACCACACCCATGTTGCCGGGCGACGCCTCCGTGATCACACAGGCGATCTCGCCGGGGTGCCGGTGGAAGGCCTCCTGCACGGCCTCCAGATCGTTGTACGGCAGCACGATCGTGTCGCCGGCCTGCGCGCCCGTCACACCCGGGGTGTCCGGCAGCGCGAACGTGGCGACACCGCTGCCCGCCGCCGCCAGGAGCGAGTCGACGTGACCGTGGTAGCAGCCCGCGAACTTGATGACCTTGGAACGCCGGGTGAAGCCACGGGCCAGCCGGATGGCGGACATCGTCGCCTCGGTGCCGCTGGAGACGAGCCGCACCTGCTCGACCGGCTCCACACGGGCCACGATCTCCTCGGCGAGCGCCACCTCACCCTCACCGGGCGTACCGAACGACGTACCGCGCGCCACGGCCTCCTGCACGGCCGCGATCACCTCGGGGTGGGAGTGGCCGAGGATCATCGGCCCCCACGAGCAGACCAGGTCGACGTAGTCCCGCCCGTCGGCGTCGGTCAGCCAGGCGCCCCGGCCGGACACCATGAACCGGGGCGTGCCGCCGACCGCGCGGAAGGCGCGCACCGGCGAGTTCACACCGCCCGGGGTGACTGCGGACGCACGGTCGAACAGCGCCTGCGAGGCGGGCGCGTCGTAGGGGTAGGGCAGTTCGCTCATGACGTGCGGGTTCTCCGACCTTCTCCGGCTGGCTCCGACGGCCCGGCCCCGCCGCGAGGCGGCACCGGTCAACCCTCCCAGGGTAGGCGGAGGCGCGGAAACCACGGCCGCACCCCCGCCGAACCGAAGTCTCTTCCGCTCTCGTCTGAGAAACTGAACGCCGCATACGTATGGACAGGCGGAGGGACGTGTCACGCCCTTCCCGCTCGCACGGACAGATGTTTCAACCGCACGTTTCGGCGGGCGGCCGTGGGGGAGGTCACTGACACGATGATCGGGTTGCGCGGCGGGGGCCACGCGTCCTAGAAAAGCAGTCGGGTGGAGATATGCATCGCGGTGGCGGACTGGGCGAGGGGACCGATGACCTGGGTCCTCGACGTGCCCGGCGGGGAAGGCACCGACGCGAAGCGGAGGCGAACGAAGCACGTCAGGCACAGGGTGCGGCGAGTGAGCCCGAGCGAGTCGACCGGCTGAGCCGGACCGACGGACTCCGGGCCGTGAACAGAAACGGTGGTCGGGTGGGGGTGACGTACAAGTACTTCGGCGCGCCCGACGGCGCGACCGCGGCCCGCGTCCCGATCTCGATGCGCCCCGAGGAACTCGGCGGCGACGAACTGGGCATGGGCGGCATGTTCACCAAGATCAAGCCGGAGACGATGGCCGCCATGGTCCTCACCGGCATCGAAGGCGTGCCCCTGCACAAGGTGCCCCCGCTGGAACTCGTCGTCCTGCACCCCGACTACGCGGTGGTGAAGCTCCCCATGACCGTCGTCGACCCCCTGCGGGACATAGGCGAGGAAGCGGTCGGCGCGGCGGCCTTCATCTGGTCGACGGTCCCGGACCGCGGCGGCCCCCGCGACGCCTTCGACGTCTACCAGCTCCTCCACGAATGGCAGGACTTCTCCAAGCGCCTCCACGAGGCGGGGCACCAGCCTTACTGCCTGGTGTGGCCGTGACACCTTCAGCATGACGGGCGGGGTCTTCTGACCCCGCCCTCGGCATGTGCGCACCGGACCCGGCGCGGGTCGGTCGGAACGCACCGCTGCTGGATGCGGCAAGACCGGAAAGACGCGCCCTGGCCAGCCGACGATCTGGAACGTCGAGTCGCGTACGACGCCGGCCTGGACACCGACGGTGGCGCCGTCGGCGGAGTTGTATGCGACCGTGCCGTTGTCGTTCATGACAGTTCACCCGCCGCCGCGATCAGCGGGGCGACGCCGGCCAGCAGTTCGGGGCAGTCGGCGATCAGGCCGCGTAACCGCTTGAGCGCCATGGTCGCCGTCCGTGCCCTGTACCGGACGTCCACGGACCCATCCCTCGCCCGACCACGGGGGTCGGACAGCAGTGTGAACGCACATGCCAGGATTTCTCCGGCGATAGTTCGCTCATACGAAGCCACAAGTGACTTGTTGCTCGCATCTGCGCCATCATCGAAGGTGGTCGCGGTCGGCCGACGGCATGGTCGGGAGACCGTGGAAGCGTCCGTACGGGGCCGGATGAAGTCGTGCGGGAGGGCGAGGGAGTGGGGCTCGTGGTGATCCGTTCTGTGTGCCGTGGCCGACGTCTGCTGCGGGTGGCGGGCGTGGGGGCCGTCGCCCTCGGAGTGCTCACGGTGAGCGCTTGTTCTTCCTCCTCCGGCGCGGCCGACTCGGCGGGCTCGTCCGCGTCCGGGGCGGGGGCGGGGAAGGTGTCCGGGGACGTCACCGTGTTCGCCGCGGCCTCGTTGAAGGAGAGCTTCACCGAGCTGGGGAAGAAGTTCGAGCAGAAGTACCCCGGTACCGAGGTCACCTTCAGCTTCGGGGGCAGCGACAGCCTCGCCGCGAGCATCAACGGCGGCGCGCCCGCCGACGTGTTCGCCGCCGCCAGCCCCAGGACGATGAAGCTCGTCACCGACCAGGGCGGCGCCGCCGGCACGCCCGTCACGTTCGTACGGAACCGGCTGGAGATCGCCACCCTGCCCGGCAACCCCGACGAGCTGGCCTCGCTGAAGGACCTCACCAGGAGCGACCTGAAGGTCGTGCTGTGCGACAGGACCGTGCCGTGCGGCGCCGCCGCGCAGAAGGCGCTCGACGCCGGCGGCGTCAAGGTCACCCCGGTCTCGTACGAGCAGGACGTGAAGTCGGCGCTGAACAAGGTCGCGCTGAAGGAGGCCGACGCCGCCCTCGTGTACAGGACCGATGTGAAGGCCGCGGGTGACAAGGTGGAGGGCGTGGACTTTCCGGAATCGGCCCAGGCCGTCAACGACTATCCGATCACCGTGCTGAAGAACGCCGGGAACACCGGCGCCGCCCGGGCGTTCATCGACCTCGTGCGGTCCGCCGAGGGGCAGAAGGTACTGACCGAGGCCGGTTTCCTCCAGCCGTGACCGCCCTCCGCAAGTCCGGTGCCGCGACCGGCCCCCGCACAGGGCCGTGGTTCCGCCACGGCCGTACGGAGCGGGAGGGCGACGGCGGACGGCGCCGTACCGGTGTGCCGGGGGCGCTGCTGGTGCCCGCCCTCGTCGGCCTGGCCTTTCTGCTGCTGCCCCTGCTCGCGCTGCTGCTGCGCGCGCCCTGGAGCAGCATGCCGGAACTGCTGACCAGCACCGAGGTGTGGCAGGCGCTGCGGCTGTCCCTGATCTGCGCGAGTGCCGCCACCGCCGTCAGCCTCGTCGTCGGCGTGCCGCTGGCGTGGCTGCTGGCGCGGGCCGAGTTCCCCGGGCGGCGGCTCGTGCGCGCCCTGGTGACGCTGCCGCTGGTGCTGCCGCCGGTCGTCGGCGGTGTCGCCCTGCTCATGGCGTTCGGCCGCAACGGCGTCATCGGGCAGTGGCTCGACGCCTGGTTCGGGATCACCCTGCCGTTCACCACCACCGGGGTCGTCCTCGCCGAGGCGTTCGTGGCGATGCCGTTCCTCGTCATCAGCGTCGAGGGCACCCTGCGCGCCGCCGACCCCCGCTACGAGGAGGCCGCGCAGACGCTGGGGGCTTCCCGGTTCACCGCGTTCCGCCGGGTCACCCTGCCGCTGATCGCGCCCGGCGTCGCGGCCGGCGCGGTCCTCGCCTGGGCGCGGGCCCTCGGCGAGTTCGGCGCCACCATCACCTTCGCCGGCAACTTCCCCGGCCGTACCCAGACCATGCCGCTCGCCGTGTATCTCGCCCTCCAGAACGACCCCGAGGCGGCCGTCGCGCTCAGCCTCGTCCTGCTCGCCGTGTCCGTCGCCGTCCTCGCCGCCCTCCGCGACCGCTGGATGACCGCCTCATGACCGCCCCGGACGAAGGACTCGACGCCCGGCTCGTCGTGGAGCGCGGCGGCTTCCGGCTGGACATCGCGCTGACCGCCGCGCCCGGCGAGGTCGTCGCGCTGCTCGGGCCGAACGGCGCCGGGAAGACCACCGCGCTGCGTGCCCTCGCCGGGCTGGTCCCGCTCAGCGGCGGGCATCTGCGGCTCGACGGCGCCCGGCTCGAGCACGCCCCGCCGGAGAAGCGGCCCGTCGGGGTCGTCTTCCAGGACTATCTGCTGTTCCCTCATCTGTCCGCGCTGGACAACGTGGCGTTCGGGCCGCGCTGCCAGGGCGCCGGCAAGGCCGAGGCCCGCGAGCGCGCCGCCGAGCTGCTGGACCGGATGGGTCTCGCCGCGCACGCCTCCGCCAGGCCGCGCCGGCTCTCCGGCGGGCAGGCCCAGCGTGTCGCCCTCGCCCGCGCTCTCGCCGTACGGCCCCGGCTGCTGCTGCTGGACGAGCCGCTGGCCGCGCTGGACGCCCGTACCCGCCTGGACGTCCGCGCCCAGCTCCGGCACCAGCTGGCCGGCTTCGAGGCGGTCGCCGTCCTCGTCACCCATGATCCGCTGGACGCCATGGTCCTCGCCGACCGGCTGGTGGTGATCGAGGGCGGCCGGATCGTGCAGGAGGGCACGCCCGCCGACATCGCCCGGCATCCGCGCACCGACTACATCGCCCGGCTCGTCGGCCTCAACCTGTATCAGGGGCGGGCGGACGGGCACCGCGTGCACGTCGACGCCGGGCCGGTCGTCACCGCCTCCGAGTCCCTGTCCGGGCGGGTGTTCGTCGCGTTCCCGCCCAGCGCCGTCACCCTGCACCGGGAGCGGCCCACCGGCTCCAGCGCCCGCAACGTCTGGCGGTGCGAGGTGGCCGGTCTCGAGATCCACGGCGACCAGATCCGCGCCGACCTCACCGGCGAGCTGCCGCTGGCCGCCGACCTCACCACGGTCGCCGCCGCCGAGCTGGGCCTCGCCCCGGGCGTCACGGTGTGGGCGTCGGTGAAGGCCACGGAGACGCACACGTACGCCGCGTGACGCCCGGCCCCCGCTCACCTCCACGGCGCGTGACGCCCCGCCCCCGCTCACC
>NZ_JALLGL010000104.1 GCF_023072675.1 Streptomyces sp. XM83C
CCCTGACCCCCGACCGACCCCGACCCCCGGACCGGCGGAACGCGCGCCGCCCGTCCGGGGTCCTGTCCGACGAGTCCCCCACACCCCTGGAGAACGGTGAAACGGTCCCGCGACAGGGAGGCGTCCGAGCTGTTCGCCGCCCTGTACCCGCGCCTCGCCGGCTGGTGCCGCCGGCTCGTCGACGACGACGGGACGGCCCACGAGATCGCCTCCGAGTCCTTCACCCGGCTCTGGGCCCGCTGGACGTCCGTCGACGAGCCGCGCGGCTTCCTCTACGTCACCGCCGCCAACCTGGTCCGCGACCACTGGCGCAAGCTGGAGCGCGAACGCCGGGCCGTGCGCCGGGTGACCAACGAAGCCGCCGTACGGCCCGCGGAGGAGCAGGCCGACCCGTCGGTGCGGCTGCTGGTGCAGTCGCTGCCCGAGCGGCTGCGCGTCCCGATCCTGCTGCACTACTACGCTGACATGCCGATCCGGGAGGTGGCCGTGCTGACCGGGCGCAAGGAGGGAACCGTCAAGGCCGACCTGCACGCGGCCCGTGAACTGCTCCGCGTCCACCTGAGGAGAAGCCTTGATCCCACGCGCTGACGACGGACACCGCGACGACCGGCCGTCCCGCCGCGGGCCCGGCCACGGGCAGCCGTACGACCCCGCGTCCGGCCGGGACGGACACCGCGACGACCGGCCGTCCCGCCGCGGGCCCGGCCACGGGCAGCCGTACGACCCCGCGTCCGGCCGCGACCGGCCGTACGACAACGGGCCGGGCGGCGAACGCCCGTACGAGCATCACCGTCTGGACGACGACCCGGCGGAGTTCGGGCCCGACGATCCCCTCGCGGTGCTTCTCCGCCCGGACATCGAGCATCTCGGCCCTCCGCCCGGACACTACGAGGCGGTCCGCCGCGCCGCCGCCCGCCGCCGGCTGCTGCGCACGGCGGCCGGAGCCGGTGTGACCTGCGCGGTCGCCGCCTGCCTCGCGGTGCTGCTGGCGCCCGGCCCGGCCCGCGCCCCGGCACCTCCGGCCGTGCCGCTGGCCCCGCCGCCGCCCGCGAGCAGTCCGGCGGAGGTGCCCGAACCGTCCGTCTCGTCGGTCCCGGGCCGCACGGCGACGCGCTCGCCCTCGCCCTCGGACCGGCCGGGCGCCTCCCCGGGCTACACGACCGGCCCCTCCGCGGTGCCCAGCACACCGCCGTCCGCCGCTCTCCCGGCGACGGAGACGGGCCCGGCCGGCAACGGCCACTCGGCCGCGGAGGCGGAGACGGTCGCCCCCACCCCGGCCGAGGGGTAGCGGACGGCCGGTGTCAGTGCCCGTGTCCGCCGGCGGTGAGGGTGAAGGCCGCCGTGTGGACCGTGCCGCCGGTCTTGAAGTCGAGGAACAGCCGGTAGGTGCCGGCGCTGGGCGCGGCGGCGGTGAAGGACACTCGGGGCCCGGACGTCTCGGTGCCGTGGGCCTCCTGGTGCGGGTGCACATGCAGGTAGGCCAGGTCGCCGGAGCGCAGGGCGACCAGATGGCCGTATGCGCCCAGGTAGGGCTGGAGGTCGGTGACGGCGCGGCCGTCGCGGGTCACGGTGAACGTCAGCTCGCTCTCCTCGCCCGCGCGCAGGGTGCCGCCGAGTCGGACGGAGTATCCGTCGACGGTGGCGGTCGGCGCGGGTGCGGGCGGGGTCGAGGGCCGGTAGGTGCCGGTGACGGCGAGGTCCGTGCCGAGGGTGAGGCCTTCCTTCTCGGCGGCGGGCGTGAAGTCGGCGAACACCCGGTAGGCGCCGGCCTCCGGAAGGGTCGTGGCGATGCTCCAGGTGCCGTCGGCGGCGCGGACGGGATGCAGATGGCGGTAGGCCGTCAGATCCCTGGAGGCGACGATCAGGTGGAGTTCCTTCTCGTGTTCCGTCCGGTACGACGTCACGGGGTGCCCGTCGGCGTCGCGCACCGCGAACCGCAGCACGCTCTTCTCACCGGCCGTGAGGCGCGGGGTGAGCAGGTCGAGGGTGTAGCCGCGCTCGGAGATTTGGAGGCCGCCCGGCGTGTGCGCGGCGGATGGGCCGTCGCCGCCGTGGGTGTCGCCCGCGTGCGCCTCGTCCTCGTCGCTGCCCATGCTGTGGGCAGGGGACTCGGCGGTGGTGCGGGCGGAGTCGGGAGCGACCGCGTCGGCGACGCCGTAGGCGAGGGCGAAGGTCGCGGCGAGCGCGGTGCCGAACGCGCCGATCTTCTTGAGGCTCATGACCACTCCCGGGGCAGAACGGCTGCTGTGTCGGTCCGGCGGCTGCCCGACCGCCGTCACATATACCCGTGGGGGGTATCTGTCGTCGAGTTCAGAATATACCCCCCTCCCGTATCTGGCCACCGGCGGGTGGGAGTAGACAGAGGGAACGCCGTGGCCTGCCCGGGGCCCGGGTGAGGGGGAATCATGGACGACCGAGTGACAAGTGCCGTCACCTTCGGGCTGCTCGCGGCCTGGGCTCTGCACGACACCGAGGAGGTGGCGCTGCTGCCGGGCTGGCTCCGCCGCAACCTCCCGGAACTGCGCGAACGCTTCCCGTCGGTGCCCGAACGCGTCTGGCGGCAGGCCGAGTCGGTCGACGAACGGGAGTTCGCCGTCGCCGTCGGCGTCATGGGTGCGGTCGTCGCCACGGCCTCCGCCGCCGGGCATCTCACGGGAGGCCGCTCGGCCTTCTACCAGGCGGCACTCACCGGCTTCGGCCTGCACGGCCTCGTCCACCTCGCGCAGGCCGCGGCCGTACGCGGCTACACCCCCGGCTCGGCCACCTCGCCGCTGCTGGTCGTGCCGTTCACCCTCTGGGCGCGCGGCAGGCTGCGTCGCGCGGGGGTACTGCGCCCCGTACGCCCGAGGGACGCAGCCGTCGGCCTCGCCGTGGCCGCCGCCTCGACGGTCGCCGCCCACGGAGTGGCACGACGGCTGCCCGGACGCAGGGGGTAGGGGAGCGCATCCCCCGACGGGGCGGGAACGGCAGGCCTCCCGCGCCCCCGCACCCCGCCGCCTCGGGCCTCAGCTCCCCTGAGGTACGGACGCGGCCCGCAGCGCGAGCAGCACGTCCACCCGGTTCGTGGTGATCGAGTCGACGCCGAGGCCGAGCAGCCGCCGCAGGGAGCGGCGCGTGTCCGGCGTCCACACCGACAGCAGCCGGCCCTCCCGGTGGACTCGCTCGGCCAGTGCACGGTCCACCAGGGAGAACCGGTAGTTCAGCCAGCGCGGGCGGACCGCGTCGAGCAGCGCCGGGCGGGGCGGCGCCAGCGTCGTCCAGGTCAGCGCGATCTCGGCGGACGGGTCGGCGGCGCGCACCGCGAGCATGGCGGGGGCGCCCGCGCAGTAGTACGCGCGGTCCTGCGCCCCGGCCTCCCGTACGACGCCCACCACCCGCCGGGCCGCCCGCACATCGGGCGTGCCCGGCAGGTCGATCAGCACGCGGCTGCCCTCGGTCGCCGCCAGCGCCTCCTCCAGCGTGGGCACCCCGCCGGCGGTCAGCCCCCGCACCTCGGCCGCCGACAGCGACCGCACGGCACGGTCGTGCTCCCACAACCGCTTCAGGGTGGCGTCGTGCAGCAGCACCGGCACCTCGTCCCTGGTGAGCCGTACGTCGAACTCCACCACGTCCGCGCCGAGGCCGAGCGCGGAGCGCAGCGAGTCGAGGGTGTTCTCACGGACGCGGTAGGGGTCGCCGCGGTGGGCGACGGCGGTCACGTTCTCCATGGGCACATTGTGGTCCCGGCCCACCGGAGCGCCGGGGGAGACGGCGGTCAGGAGGCGAGCCAGGCCGTTGTGTACGCGTCGATCTCCCGCTTGATCCTCGCCTTTCCGGCGTCGTCGAGGAACGACGCCTCCACCGCGTTCTTCGCCAGGGCGGCCAGGCCTTCCTCGTCGAGGTCGAGCAGCCGGGCGGCGACGGCGTACTCGGTGTTCAGGTCCGTGCCGAACATCGGCGGGTCGTCCGAGTTGATCGTGACGAACACCCCGGCCTGCACGAACTCCTTGATCGGATGCTCGTCCAGCGTGCCCACCGCGCGCGTGGCGATGTTCGACGTCGGGCACACCTCCAGCGGGATGCGGTGCTCGGCGAGGTGCGCGAGGAGCTTCGGGTCCCGGGCCGAGCTGGTGCCGTGCCCGATGCGCTCGGCCCGCAGATGCGTCAGCGCGTCCCACACCGTCTCCGGGCCGGTCGTCTCACCGGCGTGCGGCACCGAGTGCAGGCCCGCGGCGATCGCCCGGTCGAAGTACGGCTTGAACTGCCGGCGCGGCACGCCGATCTCGGGTCCGCCGAGCCCGAAGGAGACCAGGCCCTCCGGGCGCAGCCGGTCGTCGGTGGCCAGCCGCGCGGTCTCCTCCGCGGAGGCCAGCCCGGCCTCGCCGGGAATGTCGAAACACCAGCGCAGTACGGTCCCGAACTCGGCCTCGGCCGCCTTGCGGGCGTCCTCGATCGCGTCCATGAAGGCACGCTCGTCGATACCGCGCCGGGTGGAGGAGTACGGCGTGATGGTCAGCTCGGCGTAGCGCACCTGCTGCCGGGCCAGGTCGCGGGCGACCTCGTAGGTGAGGAGCCGGACGTCCTCGGGAGTGCGGATCAGGTCCACGACCGACAGGTACACGTCGATGAAGTGGGCGAAATCCGTGAACGTGAAGTAGTCGACGAGGGCCTCGGGGTCGCTGGGCACCTTGGAGTCGGGGTGCCGGGCGGCCAGCTCGGAGACGATACGGGGGGAGGCGGATCCGACATGGTGCACATGCAGTTCCGCCTTGGGCAGGCCCGCGATGAAGGTGTTCAGCGTGCGGGCGCCGGGGTCGGCGGGCGCGGTGGCGGCCACGGCGTGGTCGGCGGAGCGATCGGTCAAGGGGTCCTCCCCTGGGACGGCGTCCCCGGCGTCGTGCGCGGAGGGACGCGGGTGATCGGCTGATCGGTGACTCGGGATCATCGTAGGCCGGAGCGGCGACGGATCTTCCCTGGCCTTAGCATGACGGAACGCTGTACATCGAGGGGGTCAAGGGCATGTCCGACGACGTGACACCGGAGCCGCGGGACGCGGTGGAGCCGGTGTCCCCGGGAGAGGCGGACACGTCCGCGCAACCGCAGGAGCCGGCACCGCGGGTGTCGCTGACCAAGGACGACACCGCGGCCCCGGCCGACGCCACGTCCGCCGCCGGGGACCCCGCCGAGGGGACGCCCGCCGGGAATCCGGCCGACGCCACGCCCGCTGCCGGGAGCCCCGCCGACGCGGTGGACACCGGCAAGCCGGCCGCGTGGGCGGCGCCCGACGCCTCCGGACCGCAGGGTCCCGGGTACACCGTCGGCGACGGCGTCCCGTCTCCCGGCACCCCGTCCGTGCACGACCAGCAGACGATCGCCTCGATGCCCGGCGCCCCCGAGGGCACCGGCCCGGCCGACCCCGGCACCGCCCACCCGAACGGCGTCGGCGGCAACCCCTTCGCCCCGCCGACGCCGGACGCTCCCGGCACGGGCAACCCGTTCGCCCCGCCCACGCCGACCCCGGCCGCCGGCCCGGGCAACCCCTTCGCCCCGCCCGCTTCCGGCGCCGTGGGCCCTGCCGCTCAGGCCGGTCCCTTCGCGCCGCCGGCCGCCACGCCCCCGCCCGGTGCCGGCATGCAGGGCAACTTGTTCGCCCCGCCGGGCGCGGGCGAGCCGGTTCCGCCGCCGCCCATCGCCCCAGAGGGGCCCGGTCAGCTGCCGTACGGCTATCCGGTCGGCGACTACGGCCACCCGCACCCCTACGGCGGTGCCCACGCCCCGAACGCCCGCCCGGTGCCGGTCGGCTACTACGGCTGGCCCGGCATGGTGCCGCCGCCCGACAACGGCATGGGTACGACGGGACTTGTCATCGGCATCGTGTCGGCGGGGATCTTCTGTCTGTGGCCGCTGTCGATCATCCTCGGCATTCTCGCCGTCGTCTTCGGCGCCGTGGGCCGCAGCCGGGCCAACCAGGGCGTCGCCACCAACGGTGGCCAGGCGCTGGCCGGCATGATCTGCGGCGCGGCGGGCCTGGTGCTCGGCGTCGGCATACTGGTCCTCCTGATAACCGTGGGCTGAGCCCGGCACCCACGGCCCGGAAGGACGAAGGGGCCCCGGGCGGCGCCCCGGGGCTCCCGGACGGCGACCCGGGGCTCCCGGTCCGGCGGCCAGGGCTCCCCGGCCTCAGCCCTCCCCCTCCACCATCCGCTCCCGCGCCCGCATCAGCGCGAACCCCAGCAGGTTCAGCCCCCGCCACCGCTCCGGGTCCCCGGCCGCCGGGTCGTCCGAGGCGAGGCCGATGCCCCACACCCGGTCGACGGGGCTGGCCTCGACCAGGACACGGGTGCCCGTGCCCAGCAGATACGCCCGCAGCGCCGGGTCGGCGGCGAACTTGTGGACGCTGCCCTCCACCACGATCCGGAACCGCTCCCGGGCCCATGTCTCCTCGGTGAAGCCGCGCACCAGCCGGCCCGCCTTCTTCGCCTCCGCGGGATGCTCCGCCGCGAGCACCGCCCGCTCGGCCTCCGCGTCGCCGAACAGCCGGGCCTTCTCGGCCATCATCCAGTGCTCGGCCGTCCGGTAGGTGACCCCGCCCACCGTGAACGGCGACGGCCACCACTGGCTCAGACAGCTCGGGCCGAGCCGCCCGTCGGGACGGGGCCGGTGGCCCCAGAAGTACAGGTACTTCATCCGCACCCCGGCGCGGATCTGCCTGATCAGCGACTCGTGGGAGTCGATCGTGCGCATGGCGTCCCCCGTGATCTTCTCGATGCATGCGAGTGTGGCACGCACCACTGACACTGCGTCCTGCCTTTTCGGTTCCGACTCGACACCTGGTCGACAGATTCCGTCGCGTAACCAAATGGCAACAACGGAATCACTTGTTGGCGACCCATTGCTCTGTCAGGATCGGCACTCAAATCGAGCTGAAGCTACGCCCCCAGACCCTCTTCACCAGCGGGGGCCGGCGGAGGAGAGCGACATGCAGTTCCCCGCACAGGAACGTTTCGCGGCCGGCGCGCAGTTCATCGCGGGCCGCCTCACCCAGGGCACCTCGGGCGCGACCCACGCCGTGATCGACCCTGCCACCGGCACCGAGGCCTACACCTACGAGCTGGCCGGCACGGACGACGTGGACGCCGCCGTCGCCGCGGCCCGCGAGGCGTTCCCGGGCTGGTCCGGCGCCACCCCCGGCGAGCGCTCCGACGCGCTGCACCGCTTCGCGGCCGTCCTCGCCGACCACGCCGACGAGCTGGCCCGCGCCGAGTCCCTTCAGTGCGGCAAGCCGCTCAAGCTGACGCGAGAGTTCGACGTGCCCGGCACGATCGACAACACCGCGTTCTTCGCCGGCGCCGCCCGCCACCTCCAAGGACAGTCGGCCGGCGAGTACTCCGGCGACCACACCTCGTACGTCCGCCGGGAGCCCATCGGCGTCGTCGGCTCCATCGCACCCTGGAACTACCCCCTCCAGATGGCCGCGTGGAAGATCCTCCCGGCGATCGCGGCGGGCAACACGATCGTGCTGAAGCCGGCCGAGCTGACCCCGCTGACCTCGCTGCTCTTCGCGGAGGCCGCCACCGAGGCCGGCATCCCCGACGGCGTCGTCAACATCGTCACCGGCGCCGGCCGGGTGGCCGGGGAGCACCTGGTCGGGCACCCCGACGTGGCCATGACCTCCTTCACGGGCTCCACGGCCGTCGGCAAGCGGGTCGCCGAGATCGCCACCGCCACCGTCAAGCGCCTCCATCTGGAGCTGGGCGGCAAGGCACCCTTCGTCGTCTTCGACGACGCCGACGTGGAGGCCGCCGCGAACGGCGCCGTCGCGGGCGCGCTGATCAACACCGGCCAGGACTGCACGGCCGCCACGCGCGCGTACGTGCAGCGTCCGCTGTACGAGGAGTTCGTGGAGCGGACCGCCGCGCTGATGGAGACCGTCCGGCTCGGCGACCCGTTCGCGCCGGGCACCGACCTCGGCCCGCTGATCTCGCACGCCCAGCGGGACCGCGTCGCCGCCTTCGTCGACCGTGCACGCTCCTACGCGCGCGTGGTGACCGGCGGTGATGTGCCCGGTGGGGACCTTGCCAAGGGGGCCTACTACCTGCCCACCCTGGTGGTGGACGCTCCGCAGGGCAGCGAGATCGTCCAGTCCGAGATCTTCGGTCCGGTCCTCGTCGTCCTGCCGTTCGAGACCGACGAGGAGGGCATCAGGCTCGCCAACGACACCCCGTACGGTCTGGCCGCCTCCGCGTGGAGCCGGGACGTCTACCGGGCGAACCGCGCCACACGCGAGATCAAGGCCGGGTGCGTGTGGATCAACGACCACATCCCGATCATCAGCGAGATGCCGCACGGCGGCTACAAGCAGTCCGGCTTCGGCAAGGACATGTCAGCGTATTCGTTCGAGGAATATACGCAGATCAAACACGTCATGTTCGACAATACGGCGGTAATCAGGAAGAACTGGCACCGCACCGTCTTCGGGGACCGATAGCCAAGAGCAGGCCGCCGACCACGGCCGACCTCCCGAAAGGGCACCACGCGCATGGAGCAGTACGAGCCCGACCGCCTGAGTCCGGCCCAGATGGCCGCCATCAGGCGCAGCTACCGCAACGGCAGGGCAGCCCTGACCCGCCGTTCGCTGCTGCGCGCCTCCGCGGGCGGCGCGCTCACCCTCGGCGGACTCGGGGCGCTGAGCGCCTGCGGGATCCCCGCGGCCGGCAAGACCGAGGGCGGCACGTCCGCCGAGGACCACTCGGCGAAGGAGAAGACCGTCAGCTTCTCCAACTGGACCGAGTACATGGATGTCGACGACAGCGGCCGGCACCATCCGACGCTGGAGGCCTTCACCGAACGCACCGGCATCAAGGTCAAGTACACCGAGGACATCAACGACAACAACGAGTTCTTCGGCAAGATCAAGCCGCAGCTCTCCGCCGGCCAGGACACCGGCCGCGACATCATCGTCCTCACCGACTGGCTGGCCGCGCGGCTGATCCGCCTCGGCTGGGTGCAGAAACTCGACCCGTCGAACCTGCCGCACGCCTACAGCAACCTGTCGCCGCAGTTCCGCAACCCCGACTGGGACCCGGGCCGCGCCTACAGCTACCCCTGGCAGGGCATCTCCACCGTCATCGCCTACAACAAGAAGGCTCTCGACGGCACAGAGGTGAAGTCGGTCTCCGACCTGCTCGACAACCCCCGCCTCAAGGGCCGCGTCGGCTTCCTCACCGAGATGCGCGACACCATGGGCATGACCCTGCTCGACATGGGCAAGGACCCGGCCAGGTTCACCGACGACGACTTCGACGCGGCCGTCGCCCGGTTGCAGAAGGGCGTCGACAAGGGCCAGATCCGCCGCTTCACCGGCAACGACTACACCTCCGACCTCACCAAGGGCGACCTGGCGGCCTGCCTCGCCTGGGCCGGTGACGTGGTCCAGCTGAAGGCGGACAGCCCGGACGTGGACTTCGTGATCCCCGACAGCGGATATCTGACGTCCAGCGACAACATGTGCGTGCCCAACAAGGCACGGCACAAGACGAACGCCGAACGGCTCATGGACTACTACTACGAGCCGCCCGTCGCCGCCCAGCTCGCCGCGTACATCAACTACGTCTGTCCCGTCGACGGGGTCAAGACCGAGCTCGCGAAGATCGACGAGGACGCGGCGTCGAACCCGCTGATCGTTCCTGACAAGGCCATGCAGGCCAAGTCCCATGCCTTCCGCTCACTGAGCGCGGAGGAAGAGACGGCCTACGAGACGAAGTTCGCGAAGCTCACTGGGGCGTGACGACGATGAAGACCACAGACAACAGCGGCGACGTCCGCCTCTCCGGAATCAGCAAGACGTACGGCTCCTTCACCGCCGTGCACCCGCTCGACCTGACCGTCCCGCAGGGCTCCTTCTTCGCCCTGCTCGGCGCGTCCGGCTGCGGCAAGACCACCACCCTGCGCATGATCGCCGGCCTGGAGGAACCCACCAGCGGCACCGTCCACCTCGGCGACCAGGACGTCACCGCGCTGCCGCCGTACAAGCGGCCCGTGAACACGGTGTTCCAGTCCTACGCCCTCTTCCCGCACCTCGACATCTTCGAGAACGTCGCCTTCGGTCTGCGCCGACGCGGCATCAAGAGCGTGAAGAAGCAGGTCGAGGAGATGCTGGAGCTGGTCCAGCTGGGCGAGCAGGCCCGGAAGAAACCCCACCAGCTCTCCGGCGGCCAGCAGCAGCGCGTCGCTGTGGCCCGCGCGCTGATCAACCACCCGAAGGTGCTGCTGCTCGACGAGCCGCTCGGCGCCCTCGACCTGAAGCTGCGCCGCCAGATGCAGCTGGAGCTCAAGCGCATCCAGACCGAGGTCGGCATCACCTTCGTGCATGTCACGCACGACCAGGAGGAGGCCATGACCATGGCCGACACGGTCGCCGTGATGAACGCGGGCCGCGTCGAGCAGCTCGGCTCGCCCGCCGACCTGTACGAGAACCCGCAGACCACGTTCGTCGCGAACTTCCTCGGCACGTCCAACCTGATCGAGACCGAGGTCGACACCAAGAGCGGCGACGACATCGTCCTGAAGGCCGGCGGCGGCAAGCTGCTGCTGCCCTCCGAGCGCTGCGCCGCCCCCGCCACCGCCGGCGGCCGGGTGCTGATCGGGGTCCGCCCCGAGAAGATCTCCATCACCCACGCCGACGACGCCGGGACGATCACCGAGGGCCGCAACCGCATCACCGGGAAGATCGCCGACGCCAGCTTCATCGGCGTCTCCACGCAGTACGTCATCGACACCCCCGTCTGCGACGAGTTCGCCGTCTACGCCCAGAACGTCGAACGCGACGGACGCCTCGTGCCCGGCGCCGATGTCGTCCTGCACTGGAACCCGGCGCACACCTTCGGTCTCGACGCGGCCCAGGACATCGACGCCGGCATCGAGGAAGAGGCGGTCTGATGGCGACGCTCACCGAGGCGCCACCGCCTCTCACCCCGACCGCAGCGGAGACGAAGCCGCCGCGCAGACGGGGCCGGCTCACGCCGTACCTGCTGCTCCTGCCCGGCCTGCTGTGGCTGTTCGTGTTCTTCGCCCTGCCGATGATCTACCAGGCCTCCACGTCCGTGCAGACGGGCTCCCTGGAGGAGGGCTACAAGGTCACCTGGCACTTCGCGACCTACTGGAACGCCCTGTCCGAGTACTGGCCGCAGTTCCTGCGCTCCCTCGCCTACGCGGCGTCGGCGACCGTGCTGTGTCTGCTGCTCGGCTATCCGCTGGCGTATCTGATCGCCTTCCGCGCGGGCCGCTGGAAGAACCTGGTGATGATCCTGGTGATCGCGCCGTTCTTCACCAGTTTCCTGATCCGCACCCTGGCGTGGAAGACGATCCTCGCCGACGGCGGCCCGGTCGTCGGCGCGCTGAACTCGCTGCACGTGCTGGATGTGACCAGCTGGCTGGGCTGGACGTCCGGCGACCGGGTGCTGGCCACACCGCTCGCGGTCGTGTGCGGTCTCACGTACAACTTCCTGCCCTTCATGATCCTTCCGCTGTACACCTCGCTGGAGCGGATCGACGGGCGGCTGCACGAGGCGGCCGGCGACCTGTACGCCAAGCCGTGGACCACCTTCCGCAAGGTCACCTTCCCGCTGTCGATGCCCGGCGTGGTCTCCGGCACCCTGCTGACGTTCATCCCGGCGTCCGGCGACTACGTCAACGCCGAACTCCTCGGCTCCACCGACACTCGCATGATCGGCAACGTCATCCAGACGCAGTTCCTGCGGATCCTGGACTATCCGACGGCCGCCGCGCTGTCCTTCATCCTCATGGCCGGAATCCTGATCATGGTCACGGTCTACATCCGCAGGTCCGGGACGGAGGATCTGGTCTGAATGCCCGTCGTCAACTGGCTCAAGAAGAACCTGGTCGTCATCGCGGGACTGGTGACGCTCGCATTCCTCCTGCTGCCCAACGTCGTCGTGACGGTGTTCTCCTTCAACAAGCCGAAGGGGCGCTTCAACTACGAGTGGCAGGAGTTCTCCACCGACGCCTGGAAGGACCCGTGCGGCGTCGCCGACATGTGCGGCTCGCTCTCGCTCAGCCTCCAGATCGCCCTGTGGGCGACGGTCGGCGCCACCGTCCTCGGCACGATGATCGCCTTCGCCCTGGTCCGCTACCGCTTCCGGGCGCGCGGCGTGGTCAACTCGCTGATCTTCCTGCCGATGGCGATGCCCGAGGTCGTCATGGCGGCCAGCCTGCTCACCCTGTTCCTCAACCTGGGCGCGCAGCTCGGCTTCTGGACGATCCTCATCGCCCACATCATGTTCTGCCTCAGCTTCGTCGTCGTCGCCGTGAAAGCACGCGTGATGTCGATGGACCCCCGCCTGGAGGAGGCCGCGCGGGACCTGTACGCCGGTCCGGTGCAGACCTTCGTGCGGGTCACCCTGCCCATCGCGGCGCCCGGCATCGCCGCCGGCGCGCTGCTCGCCTTCGCGCTGTCGTTCGACGACTTCATCATCACGAACTTCAACGCCGGTTCGACGGTCACGTTCCCCATGTTCGTGTGGGGTTCGGCCCAGCGCGGCACCCCGGTCCAGATCAATGTGGTCGGTACGGCCATGTTCCTCATCGCCGTGGTGCTCGTCCTGGCGTCGATGGCGATCGGGAACCGGCGCGGCAAGCGCAAGGCGTGACGGCGCAGGCACCAGGTACAAGCGATCCCCGAACCCCTGTAGGGAGTTGAAATCATGGCCCCGAGCGCCATGAGCCGTGACAACAGATGGACACAAGCACTCTCTGACGCACAGCCGGTGCCGTACTGGCTGGACGACCCCGCAAGGCCCCGCCCCGAGCCCGCCCTCACCGCCGCCGAGACCTGCGATCTGCTGGTCGTCGGTGGCGGCTACAGCGGACTGTGGACCGCGCTCCTCGCGAAGGAGCGCGACCCGCAGCGGGACGTGGTGCTGCTGGAGGGCCGCGAGGTGGGCTGGGCCGCCTCCGGCCGCAACGGCGGCTTCTGCGCCGCCTCCCTCACCCACGGCCTGTCCAACGGCCTGACCCGCTGGCCGGACGAGATCCACCGGCTCCAGGAGCTGGGCGCCCGCAATCTCGACGAGATCGAGAAGGCGGTCGCCCGCTACGACCTGGACTGCGAGTTCGAGCGCACCGGCGAGATCGACGTGGCGACCGAGCCGTACCAGGCGTGGGAACTGCGCGAGTGGTACGAGGAGATGCGCCGTCACGGCCTCGACGACGGCGTCGAACACCTGGACGGCGACGCCGTGCGGGAGCAGGTGAACTCGCCGACGTTCCTCGCCGGCCTGTACGACCGGCGCGGCGTGGCCATGGTCAACCCGGCCAAGCTGGTGTGGGGCCTGAAGCGGGCCTGCCTCTCCCTCGGCGTGCGGGTCTACGAGCACACGCCGGCTCTGACGCTGAAGCCGTACGGCGCGGGCATGGCCGTACGCACCCCGTACGGGCAGGTCCGCGCGCGGCACGTGGCGCTCGGCACGAACATCTTCCCGAACCTTGTGCGACGGGTGCGGGCGTACACCGTCCCCGTCTACGACTACGCGCTGATGACGGAGCCGCTCACGCCCGAGCAGCTGAAGTCGGTCGGCTGGCGGAACCGGCAGGGTCTCGGGGACTCCGCGAACCAGTTCCACTACTTCCGGCTGTCCGCCGACAACCGCATCCTGTGGGGCGGCTACGACGCGATCTACCCGTACGGCGGCCGGGTGCGCGCCGAGTACGACGACCGTCCGGAGACGTACGCCAAGCTCGCCGGGCACTTCTTCACCTGCTTCCCGCAGCTGGAGGGGGTGCGCTTCACGCACGCGTGGGGCGGCGCGATCGACACCTGCTCGCGTTTCTCGGCGTTCTTCGGCACCGCCCACCAGGGCCGGGTGGCGTACGCGGCCGGGTACACGGGGCTCGGTGTGGGCGCGACCCGGTTCGGCGCGGATGTGATGCTGGACCTGCTGTCGGGGGAGCGGACCGAGCGGACCGAGCTGGAGATGGTCCGCAAGAAGCCGCTGCCGTTCCCGCCGGAGCCGTTCGCCTGGACGGGCATCGCCCTCACCAAGTGGTCGCTGGCCCGCGCCGACGCGCACGGCGGGCGGCGCAACCTGTGGCTGCGGACGATGGACCGGCTGGGGCTGGGCTTCGACAGCTGACGCACGGCATCCGCATGTGACGCGCATCACCCGATCGTGGTGCCGCAACCCGCGTAATGCCCCGGGGAGACCTCCCTCTCTTCCTTCTGACGCGACCGCGTCCGATGGAAGAGAACGGGAGGTCTTCTCATGACTGGGGCAAAGACGGCGGTGGAGTGGCTGGCGTCCGCCGCACCGGATCCCGAGGCCTGTCGCTGGGAATGGGAGCGCAGTCCCCTCGGGGTCGCCCTGCTGCCCGCCGGCCGGGCCTGGGACGTGCTCATCCTCCCCGGCGACCTCGGGTACCCCACGCTCGACGTGCTCACCCGCGTCATCGACCGGCCCGGCCCCGTCCTGGTCGACTTCGGCGACCAGCGCATGGGGTTCTTCGTGCCGCCGGGGACGGCAGCCCGCTGGCTGGGCACCGGCATCCGCACGGCCGGGGCCGGCACCTGGATCGTGGTGCCCTACCCGGGCCGTATGACCGGAACCGTGCGCTGGCTCGTACCGCCGGACGGCTCGGGCACGCTGAATGATCCCGCACTGCTGGAACTGGCGATGCACGAAGCGGCTGCGGGCCTCGCGAGGGAGGAGGGCGACCGGAGCTGACGGACCGCCGGCCCTGGCGAGCGGCCGGCCCCGACCTGCGTGAGGGCTTGACAAGAGAATTGGTCTGGACCAAGTTGGGCGCGCTCCACCCTTCCGAATTCCCCCGCTCCCGGAGGCAGTTGTGGACCGCACCAGACCTTTGCTCGCCCTCCTCGCGGCCACGGCACTCGCCGTGCCCGCGCTCACCGCGTTCTCGTCGGCCGCCCGTGCGGCCGACGCCGACCAGCTCGTCAACGGCGGCTTCGAGACCGGCCTCGACGGCTGGACCTGCTCGGCGGGCAGCGGCACGACGGTCGGCAGTCCGGTGCACTCCGGCGGCGCGGCGCTGCGGGCGACCCCGGCCGGCAGCGACAACGCCCGCTGCGCGCAGACGGTGACCGTGCAGCCGAACGCGCAGTACACCCTCACCGGATACGTCCGCGGCTCCTACGTCCACCTCGGCGCGAGCGGCACCGGCACCACCGACGTCTCCACCTGGACCCAGTCCGCCCCCGACTGGCAACGGCTCACCACCACCTTCCGCACCGGCCCTGCCACCACCCAGGTCACCGTCTACACGCACGGCTGGTACGGCACCGGCGCCTACCACGCCGACGACCTCACCCTCGTCGGCCCCGGCGGCGGCACCCCCACCCAGCCGCCCGCCGCCCCGACGGGCCTCACCGCCACCGCCGTGACCTCGGACAGCGTCTCCCTGTCCTGGTCGGCGGTACCCGGCGCGACCTCGTACGCCGTCCACCGCGACGGCACCCGCGTGCAGACCACGTCCGGCACCACGGCCACGGTGACCGGCCTCGAACCGTCGACCGCGTACACCTTCCGGGTCAGCGCCCTCAACACGGCCGGCGAGTCACCCCTCTCGCAGGCGGTGACCGCGACGACCACGTCCGGCGGCGGAGGCGGAGGCGGCGGGGGAGCCCTGCCGCCGCACGCCCTCGTCGGCTACCTCCACGCGAGCTTCGCCAACGGCTCCGGCTACACCCGCCTCGCCGACGTCCCCGACAGCTGGGACGTCATCGACCTCGCCTTCGGCGAACCGACCTCCACCACCTCCGGCGACATCCGCTTCACCCGCTGCCCCGTCACGGAATGCCCGAACGTGGAGAGCGACGCCGAATTCAAGGCCGCCATCAAGGCCAAGCAGGCCGCCGGCAAGAAGGTCCTCATCTCCATCGGCGGCCAGAACGGCCAGGTGCAGCTCACCACCACCGCCGCCCGCGACGCCTTCGTGTCCTCCGTCTCACGGATCATCGACGAGTACGGCCTGGACGGACTCGACATCGACTTCGAGGGCCACTCGCTGTCCCTGAACCCCGACGACACCGACTTCCGCAACCCGAAGACCCCGGTGATCGTCAACCTGATCTCCGCGGTGAAGACTCTCAAGGCCCGCTACGGCGACACGTTCGTCCTCACCATGGCCCCGGAGACCTTCTTCGTGCAGATGGGCCACCAGTACTACGGCACCGGCAAGTGGGGCGGCCAGGACCCGCGCTGCGGCGCCTATCTGCCTGTCATCCACGCCCTGCGCGACGACCTCACCCTGCTGCACGTCCAGGACTACAACTCCGGCCCCATCATGGGGCTGGACGGCCGGTACCACTCCATGGGCGGCGCCGACTTCCACATCGCCATGACCGACATGCTGCTCACCGGCTTCCCCGTCGCCGGCGACCCGGCGAACGTGTTCCCGCCGCTGCGCCCGGACCAGGTCGCGATCGGCATGCCGGCGTCCGTCAACGCGGGCAACGGGTACGTGGCGCCCGCCGAGGTCACCAAGACCCTCGACTGCCTGACGAATGGCAGCAACTGCGGCTCGTACGCGCCGCACGGCACCTGGCCCGCTCTGCGCGGCCTGATGACCTGGTCGATCAACTGGGACCGGTTCGCGGGCTGGGAGTTCCAGCGGACGTTCGACGGCTGGTTCGACTGAGAAGGCGCCTGCCGCGGCTGAGGAGACCGCTACTCGGTCCGAGCGGACGGCTCCCTCGCCTCGGCGGGCGCCCGCCGGCCGGTCCGGCCGAGCGCCAGCCACAGCAGCGTCAGCAGGACGGTGCCCACGCACCAGCCGCCCACCACGTCCAGCGGCCAGTGGTACCCGCGCCGCACCAGCCCGTACGACACCGCCAGCATCAGCACCACCGCTCCGGCCGTGAGCAGCCGGCGGGCGGCGGGGGAGCGCAGCCAGGGCAGCAGCACCAGCACCGCGGAGCCGTACGCGACGACCGCGGTGGTGGTGTGCCCGGACGGGAAGTAGCCGGTCGCCGGGGGCACCACCGGTGTCCCCGGCCGGTCGGTCCACTCCTTCAGCGGTACGACGACCGCCGGGACCAGCGCCATCACCAGCGCGGCGGTGAGCGGTGGCAGCCACCACCGCCGCGCCCCGGCGGCCCGCTGCCGCCAGGCGGCCAGCGCCAGGGACACGGCGAGCGCGGGCAGCGCGACCTGCGCGTTGCCGAGGTCGGAGAGGAGTTCGGAGAACCGGTCCGGGTGGACCAGGGCCCGGCTGACGTCCGCGTCCGCCCCCAGCAGCGGCCCGTCGTCGACGACCTGCCAGGTGAGGAGGGCGAACACGACGGCCGGGACGGCGAGCAGAAGGGCGACAGTCACGGCAGACAGCTTCGCAGCCGTGACCTGCCACGCGGCGGCCGGGCCGCACGGGAGCGTCACCGCGTCGGCGGAGGCCGTGAGCAGGCCGCGTGCGTCAGGAGGAGGTCGGCCGCCCCGGAACAGGGGGGGTGTCACGGGGCGGCCGTCCGGATCGGAACGCCGCGCGCCCCGGGGGGTCTGGGGCGGGCGACCGTCCGATCGGTGAGGAGATCCGGAGCCAAGGGCTCCGGTGGTGTGCGCGAGGGCACGACCAGGTCGTGGCTGGGGAAGCGCCGGCCTGGCATCGCCCACAGTCCCCTGTGGGCGGGGTGTATCTCTCATCTGCGTAGAACCTACGGCAGCGGGTGGGCGTACGACAGCGGGAACCGGAACCTGCCATCCACCCCGCACACGTTCTTCACACCCTCTGCCGCAGGCACCCCCGAGCGGGGCTCCGGACGCCCACGAAAGGCCTGCCGGAGCCCGGCGGACGGCCGCTCAGATGCGGGTGAACGCCTGCTCGATGATGTCGAGGCCCTCGTTCAGCAGGTCCTCGCCGATCACCAGCGGCGGCAGGAAACGCAGCACGTTGCCGTAGGTGCCGCAGGTCAGGACCAGCAGACCCTCCTGGTGGCAGGCCTTGGCCAGCGCGGCGGCTGCCTCCGCGTTCGGCTCCTTGGTCGCGCGGTCCTTCACCAGCTCGATCGCGATCATCGCGCCGCGGCCCCGGACATCGCCGATGATGTCGAACTTCTCGGCCATGGCGGTGAGGCGGGCCTTCATGATCGCCTCGATGTTCTTCGCCTTGGCGTTGAGGTCCTGCTCCTTCATCGTCTCGATGGCGCCGAGCGCGGCGGCGCAGGCCACCGGGTTGCCGCCGTAGGTGCCGCCGAGGCCGCCCGCGTGCGCGGCGTCCATGATCTCGGCACGGCCGGTGACCGCGGCGAGCGGCAGACCGCCCGCGATGCCCTTCGCCGTGGTGATCAGGTCCGGGACGATGCCCTCGTCCTCGCAGGCGAACCACTGGCCGGTGCGGCAGAAGCCGGACTGGATCTCGTCGGCGACGAAGACGATGCCGTTGTCGGCGGCGAACTGACGGATCGCCGGCAGGAAGCCCTTCGCCGGCTCGATGAAGCCGCCCTCGCCCAGCACCGGCTCGATGATGATCGCGGCCACGTTGTCCGCGCCGACCTGCTTGCTGATCTGGTCGATGGCCTGCTTGGCGGCCTCGGGGCCGCAGTTCTCCGGGCCGGTGGGCCAGCGGTAGGCGTAGGCGACCGGCACCCGGTAGACCTCGGGCGCGAACGGGCCGAAGCCGTTCTTGTACGGCATGTTCTTCGCCGTCAGCGCCATCGTCAGGTTGGTGCGGCCGTGGTAGCCGTGGTCGAACACCACTACGGCCTGCCGCTTGGTGTACGCGCGGGCGATCTTGACGGCGTTCTCCACGGCCTCGGCACCCGAGTTGAACAGCGCCGACTTCTTCGCGTGGTCGCCCGGCGTCAGCTCGGCGAGCGCCTCGGCGACCGCCACGTAACCCTCGTACGGGGTGACCATGAAACAGGTGTGGGTGAAGTCGGCGAGCTGCGCGGACGCGCGGCGCACCACGGCCTCGGCGGAGGCGCCCACGGACGTCACGGCGATACCGGAACCGAAGTCGATCAGGCTGTTGCCGTCGACGTCCTCGATGACGCCGCCGCCGGCGCGCGTGACGAACACCGGCAGCGTGGAGCCCACGCCCTGGGCGACCGCGGCGGTACGGCGGGCCTGCAGCTCCTGCGACTTCGGGCCGGGAATGGCGGTGACGACGCGGCGCTCCTGCGGAAGTGCGGTCATGCGGGGCTCCTGGAGGTGGTACGGCGGGGTGAGACAGATGCCGTTCGACGGACTTTTGCTTCTTTTCTCGCAGGCTAAGACGGGCAGAGGGGGGTGGGCATGCTCCATGTGGGCGTTGTCGGCGCGTGTCGTTGTCCGTGATGGACATAGAGGAGTCGGTGACGGTAGGGACCGCAGTGGGGACGCCCGTACGGGCCGCTCGCCGGAGATTCCCGGACGCCCGGCCGCGCAATCGGTGAACTCCCCTTGCCGGGGCGTTAGATTGACTCGCTGACGGAGGACGGAACGGCTGGTCAGGGGGCGCACGCGATGGACAGCGACGGCACGCACGAGGCGCGCGGCACGCGGGCGAACCAGGTGCCGCGTCCGGCGGGCCCCTCGGGAGACCCGGCGGTGCCGCCCGGGCCCCGGCTGCCGCCGGGCCCGCCCCGCTCCGGCGGGGTCCTCGCCGGAGC
>NZ_JALLGL010000105.1 GCF_023072675.1 Streptomyces sp. XM83C
CAGCGCGGTCCGCAGCTGCGCCAGCATCGGCAGGCACCAGCTCGACTCGTGGTCCCCGAGCACGTCGGGGGCGTCCGGGTGGAACAGCACGAACCGTAGGAAGTTGTCGCCGGGCATCGCCGTGGGATGCGGGCCCACCTCGCGGAAAAGTGACGCGAAAGCGCTGTTGGCCGCGACGACGTCCCACCGTGGGTCGACGACGAAGGACGGAAAGGAGACCGCCTCCACGAGCACGGCGTAGTCCTGGACGTACGCCTGAGCCTCGGGGCTCTGTAGGACCGGCCGCGGCGCCGGCCGCTGCCCTCCTGCCTGAAATGCCATCGGGAGGTCACCCCTCTTGCCTATGCGGCCTTCACGCGGCGCACCGATCCTGGTGCCCTGCCACGAGGCATGTCAACTATCGTGGCATTTCCCGCTAGTTGACGGCTGAAATTGGCCACAGTTGTGGCGAGACCTGGATGTGAGTTCGAACGACCGGCTAATCTCCGGGCAGTTCACAGTGGCCGCCCGTGTGCGGCGCGACGCCTGTGAGAGGGCAGTGAGAGACACAGGAGACGAGTCGGTGACGGATGGCTACGAAGTTCCCGACGCCACGGCGACACCCGCTCTGCCCGCGGTCGTGGCCCGCGTCTCCGCCCTGGCCGACCGGCTCGGCGTCCCGCACGCGGAGGTGTTCGACACGGCCCGTCTCTCGGTCGCCTGCGGTGTCCCCGAGCCCGTCGTGAAGGCGCTGCTCAGCGGCGCTCCCGCGGGTGAGCCCGATGTGCAGGCCCGGTTCCTGCAACGGCTGGATCTGCTGCGGCGTACGCGGCTGAAGCCCAACGGCCGCAGATACACGCAGCAGGAGATAGCCGACGGTGCGGGCATGTCCCGGCAGCAGGCCGGCGCCCTGATCAACGGCGACCGGCGGCCGACGATGGAGCACTGCGACGCCTTGCAGCGTTTCTTCCGTGTGCATGCCGGGTTCCTCACCGCGGAGGACCCGGAGGCGCTCGCCGGTGCGCTTCAGCGCACCGAGCAGGAACTCCTGCAGAAGCTCGCCGACCGTGAACGGGCCGCCGCAAAGGCCGCCGACGATCCGCTGGAGCGGCTGCTGCAGGACCACGGTGTGCGCGGCATCGCCTGGCGGGCCGCGCAACTGCCCACCGACCAGCACCGCGACAAGGTCGCCGAATGGCTGGACATGCTCCTGGAAAGCGTGAAGCGGCCCGAGTCGTGATCCCGGGGGACAACTGTGGGCATCGGTAAGGAAATGCGCCGCCTGTGCGGTGAACTGGTCTCCGAGCTGGACCTCCCGGCGCCGGCCCGGCCCGACGAGCTGTACACGGCGCTGTGCGGCGCGATGAGCAGACGCCGTGGCCGGCCCGTGCGGGTGCGGATGTCCGTGTTCCCGCCGGGCACGGCGAGCGGGCTGTGGCTGGACATGGCGGATCAGGATCTCGTCGTCGTCGAGGAACGCACCGCTCCCGAGCACCAGTTGGTGATCCTCGGGCACGAGCTGTGGCACATGCAGGCCGGGCACGGCGGCCATCACGTGGACGGTGCCACGGTCGCCGCGCGGCTCCTGGACGAGACCTCCGACCTCGCCGCGACCGTCCGTGCCGTGGCGGCCCGTACCCGCTTCGATCTGGCGGAGGAGCGGGACGCCGAGCGGTTCGGTCTGCTCCTCGCCAGCAAGTGCCGCACGTGGCTGGCGGGGGCCGGCGGCCGGGGTGCGGGGCGCGGCACCAGGCAGGCGGAGCATCTGGCGGGGCGGATCGGGGCGTCGCTCGGCTACCGGGGCTGACCGGCGGACATGCCCGGCGGCGGGGGCTCGTGCGCGCTGCGCTGAGCGGGGGAACCGGCGGCGGGCTCGGACCGATTGTCAGTGGTGGGCGGCAAGCTGGGTCTGACAGGTTGTCACCGTCCACGGGGAGTGCCCAGCCATGCCGACCGCCGTACTGACCGACCGTGAGCGCACCGCCGTACAGGCCTATCTGCGGCTGCTGCGGACCGTCCGGGCGTCCTTCGCCGAGGGTGGCGGGGCCGGGGCCCTGCCGGTGCCGCCCTCGGTGCTCGCCGAGGCCGAGGAGGCGCTGGCCGGGGCGGGGCTCGCGGGCAACGAGGAGGAGTTCTTCCGTCTGCTGCGCCGGTGGGGCGCCCCCGGCTGAGCCGGGGCCGGTCTGCGGGTGCCGCGGCCGTACGGCCGCTAGGGTCGCGTCCCGCTGTCGTACGGCACGACGATCGCCGTTGCCACGAGGCCCTGCCGGACCGTCCAGCGTCCCTCGAACGTCCGGACCCGGCGTCCCTCGACCACGGGGCCGGGGACGAGCAGCTCGGCGCGCAGGCCGCCCCGCGCTCGGACGTCTCCCCCGGCCTCCGGGTCGCCGCCGGTGTCCGGGTCGGGCCACAGCTCGATGTCCGCCTCCGAGAAGTCGAGCCACCGGCCGGTCAGGGGGTACCACGCCTTGTAGACGGACTCCTTCGCGCTGAACAGCAGCCGCCCCCAGCGGATGCCGGGGTGGTCGGCGGTCAGCCGACGCAGCCGGTCCCGTTCCCCGGGCAGGGTCACGGCGGGTTCGACGCCCTCGGGCAGCGGGCCGTGCGGCTCGGCGTCGATGCCGAGCGAGGCGAGGTCGGTGACGCGGGCCAGGGCGGCGGCGCAGTAGCTGTCGCAGTGGGTCATGCTGCCGACGATCCCGCGCGGCCAGCGGGGGGCACCGCGTTCGCCGGAGAGGACGGGCTGGGGCGGCACGCCCAGCTTCTCCATGGCGCGGCGGGCGCAGGCGCGTACGACGGCGAACTCCCGGCGGCGTTTGGCGACGGCCCGCGCGACGAGGGCCACCTCCTCGGGGTGGAGGGCGGCCTCCAGCGCCCCGGCGGCGGCGTCGTCCGGGCGGGCCTCGACGGCGACGACGGACGCGGGCAGGAGTTCCTCGATCACCGGGGGTCCCCTTCCGCCGGACCGGCCGCGGGCTCCGCGGGCAGGATGCGGCGCGGCCGGCCGGGCGGGGTGGGGCGTTTGCGCCACTCGCGCGGGTAGCCGACGGAGACCTCCTCGAAGCGGACGCCCTCGTGGTGGGTGGTGCGGGGGATGTGGAGGTGGCCGTAGACCATGGCGGCGGCGCGGAAGCGGCGGTGCCAGTCGGCGGTGAGCCGGGTGCCGCACCACATGGCGAACTCCGGGTACCACAGGACGTCGGTGGGGTGCCGGTGGAGCGGATAGTGGTTGACGAGGACGGTGGGCAGGTCGTCGGGGATCTCCGCGAGGCGGCGCTCGGTCTCGGCGACCCGGGCGCGGCACCAGGCGTCCCGGCTCGGGTAGGGGTCGGGGTGAAGGAGGAACTCGTCGTTGCAGACGATGCCCGTACCGTGTGCGTAGGCGAGGCCCTCGTCCTTGGTGGCGCAGCCCTGCGGCAGCCACGAGTAGTCGTACAGGAGGAACAGGGGGGCGACGGCCACCGGGCCGCCGGGGCCGTCCCACACCGGGTAGGGGTCCTCGGGGGTGAGCACGCCGAGGTCGCGGCAGAGCGCGACCAGGTGCTCGTAGCGTTCGACGCCGCGCAGGCCGACCGGGTCGGCGGGGTGGCTCCACAGCTCGTGGTTGCCGGGCACCCACACCACCTGGCGGAAGCGGCCGGCGAGGGTCTTCAGGGCCCAGCGGATGTCGGCGGTCTTCTCCGAGACGTCACCGGCGACCAGCAGCCAGTCGTCGTCGGTCTCCGGGCGCAGCCGCTCCACGACGGCCCGGTTCTCCGGATATCCGATGTGCAGGTCGCTGATGGCCAGCAGCTGCCCGGCACCACCGGCCGTCGACGCCACATTCCCTCCCCGGACGGTCACTCGTCGGCACCACGACAACACATTCGTACGCCGGGGACAAGAACCTTCCGCGCGGGCCTGCGGGGCGGGGGATTTTCCGTAACACGCGCGTTGCACTGCGGGGGTGGCGGAAGCCGTATGATCTGGCCGACACCACCGCCGTATTTCCCTTCTGACAGGGCGGTTCGGTGACCCTTCCTCCACCCTGCCCGGGCACGGGCTGCTTCGCCCTGCCCGCGAACCCCGAAAGGCGGCCTGCATGGTCTCTCGCGTACGCGTCTGGCTCAACCGCACGTACGCGGAGAACGTGTTCTTCATGGATCAGCTGCGGAGAAACCCCAGCGACCGTGCGGTCGAGATCCACGCCACCCACGCCGACCCCGACTCCCCCGTGCTGGCCGCCGCCGACACCGCCGAGCTGGAGCCGGAGGGCCTGTCCCCGGCCGCGTACGTGGAGTACGCGCTGGACCAGTGCCGGCGGCGCGGCATCGACGTGTTCGTGCCGCGGCTGCACCAGGCGGCGGTCACCGCGCACCGCGCGGAGTTCGAGGCGGCCGGTACGGCGCTGCTTGCGCCTCCGCCGGAGGCCGTGGCGGTCTTCCAGGACAAGGCGATCGCGTACGAGGCCGTGCAGGCGATCGGGGTGCAGGTGCCGCGCTGGTGGCGGGTGCGGGACGCCGCCGAACTCGTGGCCGCCGTCGAGGAGTTGGAGGCCTGCGGGCAGAAGGCCTGCTTCAAGCCGGCGTCGGGGGCGGGCGGCGTGGGCTTCCGGGTGATCACCCGGGCCCCGTTCTCGCTGACGCATCTGAGCGGTTTCCCCGGCCCGTACGTGCCGCTGGACCTGGTCCTGGACGCGCTGCGGCGGGCCGAGGAACCGGTGGACTGGCTGGTGATGCCGCGCCTGGAGCAGCCCGAGGTGTCGGTGGACTGCCTGACCGGGCCGGACAACCGGGTGCGTCTGGCGGTCGGCCGCACCAAGAACGGGCGGCGCCGCGGGTTCACCCTGCACGAGCAGTGGCTGGAGCCGGCCCGGCGGCTCGCCGAGGGGTTCGGGCTGCACTATCTGTCGAACATCCAGTTCCGTATGGACGGTGACCGTCCGGTGCTGATGGACGTCAACACCCGCCCGGCCGGCGGGCTGCACCAGCTGTCGCTGTGCGGGATCAACGCGCCGTGGGCGGCGGTGCAACTGGCGCTGGGCGAGGATCCCGGGGAGATCACGCCGCCGTTCCTCGGGCAGGACTACACGGTGGTGTCCGGGCCGAGGCCGTTGCGTGCGGTGACGCTGCCGCAGCAGCGGGAGCCCCTGCCGGCGGTTCCGGCGCCCGCGCCGACGGCGCCCGTGGAGTCCGCACCCGGCCCGCAGGACCGGCCGGCCCCGGCGGCGCCCGGCCCGCAGGCGGGTCCAAGGGCCTCGGCGGCCCCCGCGGGGCCGGCGGCGTCGTCGGCGGGGGCGGCGCAGGCGCTGCCGCTGTAGGCCCGGTCGCCGTGACGGCCCGGCACACCCCCTCGGCAGAGCGACCCACCCCTAGAGGTATGGACCAATCTCGCTGGACCTCTTGACAGCGAGATTGGTCCATACCAACTTGGTTGCGCACCATCTCGCACTTCTGTGCACTCCCGAACACCCCCACTCCTTCAGGGAGATCGCGTGCGTACCTCTGCTCTCGGACGTCCAAGACGTCGTCTCGTCGCCCTCCTCGGCACCGCCGCCCTCGCGCTCGCCGGTGCCGTCGCACTGCCCGGCAGCGCGGAGGCGGCCAACATCCTCACCAACGCCGGGTTCGAGTCGGGCGGTCTCTCCCCGTGGACCTGCACCGGCAACCTCGGCTCCGTCGTCTCCTCCCCCGTCCACAGCGGCAGCAAAGCCCTGCAGGGCGCGGCGAGCGTGAGCGACAACGCCAAATGCAGCCAGACCGTCGCGGTGCAGCCCAACACCACGTACACCCTGTCCGCCTGGGTACGCGGCAACTACGTGTACGTCGGCGTGGACGGCGGCGCCTCGACCTGGACGCCGTCCGCCTCCTCGTACACACAGCTGAAGGTCAGCTTCACCACCGGCGCCTCCCAGACCAGCGCGACGATCTACACGCACGGCTGGTACGGCCAGGGCACCTACTGGGCCGACGACATCAGCCTCGACGGGCCCGGCGGCGGGGGCGGCGGCAGCGACACGCAGGCGCCGACCGCGCCGACCGGCCTCACCTCCACCGGCAAGACGTCCTCGAGCGTCTCCTTGTCCTGGAACGCCTCCTCCGACAACGTCGGCGTCACCGGCTACGACGTCTACAACGGCTCCACGAAGGCGACGACCGTGACCGGCACGAGCGCCACGGTGGGCGGGCTGAGCGCCGGCACCTCGTACACGTTCACGGTGCGGGCCCGCGACGCCGCCGGGAACACCTCCGCCGCGTCCAACGCGGTGACCGTGACGACCAGCCCGGGCGGCGGCGGTGGCGGCGGGTTCAAGCAGGCCGCGCCGTATCTGTACGAGGGCTGGGGCGACCCGCCGAACCCGCAGACGGTGATGAGCGCGACCGGCGTCAAGTGGTTCACGATGGCGTTCGTGCTGGACTCCGGCGGCTGCAACCCCGCCTGGGACGGCAACCGGCCGCTGACCGGCGGCGTCGACCAGACGGCCATCAACCAGATCCGGGCCGCGGGCGGTGACATCGTCCCGTCGTTCGGCGGCTGGCAGGGCAGCAAGCTCGGCGCCAACTGCTCCTCGGCGAGCGCCCTCGCGGCGGCCACCCAGCGGGTGATCGACGCGTACGGTCTGAAGGCGGTCGACTTCGACATCGAGAACACGGACGAGTTCGAGAACGAAGCCGTGCAGGCGAGGATCCTCACCGCGCTGAAGACCCTGAAGGCCGCCAACCCCGGTCTGAAGACCATCGTGACGTTCGGGACGTCCACGACCGGGCCGACCTACTACGGCAACCGGCTCATCGAGCAGGCCAAGTCGATCGGCGCCGACATCGACGTGTTCACCATCATGCCGTTCGACTTCGGCGGCGGCGCCGACATGTACGGCAACACCGTCAACGCGGCGGAGGGGCTGAAGAACAAGCTGAAGTCCACCTTCGGCTGGGACGACGCCACCGCCTACGCGCACATCGGCATCTCCGGCATGAACGGCCTGTCCGACCAGCAGGAGAACACCACGCCGCAGATCTGGACGCAGATCCGCGACTGGGCCAACTCCCACCACATCGCGCGGCTCGCCTTCTGGTCCGTCAACCGTGACCGGCCCTGCCCCGGCGGCGGCGTGACCAGCAACTGCTCCGGCATCAGCCAGAGCACCTGGCAGTTCACCTCCATCACGGCCGGCTTCACCGGCTGATCCCGGCGCCCCGCGCGCCCGAGACGAGGTTCCCCCGGTCCGGCGGCCGGGGGAACCTTTTCGCGCGGCGGAACCGCCCCGCCGGGGCCCCTACGCGCGGCGGAACCGCCTCTCGGGGTCCCTTTCGCGCAGCGGAACCGACTCTCCGGGGTCCCCGCCGGGAGCACGCCCGGCTTCCGGCAGGCGCGCGCCCGGCGCACCGCATCCCAGGGGTTCCGCCCGCCGGGCGGTCCGTCGCCTCCTGAGCGCGCCCGGCGCACCGAAGCCCAGGAGCAGCCGGACAGTGCCGCATCGGCCACCGTGTGCCCTTCGGTCGACGGCGCCGGGCTGTCGTGGTCCCGGGGCCGCCGGTCGCGCCGGGCTGTCGTGGTCCCGGCGCCGCGCGTCACGCCGGGCTGCGCGGACGCCGTGGTCAGATCCCGGGGCCGTCACCGGGGCCCGGCGGCACGCCAGGGGTCCACCACTCGGTGAGCCCCCACACCGCGAGCGCGAGCGCGGCCAGGGACAGGAGCGCCGCGAGCCAGGGGCGGTGCACCCATCGCGTGGCCAACGCCCAGGTGAGGAGCGGAACCAGTGCGCCGCCGAGCACGACGAGCGGCAGGTCGACGAAGAGCACGCTCAGATCGCGGGCATGGCCCTCGAGTCCTCCGTCGATGCTGATCGCGGCGTGCGGTGCCCAGGCGAGCGGCGCGGCTGTCGCACCGAGGCCGGCGAGCAGGCATCCGGCGCAGCCCTCGGCCCTCGGGTTCGTACGCTTGGCGCGTTCCGCGGTTCTCTCGCCCATGCCCGTGACAGACGCGGCATCCCGGTGCACGGTTCCGCGGAACGGCCTCGGACCTGTGCCGGGGGTGACAGTCGTCGGCGGGGCAACCGTTGCCCGACGCGGCACTAGGCGAGATACGCGAGAGACGGGTGTACGGCCGTGTAGGCGTCCAGCAGACGGCGGGCCACCGTGACGGAGTCGACGAGCGGGTGCAGCGCGAACGCCTTCACCGCGCTCGCCCGGGAGCCGGACGCGGCGGCGGCCAGCACCTCCCGCTCCACCGCCTTGACCGCCGTGACCAGCGCGGTGGCGTGCCCGGGCAGCGGATCGGCGGCCAGCGGGTGCGCGCCGCTCGCGTCGACCAGGCACGGCACCTCCACCACGGCGTCCGCGTCCAGGGCGGCGAGGGTGCCGCGGTTGCGGACGTTCAGGATGAGCGTGGTCCGCTCGTCGCGGGCGACGGCCCGCATCAGCGCCAGCGCCACCTTCTCGTAGCCGCCGGACAGATCCTCCTCCTCACGTTCGCCGGCGCCCGCGGTCTCGCGGTTCTCCGCCATGTACGTCGCCTCCCGCTCCGCGCGGGTGCGGTCCCAGGCGGCCAGCGCGGAGCCGCCCGCGTCGGCGGCCTCCGCGTAGAAGCGGGCCTGCTGGTCGCGGAGGAACGCGCCGCGGGTCTGCCGGGCCTCCCGGTAGGCGCGGACGGACTCCCGGTTGAAGTAGTAGTAGTGCAGATACTCGTTGGGGACCGCGCCCAGCGACCTCAGCCAGTCCGCGCCGAAGAGGCGGCCCTCCTCGAAGGAGCCGAGCAGGACGGGGTCGGCGAACAGCCGCGGCAGCTCGTCGCGTCCGGCGACCCGCAGACCGCGCACCCAGCCGAGGTGGTTGAGGCCGGCGTAGTCGACGAACGCCTCGCGCGGGTCGACACCGAGGACGCGGGCGATACGGCGGCCCAGACCGACCGGCGAGTCGCAGATGCCGATGACGCGGTCGCCGAGATGCCGGGACATCGCCTCGGTGACCAGCCCCGCCGGGTTGGTGAAGTTGATGACCCAGGCGTCCGGGGCGTGCCGGGCCACCCTGCGGGCGATGTCCACGGCGACCGGCACCGTGCGCAGACCGTATGCGATCCCGCCGGCGCCGACCGTCTCCTGGCCGAGGACGCCCTCGGCGAGCGCCACCCGCTCGTCGTCGGCACGGCCCTGCAACCCGCCGACACGGATCGCGGAGAAGACGAAGTCGGCGCCGAGCAGCGCCTCGTCGAGGTCGGTCGTCGCGGTCACCTTCGGCGCGTCGGGGACACCGGCCGCCTGCTCATGCAGTACACGGGAGATCGCATACAGCCGACGGTCGTCCAGATCGTGGAGGACGACCTCGGTGACCCGGCCCTCGCCGCGGTCGCCGAGCAGCGCGCCGTACACCAGCGGCACCCGGAAACCGCCGCCGCCCAGAATCGTCAGCCTCACACCCGCACCTTTCCCGTGACGCCACGCCTCACCGCGCACCCTACGTCGGCCGGCAGCGGTGAGGGCGGCGGACCGGCCCGGCGCCGGGCGCCGTCCCCGCGCCGTTCGGCCGGCTCGGCCCGTACCGGGGCAGGGGTGCGCCGAGGCGACATACAGCATTCATGGGGTGAACTCGCCCCGTACACAGAGACTTTCCGTGCTTCAACTCTTGACGACCGGAACGAGCGGGAGCACATTGGGGCCACTTTGAGAGCGCTCTCAAGACGTTCGCGGGAGCGCTCCCGAGGTGGCATCCGCAACTCCCCACACCACCGAGAGGCACCTTTCCATGCGTGACTCCTCCGGCACCCGTCCCAGACGCCCGCTGCGGCGGGCGCTCCTCGCCGCGGTCTCCGCGCTCGGCCTCGCCGCCGCGGCGGCCACGCTGGCGTCCCCGTCCGCCAGCGCCTCGGCGCCCGCTCCCCCGTCCGGCTGGACCCAGGTCTTCGTCGACGACTTCAACGGTCCGGCGGGCTCCGGCGTCAACACGGCCAACTGGCAGTACGACACCGGCACTTCGTACCCCGGCGGCCCCGCCAACTGGGGCACCGGCGAGGTGGAGACGATGACGTCGAGCACGTCGAACGTCTCCCTCGACGGCAACGGCAATCTGCGCATCACGCCGCTGCGCGACTCGGCGGGCCGCTGGACGTCGGGCCGTATCGAGACCGTCCGCACGGACTTCCAGCCCCCGGCCGGCGGCAAGCTGCGCGTCGAGGGCCGTATCCAGATGCCGAACGTCACCGGCACGGCGGCCGAGGGCTACTGGCCGGCGTTCTGGGCGCTCGGGGCGCCGTACCGGGGCAACTACCAGAACTGGCCCGGCGTCGGCGAGCTGGACATCATGGAGAACGTCCAGGGCCTGAACCGCGTGTGGGCGACGATGCACTGCGGCACCAATCCCGACGGCCCGTGCCACGAGACCTCCGGCATCGGCAACTCGACGCCCTGCCCGAACTCCACCTGCCAGTCCGGCTTCCACACCTACGCCATGGAGTGGGACCGCTCGGTGAGCCCCGAGACGATCCGTTTCTCCGTGGACGGGCAGGTCTACCACACGGTGAACGCCAACCAGGTGGACGCGACGACCTGGTCCAACGCCACCGACCACGGCTACTTCCTCATCCTGAACGTGGCGATGGGCGGCGGTTTCCCCGACGCGTTCGGCGGCGGCCTCGACGGGGACACCCAGCCCGGTCACCCGATGGTCGTCGACTACGTGCAGGTGCTGCGGTCCGGCGGCAGCGACGGGGGCGGCACCACTCCCCCGCCCACCGGCAACCGCGACGCGTACAGCCCGATCCAGGCCGAGTCGTACGACTCCCAGTCCGGCACGATCACCGAGGCGACCTCCGACAGCGGCGGCGGCCAGAACATCGGCGCGATCGCCAACGGCGACTGGGCGCTGTACAAGGGCGTCGACTTCGGCTCCACGCCCGCCCGCCAGTTCTACGCGCGGGTGGCCAGCGGCGCCGGGGCCGGGGTGAGCGGCCTGGTCGAGGTGCGGCTGGACAGCCGCAGCAACGCGCCGATCGGCAGCTTCGCCCTTGCCAACACCGGCGGCTGGCAGTCCTGGCGGACGGTCCCGGCGAACATCAGCTCCGTCACCGGCACCCATGACGTCTATCTGACCTTCACCAGCGGCCAGCCCGCCGACTTCGTCAACGTCAACTGGTTCGACTTCGGCCACTGACCCGGCCACCGAGCCGGCGTACGGGCCGGTCCTCCGTCGCGACCGGCCCGTACGTACGTCCCGTGCTCGTGGCGCTCGACGCCCCGAAGGCCTCTCCCACCCCCACGGGCCTTCGGGGTTCCGGCTGTCCGAGGCCCGGTTGACGCGCGTAAACCGGGGGCTCCATCCTGGCTTCGGCCGCCGCCCCGGCGGCCGGGCTCGCCCACCGAGCTCTTCGACGACAGGACGGACGGTCGGGAGGCCGGATGTTCGGACGCACGGCACGACTGCTTCTCTCTATTGTCATGCTCTCGACAGGTCTGGTGCTCGGTACGGTCGCCACGGCCGGCACGGCACACGCCGACGAGTGCTACACCTGGAGCCGCACCCTGTCCCAGGGCGCCTCCGGCAGCGATGTGACACAGCTGCAGATCCGGGTGGCCGGCTGGGTCACCTCGGGTGAACGGCTCGCCTACGACGGCCGGTACGGCGCACGGACCGCCGCCGCCGTGAAGAGGTTCCAGGCCGCCTACGGGCTGACCGCGGACGGCGTCGCCGGCCCGCAGACCTACAGCAAGATCTACGCCCTCCAGGACGCCGACTGCACCCCCGTCCACTTCAGCTACGCCGAGCTGAACCACTGCAACTCGGACTGGTCGGGCGGGGCGGTCTCCGCGGCCACCGCGAAAGCCAACGCCCTGAAGACCATGTGGAAGCTGGAGGCCATGCGGCACGCCCTCGGCGACGTGCCGATCACCGTCTCCAGCGGCTTCCGCTCCTACGCCTGCAACCGCGCGGCGGGCGGTTCCGCCACGAGCCGTCACCTCTACGGGGACGCCGCCGACCTCACCGGCTCGCCGAGCCTGTGCAGGCTCGCCCAGCAGGCCCGTACGCACGGCTTCTCGGAGATCCTCGGCCCGGGGTACCCCGACCACAACGACCACGCCCACGTGGCGCTCGACCCGTCGCCGTACTGGTCGGCACCCAAGTGCGGCATCTGAGCCGCACGGCCCACGATCCGGCCCGCACGGCCCACGATCCGGCTCGCACGGCGCCGCGTCCGGCCCGTACGGCGCCGCGTCCGGCCCGTGCGGCGCCCGGTCCGCCGCCGTCGCGCCCCGGCCGCACCCCGGCCGGGGCCCGCCGCCCCCGCGGCGGCCCGTGTCTCACCCCGCCCCGGCGCCCTGCCGCAGTTCCGTGCGGAAGGCGGCCGGGGTCATGTCCGTGTGCTGGTGGAAGAACTTGGAGAAGTTAGCGGCGTCGGGGAAGCCGACCGCCGCCCCCACCCGGCCGATCGGCAGATCGGTGTGGGCGAGGAGGCGTTTGGCCTCCAGCACGACCCGCCGGTCGATGAAGCCCTTCGGCGTCTGCCCGGTCGCGGCCCGCACCGCGCGGACCAGGGTGCGGCGGGAGACGGCGAGAGCGTCGGCGTACGCGCTGACGCTGTGATTGGTGGCGAACCCCCGCTCCACCGCGTCCCGGAAGAGGGTGAACGTGGTGTCGGCGCGGTGCCGTTCGGCCTCCGCCGAGCTGGCCGCGAGGTGCGCGAGCCGCAGCAGGAACGCCGTCAGCTGATGGCGCAGCACCGACGAGTGCAGGGCGGGCGGGAGCGCGGTGTCCTCGTACTCGCGGCGCAGCTGCGTCAAGGAGGCGAGCAGCGCGTCGAGTTCGTCCGGGGCGGGGCGCAGCAGCGGCGGCAGGTCGTAGCGGTACAGGCCGGTGGCCTCGACGACGGGGCGGGGCAGGAAGCCGGGCTGCATGGTGAGGACGGTTCCGCGGTACCCGTCCCGGGCCGAGAAGCGGTGGACCTGGCCGGGGCGTATCCAGAGGACGTCGCCGGCGGTGGCCTCGTACTCGGCGAAGTCGATCATGTGGCGGACGGGTCCGGCGGAGAAGAACATCACGACGTGGAAGTCGATGCGGTGGACACGGTGGGCGGGCGCGTCCGCGCGCCAGGCGGTGCCGTCGTCCATCGTCGCGACCTGCATGCCGACGCCGCCGACGCTGCGTGCGGTGGGGAAGGGAAGCGTTCTGATGCCGCCCGCGTCCCGGCCGTCGCTGTCCCGGCCGCCATTGTCCCGGTTGCCGCTGACCCGACCGCCGCTGTCCTGACCGCCGCTGTCCCGGTTGCCGCTGTCCCGACCGCCACTGTCCTGACCGCCGCTGTCCCGGTTGTCCGCGTCGCTGTCCCGCACACCCGCACCCCGGTCGTCCGCGTCCCCGTCCCGCACACCCGCACCCCGGTCGTCCGCGTCCCCGCCGCCCGCACCGCGCGGTTCCGCGTGCCGCCCCTCGGCCGGCGCCCCCTGTTGCGCTCTGTCCGCCATGTCCTTCTCGTACCACCCGGCTCGCGCTGTCGCTGTCCCACTTTCACCACAGGCTGACACACGGCGACCTTCCGGCGAAAAAGTCAGACTTTTAAGTTTGAACGCGTCAGACCACCGACAACGCTCCTGTTGAGGACTCTTGAAGATGAGCACGCACCTGCCCGACTCCCTGGTGTGGACCGATCTGGACCGGCGTGCCGTCGACACCGCCCGCCTGCTGGCGGCCGATGCCGTACAGAAGGCCGGAAACGGCCATCCGGGCACGGCGATGAGCCTGGCCCCGGCCGCGTACACGATCTTTCAGAAGGTGATGCGTCACGATCCGGCCGACCCGGAGTGGACCGGCCGTGACCGCTTCGTGCTGTCGCCGGGCCACACCTCGCTCACCCTGTACACGCAGCTGTATCTCGCCGGGTACGAGCTGGAGCTGGACGATCTGAAGGCGTTCCGCACACACGGTTCCCGGACGCCGGGCCATCCCGAGTACGGGCACACGGCCGGCGTGGAGACCACCACCGGCCCGCTGGGCCAGGGTGTCGCCAACGCGGTCGGCATGGCGATGGCCGCCCGTTACGAGCGCGGCCTGTTCGACCCGGAGGCGCCGGCCGGGCAGTCGCCGTTCGATCACATGATCTGGGCGATCGTCTCCGACGGCGACTTGCAAGAGGGTGTCTCCGCGGAGGCGTCCTCGCTCGCCGGCCATCAGAGGCTCGGCAATCTGGTCCTGCTCTACGACGACAACCACATCTCCATCGAGGGCGACACGGCGACCGCGTTCTCCGAGGACATGCTGAAGCGGTACGAGGCGTACGGCTGGCACACACAGCGCATCGAGCCCGCCGAGAACGGCGACATCGACGTGCACGCGCTGTACGCGGCGCTCAGGGCGGCGCAGGCCGAGACCGGGCGCCCCTCGATCATCGCGATGCGCACGATCATCGCCTGGCCGGCGCCGAACGCCCGGAACACCGAGGCGTCGCACGGCTCCGCGCTGGGCGAGGAGGAGGTCGCCGCCACCAAGCGCGTCCTCGGCTTCGACCCGGCGAAGACGTTCGAGGTCTCCGACGACGTCCTCGCCCACACCCGCGCCGCGCTCGACCGGGGCGCGGAGGCGCACGCCGCGTGGGACAAACGGCTCGCGGTGTGGCGGGGCGAGAACCCCGGACGGGCGAAGCTGCTGGACCGGATCGTCGCCGGGAAGCTGCCCGAGGGCTGGGAGGACGCCCTGCCGGTGTTCGAGGAGGGCACCTCGGTCGCCACCCGTGCCGCCTCCGGGAAGGTGCTGCGGGCGCTCGGCGCGGTGATCCCCGAGCTGTGGGGCGGCTCCGCCGACCTGGCCGGCTCGAACAACACCACCATCGACGCCACCAGCTCCTTCCTGCCGGAGAGCAACCCGCTGCCGGAGGCCGACCCGTACGGCCGTACGGTCCACTTCGGCATCCGTGAGTTCTCCATGGCCGCGGAGATGAACGGCATCGCCCTGCACGGCAACACGCGCGTGTACGGCGGCACGTTCCTGGTGTTCTCCGACTACATGCGCAACGCGGTGCGCATGTCGGCGCTGATGCAGCTGCCCGTCACCTATGTGTGGACGCACGACTCGATCGGTCTGGGCGAGGACGGGCCCACCCATCAGCCGGTGGAACATCTGGCGTCGCTGCGGGCGATTCCGGGCCTGAACGTCGTCCGGCCGGCCGATGCCAACGAGACCGCCGCGGTCTGGGCCGAGATCCTGAAGAGGCACGCCACCCGTCCGGCCCCGCACGGGCTCGCGCTCACCCGCCAGGGCGTGCCGGTGTACGCGCCTAATCCGGACGCGGCCAAGGGCGGGTACGTCCTGCGCGAGTCCTCGACGGAGACCCCGGAGGTGATCGTCATCGCGACCGGCTCGGAGGTGCGGCTCGCGGTCGCGGCGCGTGAGCTGCTGGAGGCCGAGGGCATCGGCACGCGTGTGGTGTCGATGCCGTCCGTGGAGTGGTTCGAGGAGCAGCCCGAGGCCTACCGGGAGAGCGTCCTGCCGCCGTCCGTGCGCGCCCGTGTCGCGGTCGAGGCCGGTATCGGCCTGACCTGGCACAAGTACGTCGGTGACGCCGGGCGGATCGTCTCCCTGGAGCACTTCGGTGCGTCCGCCGACGCCGAGACCCTGTTCGCCGAGTACGGCTTCACCCCCGAGAACGTCGCCGCCGCGGCCCGCGAAGCGCTGGCCGCGCGTGCCTGATCCGATCGCCGGAAAGAAGATGATCACTGTGACCGAAGCAACCGCCACGGCGGGAGCGATCGAGCGGCTGTCCGAAGAGGGCGTGTCGATCTGGCTGGACGACCTGTCGCGCAAGCGGCTCTCCTCGGGGAACCTCGCCGCGCTGGTGGAGGCGGGCGGCGTCGTCGGTGTCACCACCAACCCGTCGATCTTCCAGGCCGCGATCGGCTCCGGCGAGGGCTATCAGGAGCAGCTCGCCGACCTTGCCGTGCGGGGTGTCACCGTCGACGAGGCGGTACGGATGATGACGACCGCCGATGTGCGGGAGGCCGCGGACGTGCTGCGGCCGGTGCACGAGGCGACCGGCGGCCGGGACGGGTGGGTGTCCATCGAGGTGGACCCGCGTCTGGCGCACGACACGCGGGCGACGGTCGCCGAGGCGAGGCAGCTGGCGTGGCTGGTCGACCGGCCCAACGTGATGATCAAGATCCCGGCGACGGAGGCCGGTGTGCCGGCGATCACGGCGGTCCTCGCGGAGGGCATCAGCGTGAACGTCACGCTGATCTTCTCGCTGGAGCGCTACCGGCAGGTCATGGACGCGTATCTGGCCGGTCTGGAGCAGGCCGCCGCCCAAGGGCTGGACCTGTCGGCGCTCCGCTCGGTGGCGTCGTTCTTCGTCTCCCGCGTCGACAGCGAGATCGACAAACGGCTGACCGTCCTCGGCACCGAGGAGGCCCTCGCGCTGAAGGGCCGCGCCGCGCTCGCCAACGCGCGCCTGGCCTACGAGGCGTACGAGGAGGTGTTCTCCGGGCCGCGCTGGCTCGCACTGGCCGGGACGGGCGCGCACCGGCAGCGTCCGCTGTGGGCGTCGACCGGCGTGAAGGATCCGGCGTACAAGGACACCCTGTATGTGGAGGAGCTGGTCGCCCCCGGCACGGTCAACACGATGCCGGAGGCGACGCTGAGGGCCGTCGCCGACCACGGCGAGATCACCGGCGACACCGTCACCGGCGGCAGTGCGCAGGCCCGCGCCGATCTGGCGGCCGTGGAGCGGCTGGGCATCGCGTACGACGAGGTCGTGGGCCTGCTGGAGGACGAGGGCGTACGGAAGTTCGAGACGGCCTGGCAGGAGCTGCTGGATGCCGTCGCCAAGGCTCTGGACGGCAAGGAGGTGGCAGCGGAATGACCGCGAGCCCGCTCATGGAGGTGACGGCTCCGGCCGCCGGCTGGGGGAACCCTCTGCGCGACCCTCGCGACCGCCGGCTGCCGCGGATCGCCGGGCCGTCGGGTCTGGTGATCTTCGGGGTGACCGGTGACCTGTCCCGCAAGAAGCTGATGCCGGCCGTGTACGACCTGGCCAACCGGGGTCTGCTGCCGCCGGGCTTCTCGCTGGTCGGGTTCGCCCGGCGTGACTGGGAGGACCAGGATTTCGCGCAGGTCGTGCACGACGCGGTGAAGGAGCACTCGCGGACCCCGTTCCGTGAGGAGGTCTGGCAGCAGCTGTCGGAGGGCATGCGGTTCATCCCCGGCGACTTCGACGACGACAGTGCGTTCGACGCGCTGCGCGCCACCGTGGAGGAGCTGGACCGGGCGCGCGGCACCAGCGGCAACCACGCGTTCTATCTGTCGGTGCCGCCGAAGTTCTTCCCGAAGGTCGTGCAGCAGCTGAAGAAGCACGGCCTGGCGGACGCCCCGGAGGGCGGCTGGCGGCGCGCCGTCATCGAGAAGCCGTTCGGTCACGATCTGGCGAGCGCGCGGGAGCTGAACGCGATCGTGCACGAGGTGTTCGAACCGGAGCAGGTGTTCCGGATCGACCACTATCTCGGCAAGGAGACCGTGCAGAACATTCTGGCGCTGCGGTTCGCGAACCAGATGTTCGAGCCGGTCTGGAACCGGTCGTACGTCGACCATGTGCAGATCACGATGGCCGAGGACATCGGCATCGGCGGCCGGGCCGGCTACTACGACGGCATCGGCTCGGCCCGTGACGTCATCCAGAACCATCTGCTCCAGCTGCTGGCGCTGACCGCGATGGAGGAGCCGATCGCGTTCGACGCGGAGTCGCTGCTCACCGAGAAGCTGAAGGTGCTGCGGTCGGTGAAGCTGCCCGAGGACCTCGGCCTGCACACGGTGCGCGGCCAGTACGGCCCGGCGTGGCAGGGCGGCGCGAGGGTGCGCGGCTATCTGGAGGAGGACGGCATCGACCCGAACTCCACCACTGACACCTATGCGGCGATCAAGCTGGGCATCGACAACCGCCGCTGGGCGGGCGTCCCGTTCTATCTGCGCACCGGCAAACGGCTGGGCCGCCGCGTCACCGAGATCGCGGTCGTCTTCCAGCGGGCCCCGCACTCGCCGTTCGACACGACGGCGACGGAGGAGCTGGGCCAGAACGCGGTCGTGATCCGGGTGCAGCCGGACGAGGGCATGACCGTCCGGTTCGGTTCGAAGGTGCCGGGCACCTCGATGGAGATCCGGGACGTGACGATGGATTTCGCCTACGGCGAGTCGTTCACGGAGTCCAGCCCGGAGGCGTACGAGCGGCTCATCCTGGACGTGCTGCTCGGTGACGCGAACCTGTTCCCGCGCACCGAGGAGGTGGAAGAGTCCTGGAAGATCCTCGACCCGATCGAGGAGTACTGGGCCACCCACGGCAGGCCGGCCACGTACCCGTCGGGGAGCTGGGGACCCAGGGAAGCGGACGAGATGCTCGCACGAGACGGACGGAGCTGGCGCAGGCCATGAAGATCGACCTGACCGACACCACGGCAAGCAAGATCAACAAGGCGCTGGTGCAGGGCCGCCGGGCGATCGGCACCCCGGCCGTGGGCATGGTCCTGACGATGGTGATCGTCACGGACGAGGAGAACGCCTACGACGCGATCAAGGCGGCGGAGGAGGCCTCCCACGAGCATCCCGCCCGCACTCTCGTCGTCATCAAGCGGCACGCGCGCACCCCCCGCGACCGCACCCAGTCCAAGCTGGACGCCGAGATCCGCGTCGGCGCCGACTCCGGCACCGGCGAGACCGTCGTGCTGCGCACCTACGGCGAGGTGTCCGACCACGCCGACTCGGTGGTGCTGCCGCTGCTGCTGCCGGACGCCCCGGTGGTGGTGTGGTGGCCGGTGGACGCGCCGGAGAACCCCTCGCGGGATCCGCTGGGCGCGCTGGCGCAGCGCCGGATCACCGACCTGTACGCGGTGGAGAACCCGCTGGAGGCGCTGGAGGCCCGGGTCCGCACCTACGCGCCGGGCGACACCGATCTGGCGTGGACGCGGCTCACGCCGTGGCGGTCGATGCTGGCAGCCGCGCTGGACCAGGCGCGCACCGAGGTGACGTCCGCGGCGGTGGAGGCGGAGGCCGAGAACCCGGCGGCCGAGCTGCTGGCCCGCTGGCTGGAGGCCCGGCTGCACGTGAAGGTGGAACGGGTCGTCACCGCCGGCCCGGTCGTCACCGCCGTACGGCTGGGCACCGCGGACGGCGAGATCGTCATCGACCGTCCGGAGGGCCCGCTGGCGACGCTGTCCCTGCCGGGGCAGCCGTCCCGCCGGCTGGCGCTGAAGGTCCGCGCCATGTCCGAACTCATCGCCGAGGAACTGCGGCGCCTCGACGCCGACGAGATGTACGCCATCGCCCTGCGCGGCGGCGAGGTCAAGGAGAACGTCTGAGATGAACGGCAACCCGCAGCTCACACAGCGCCCCGAGTGGGCGGCGCTGGCCGACCACCGCGCCGCGTGGCAGGCACATCTGCGCGACCTGTTCGAGGCCGACCCGGGCCGCGCCCAGCGCTATGTCGTCACCGTCGGCGACCTGCGCATCGACTACTCCAAGCAGCTGATCACCGACGAGACGCTGGAACTCCTGCGGGAACTGGCCGCCGCCACCGATGTGTTCGGGCTGCGCGACGCGATGTTCCGCGGGGAGCGGATCAACCTCACGGAGGACCGGGCGGTGCTGCACACCGCGCTGCGTGCCCCGCGCGACGCGG
>NZ_JALLGL010000106.1 GCF_023072675.1 Streptomyces sp. XM83C
CAGTGTAGTCTCGTGGGCTCGGAGGATGTGTATAAGAGGCAGCCTGACGACGGTGGCGATGAGGTCGGCGACCTCGACACCGGGCGGGTAGCTGATCTTCGCCTTCTCCGTCGCGAAGTTGACGGTCGCGGTGACGCCCTCCATGCGGTTGAGCTTCTTCTCGACGCGGGCCGCGCAGGACGCGCAGGTCATGCCGCCGATGGTCAGCTCCACCGCGGAGAGCGGTGCCGGTGCGGTGCCGGGCGGTGTCCGCTCGGGTGCCGTGCTGGTCATGTGGATGACTCCTGGGGTGGGCCGGGACGTACGGCGTCCGTATCAGCGGAGCGGCACGTCCGGGCGCGGAGGGACGGTGCGGGCCTGCGGCCCGGTCCGGGGGCCTTCTGCGGGGCCGCGGGTCACGGTTCCGGGAACCGGTCCCCGGAACCGGCCCCGGCGGGAGCGCGGAGGAGGCCCAGTGGGGAGGCCTTCGCGGTCAGGCCCGGCCGACCAGCTCGTAGCCGGCCTCGTCGACGGCGGCGCGCACGGCCTCCTCGTCGAGCGGGGCGGTGGAGGTGACGGTGACCTCGCCGGTGGCCGCGACGGCCGTGACCGCGGTGACGCCGCCCAGGGCCGAGATCTCCTCGGACACGGCACCCTCGCAGTGGCCGCAGGTCATCCCGGACACCTTGTAGACGGTGGTGACGCCCAGGGGCTGCACGTCGGTGGCGGTGCCGCCGCCGCAGGTGCCTCCGCAGCAGGATCCGGTGCTCGTCTGGTCGGTCATGACTTCTTCCCTCTGTTCTCCGGTGCGTGGGTCGGCCGGCGGCCGGCCGGTCTCCCGGCTCTGCCGACCATACAAACACTATACCCCCCCAGGGTATGTTTCCAGGGGGTGGGGCGGCGCGATGCCCGCCGTCCGGCCGACGTGTGCCGCGCCTCGGGGGGCCCGTGCGCGCATCCGGTGATCAAGGGTGACGGTCTGATCGCGTGGAGTGACCCGAGCGTCCGGAATCCGGACGCCGGAAGGGGTCCGACCGCCCGCCCCTGCCCACCGCCGCCTCACCTCTCTCCGGCCGCTCGCGGAACTCAACTCCTGCCGCTAGGTTGCCTTTCGAGAGACAGCCTCGGCCTGAACTGGAGTCATCGCGTGACCGAGTCCCCCTCCGCGAGCGAGCTGCACCAGCGGATCAAGACCGACCAGCCGCACACCGCCCGGATCTGGAACTACTGGCTTGGCGGCAAGGACCACTACGAAGTCGACCAGCAGGCCGGCGACCAGATCCGCAAGCTGCACCCGGGCATCGGCGACTACGCCCAGGCCGACCGCCGGTTCCTCGGCCGCGCCGTGCGCCACCTCGTCACCGAGGCCGGCATACGGCAGTTCCTCGACATCGGCACCGGCCTGCCCACCGCCGACAACACCCACGAGGTCGCCCAGCGTCACGCCCCCGAGTCCCGGATCGTCTACGTCGACAACGACCCGATCGTCCTCGCTCACGCCGAGGCGCTGCTCACCAGCACCCCCGAGGGCCGTACCGACTATCTCGACGAGGACCTGCGCAACGTCGACACCATCCTCGAACACGCCCGCCGCACCCTGGACTTCAGCAAGCCGATCGCGCTGATGCTGCTCGGCGTGGTCATCTTCGTCGAGGACGACGAGGAGGCGTACGGCATCGTGCGCCGGCTCATGGACGCGCTGCCCTCCGGCAGCCATCTCGTGCTGTCCCACACCATCACCCGCCCGGACATGCCCGACGTGGACGCGGCCGTCGCCTTCTGGAACGAGCACGGCACGCCGAAGCTGACCCAGCGCACCCCCGAGGCGGTCGCCCGCTTCTTCGACGGCCTGGAACTGCTGGAGCCGGGCGTCCTGTCCTGCAACCACTGGCGCCCCGACACCGACGGCGAACTGCCGCCCGAGGTCGCCATGTTCGGAGGGGTGGGCCGCAAGGCCTGACGCGTGCGCCGGCGGACCGGTACGGCTGCGAGGGTCGTACCGGTCCGCGCTGTCGTGCGGCCGTCGGTTCGCGCCCCGACGGCCGTCCTCCCGTGGGCCCGGTCGTCGCCGTGTCCCCGGCCGTCGTAGCGGGCGGACACCGCCCCCGGCGACTGACGCATTCCCGCCGCCGTTCCCCAAGTGTGGCCCCTTTCGAGGGAGTTCACAGGTATCGCCGCCGCCCGGCCCGGGCATCGTGTCCCGGGCGGACGGCCGCGGCGACCGCTGCGGCACCCCGCCCCGTACGGCGGCCCGGCGCGGTCCCCTCGCCGCGCGCGGTTCCGCCGCTCGACGACCGCAACCCGGGGAGCGGGCGTGCTCCCCGCCGACGAAGGGGGGACGCCCGTGATGTCGTCGCCGACCGGTGCGAGCGAGGTACGGCCCCAGGCGGTGCTGGACGGGCCCGCCGCGGCGGCCGTCTTCCTGGTGGTCACCGTCGAACCCGGCGGGGAGCCGGCGGCCCGCGCCCTCCTCGGGGAACTGCCCGCACTGGTACGGGCGGTGAGCTTCGGGCAGCGCGACGGCGAGCTGTCGTGCGTGGCCGGGATCGGCTCCGCCGCCTGGGACCGGCTGTTCGGGCCGCCCCGCCCCGCCGCCCTGCACCCCTTCCCGGAACTGTCCGGACCCCAGCACCGCGCCCCCTCCACCCCCGGCGACCTGCTCTTCCACATCCGGGCGCCCCGGCCCGACCTGTGTTTCGCGCTGGCCGCGGAGATCGGCAGGAGGCTCGGCGACGGCGCGGCCGTCCAGGACGAGACGCAGGCCTTCGCCTACTACGACTCCCGCAACCTGCTCGGCTTCGTCGACGGCACCGAGAACCCGGTCGGGTCCGCCGCCGCACACGCGGCCCTGATCGGCGACGAGGACCCCCGCTTCCGCGGCGGAAGCTACGCGCTCGCGCAGAAGTACCTGCACGACGTGGACGCCTGGGAGAAACTGACCGTCGAGGCGCAGGAACGCGTCGTCGGCCGCACCAAGCTGACCAACATCGAACTCGGCGTCCCCGGCTCCCACGTCGACGTCAACACCCTCACCGCGGCCGACGGCACCGAGCTGCGCGTCGTGCGCGGCGCGATGCCCTTCGGCCGCCCCGGACACGGCGAGTTCGGCACGTACTTCATCGTGTACGCCCGTGACCCCGAGGTCCCCGAGACACTGCTCCGCAAGATGTTCCTCGGCACCGCCGAGCAGGGCCCCGACCCCCTCCTGGACTTCTCCCGCCCGTTCACCGGCACCCTCTTCTTCGTGCCGTCCGCCGACCTCCTGGACGAACTCACCGCCCAGTAGCCGCCGCCCGGCCCGCCGCCGGCGACGGCCGCACGGCGGGCTCCCGCGGCGGGCGCAGACCCAGCCGGGCCAGGGCCGGCATCGCGATCAGCGGCGCGAGCGCGCACCGCGGCGACGCCGCGCCGGCGGGCGCGCCGAGCAGCGGTCCGGTCAGTTCGTCAGCCCGTGCAGCAGCAGTTCGCTGAGGTTGGCGTAGGCCTGGGCGTCGGTCAGGCCGGTGGCCGCCGCGACCTGGCGGCGCTGGATGCGCACCATCACCGATGTGATCACGTCGGCGGCGAACGCCACGTGCACCTCGCGGAAGGCGCCCGCCGCCGTGCCCTCCTCGATGAGCTGCTGCACCCGGCGGGCCGCCGCCCGGGTGTTGCGGTCGTAGACCTCGGCCGCCGGCTCGAACGCCGCCAGGTCGTCGAAGAACCGCGCCGACGCGGGCGCCAGCTCCGCCGAGACCGCCCGCAGATAGGCGGCGAGCCGGCGCGCGGGCTCGGTCTCCGCGGCCAGGGCCGCCTCCACGCGCTCCGTGGCCCGCCGGAAGAACTGCACGACCGCCGCCCGCACCAGCTGTTCCTTGCTGCCGGCGAGCCCGTACAGCGTGCGCTTGGAGCAGTGCAGCCGGGCGGCCAGATCGTCCAGCGTGAGATGGGCGAACCCCTCGGCCACCAGCAGATCCGTCAGCTCCTCGAACAGCTCCGAGCGGCGCTTGGCGCCCCGGCCGGTGTGCTTGGGGCTCTCGGTGTCCGACGTCGTCTCGATCACTCCGCCAGTATTCCAACCCGCCGGTTTGCGCTACGCTGAACGGTACTGCCGTACCTCACTCAGTACCGTTTGGGTACGTGTACCGCTTGGAGTCGCCGTGGACGTCGACCGCCTGCTCCCCACCCCGGAGGCCGCGGATCTGATCGCCCTCACCCGGGAGATCGCCGACAAGGAACTCGCCCCCCGCGTCGAGGAGCACGAGAACGCGGAAACCTATCCGGAAGGCCTCTTCGCCACCCTCGGCCGCGCCGGACTGCTCGGCCTGGTCTACCCGGAGGAGTACGGCGGCGGGGGCCAGCCGTACGAGGTCTACCTCCAGGTGCTGGAGGAACTGGCCACACGCTGGGCCGCCGTCGCGGTCGCCACCAGCGTGCACACCCTCGCCTGCCACCCGCTGAACGCGTTCGGCACCGCCGAGCAGAAGGAGCGCTGGCTGCCGGCCATGCTCGCCGGCGAGCAGATCGGCGGCTACAGCCTGTCCGAACCCCAGGCCGGCTCCGACGCCGCCTCCCTCGCCTGCAAGGCCGAACCCGTCGACGGGGGCTACCGCGTCACCGGCACCAAGGCGTGGATCACCCACGGCGGCAAGGCCGACTTCTACGCCCTGTTCGCCCGCACCGCCCCCGGCAATCGCGGCGTGTCCTGCTTCCTCGCGCCCGGCACCGCCGACGGCCTCGCCTTCGGTGCCCCCGAACGCAAGATGGGCCTGCACGCCATTCCCACGACCGCCGCCTACTGGGACGGCGCCGTCCTCGAAGCCGACCGGCTCATCGGCGCCGAGGGGCAGGGCCTGCAGATCGCGTTCAGCGCGCTGGACTGCGGCCGGCTCGGCATCGCCGCCTGCGCCACCGGCCTCGCCCAGGCGGCCCTCGACACCGCGGTCGCCTACGCCAACGAGCGCACCACGTTCGGCCGGCGGATCATCGACCACCAGGGCCTCGGCTTCCTGCTGGCCGACATGGCCGCCGCCGTGGACTCCGCCCGCGCCACCTACCTTGACGCGGCCCGCCGCCGCGACCGCGGCCGGCCCTTCAGCCGGCAGGCCAGCGTGGCCAAGCTGATCTGCACGGACACGGCCATGAAGGTGACCACCGACGCCGTGCAGGTGCTCGGCGGGTACGGCTACACCCGTGACTTCCCCGTCGAGCGCTATATGCGGGAAGCCAAGATCATGCAGATATTCGAGGGCACGAACCAGATCCAGCGGCTGGTCATCAGCCGCGGCCTGGCCGCCTGACGCGCCCGCGCCGACCGCATCCGCCGACCGGACCCCACGTACCACCCGCCGAGGAGTTCACCCTTCATGGACATCGCAGGATCCGCCGCCCTGGTCACCGGCGCCGCCTCCGGGCTCGGCGCGGCGACCGCCGCCGCCCTCGCCGCCCGTGGCGCCACCGTCTACGGCCTCGACCTGGACAAGGCCGTCGAGCAGGCCGGACCCGGCCCCGAGGGCGTCACACTGCTGCCCGCCGACGTCACCCGTGAGGAGCCCGTCCAGGAGGCCCTCGCCCGGATCGAGGCCGACGGCGCCCCGCTGCGGCTCGCCGTCAACTGCGCCGGCATCGCCCCGTCCGCCCGCGTCGTCGGCCGCCGCGGCCCGCACGACCTGGACCTGTTCCGCACGGTCGTCGACGTCAACCTGGTCGGCACCTTCAACGTCCTGCGGCTCGCCGCCGCCGCCATGATCGAGCAGGAGCCGGACGCCGAGGGCAGGCGCGGCCTCGTCGTCAACACGGCGTCCATCGCCGCGTACGAGGGCCAGATCGGCCAGATCGCCTACGCCGCCTCCAAGGCCGGTGTCGCCGGCATGACCATCACCGCCGCCCGCGACCTCGCCCAGCACGGCATCCGCGTCGTCACCATCGCCCCCGGCATCGTCGACACGCCGATGATGGCGGGCTTCAGCGAAGAGGTCCGGGCCGGCCTCGGTGCCAGCGTGCCGTTCCCGCAGCGTCTGGCCCGCCCGGAGGAGTACGCCCGCCTCGTCACCATGATCGCCGAGCACGACTATCTCAACGGCGAGACGATCCGCATGGACGGCGCCCTGCGGATGAGCGCGCGCTAGAGATCGTGCCGACAGCCCGAAGGGGCCGGAGCGTGATGCGCTCCGGCCCCTTCGGTGTCCGTGCCGGTCAGGCGGCGACGCCCTGCGCGGCGTGGCCGTGCAGCCGGGTGACGACCTCGGTCAGCTGCCCGGCGACCTCGGCGTCGTCGACCGGGTGGGTCTCGGCGAAGCGGTTCAGGGAGCCCGGGATGGACAGCTTCACGTCCTCCAGCACCTTGCCGCCGGCGATGCCGACGGCCTTGCGGGCCTCGTCCTGCGCCCACACACCGCCGTACTGGCCGAGCGCGGTGCCGACCACGGCGACCGGCTTGCCGCCGAAGGCGCCGGCGCCGTACGGGCGGGACAGCCAGTCGATGGCGTTCTTCAGCACGGCCGGGATGCTGCCGTTGTACTCGGGGGAGAAGAGCAGGAAGGCGTCGGCGCCCTGCGCGGCCTCGCGGAGCCGGAGGGCCTCGGCGGGCACGCTGCCCTCGACGTCGACGTCCTCGTTGTAGAAGGGCAGCTGGGCCAGGCCCTCGTAGAGCACGACCTCGGCGCCTTCGGGAGCCAGCTTCACGGCCGCCTCGGCGAGCTGGCGGTTGGTGGAACCGGCACGGACGCTGCCGACGAGGGCGAGGATGCGAACAGACATGGGGGTACTCCCAAGGGGGCTGAAACAGTGCGTTAACGATCCGGACCGAGGTCCGTTTAATTTCTAACATCCTAACCGGACCGCGGTCCAGTTTTCTTCCTGATGCTTTACGCTGATTTCATGTCCACCGCCCTGCCGCCGCTCCCACCGCACGACGAGCGCGCCCCCGGACTCGATCTGCTGCAACTCGGCGCCTCCGGCGACGAGTCCTGCCTGCGCGCCGACGCGGCCCGCAACCGGGCCAAACTCCTGGACGCGGCGGCCCGGCTGATCGCCGAGCACGGCGCGGACGGCGTGACCATGGAAGCGGTGGCCGCCGCGGCACAGGTCGGCAAGGGCACGGTCTTCCGCCGCTTCGGCGACCGCACCGGACTGCTCACGGCCCTGCTCGACCACTCGGAACGCAAGTTCCAGGCCGCGTTCCTCAGCGGCCCGCCCCCGCTCGGCCCCGGCGCACCCCCGGCGGAGCGACTGCGCGCCTTCGGCCACGCCCTGCTGCGCCGCACGGTCGACGAACTGGACCTCCAGCTGGCCGCCGAAGCCGCCCCGGACCGCCGCTTCACCGTCCCCGCCCGACGCGTCCTGCACGGCCACGTCGCCCTGCTGCTGCGCCAGGCCGTCCCGCACGCCGACAGCGAACTCCTCGCCCACACCCTGATGGCCCAGCTCAGCCCGGCCCTCGTCCACCATCTGGTCCGCCAGTGCCGGATGCCCGTCGAGCGTCTGGAGGCCCACTGGAGCGACCTCGTCGCCCGCGTGACGTCCTGTCAGGGCCACCACACGCCCGCGCCCCACCCCGGCAGCGCCGCCACCTGACCCGCGCCGCACCCGGGCGGCCGTCACAGCCGCGTCCTCACCGGCGCGCCGAGGGAACACCGATGTGAAAATCCCGTGCGGCCGGAGCGCGCTTGCTGTCCGTACTGCCCGGAATGCCGCTCGCCGCTTCTGCCAGGATGCGGAGTGTCATGGTGCAGATACCGAACACGCCCCCCTCCGCGTCGCCCGGACCCCGCTCCGTGCCCACGAGCGCCGACGTCGCGCGCCTCGCCGGCGTCTCCCGCGCCACCGTCTCCTACGTCCTGAACAACACCAGCACCGTCAGGATCAGCGAACCCACCCGCCGCCGCGTCCTCGACGCCGCACGCGAACTCGGCTACGTCCCCCACGCCGCCGCCCGCAGCCTGCGCGCCGGACACAGCCGTATGGTCCTCATGCCCTCCCCGGCCGCACCCCTCGGCCCGCTCTACGGCCGGTTCGTCAGCGAACTCCAATGGGCCCTCGGCCGGCTCGACTACACCGTCGTCCAGTACGGCACCACCGCCGCCCGGGGCGACGAGGCCGCCCGCGCCTGGGCCGAGCTGCGCCCCGTCGCCGTCCTCGTGCCCGGCACGGAACTCGGCCCGCAGGGCGTCAGCCTCCTCCGACGGTCCGGCGCCCGCGCCGTGGTCACCCTCGGCCCCGCCTGCGTCGACGGCGCCCACGCCCTGCTCATGGACCAGGCCGCCGTCGGCCACGCCGCCGCCGCGCACCTGTACGCCCGCGGCAGACGCCGTATCGGCGTCGTCGTACCGCGGGACCCCGCCCTGGAGACCTTCTCCCGGCCCCGCCTCGACGGCGCCCGCGACGCGCTGCGCGGCACCGGCGCCGAGATCACCGAGCTGCCCCTCGCCTGGACCGAGGAGGACGCCGCCCGGCTCGCCGCCCGCTGGACCGGCCTCGGCCTCGACGCGGTGTTCACGTACGACGACGAGTACGCGATGCTGCTGATGCGAGCCCTCCAGGACACCGGGGTGCGCATACCCGAGGACACCGCCGTCATCGGCGCCGACGATCTGATGCTGGGCCGGCTGCTGCGGCCCCGTCTGAGCACCGTCCGCGTCGAACTGCCCTCCGGCGCGGACCTCGCCGCCCTCGTCGACCGAGCCGTCCGCAACCCGGGCGCCGCGCCCGAGACCCACCGGGTGCTCGGCGCCCGTGTCGTACGCCGCGAGTCGACCTGAGCGCTCAGGACGCGCCGTCCTTCGGCCTGCCGCCCCGCACGATCTGCGTCTGCGTGGTCAGCCCCACCAGCCGCTCCTGGTCGTCCCGCAGCTCCGTCTGTACGACGATCAGCGTGCCGCCGATGTGCACGGGCCGGGACGCCGCGTGCACCCGCCCGCCCGACACCGGCCGCAGGAAGTTCGTCTTGGACTCCACCGTGGACGTGCCCGCCCCCGGCGGCAGATTGAGGAAGGCGCACACCGCGCCGACCGAGTCGGCCAGCGCCATCAGCGCCCCGCCGTGCAGGACACCGCCGACCGTGCAGGCCTCGGGCGACCACGGCAGACTGCCGGTGACCAGGCCGGCGGACGCCTCGTGCAGTTCGACGCCGAGCGACGCCGCGAACGGCATGGCCTCGACGAGGGCGGAAAGCTGCTCGGCGGTCGGTTCGGAAGCGGCCATGGGCGGGATGCCTTTCCGTCGGTGATCGGGTCCACCGGCAGTCTGGCAGCGTCCGGCGCCACCGCCCGGCGGCAACGACCGGAACACGCCAAGGGCCCGCGTCCGGTGCCGTACCGGACGCGGGCCCACCGAGCGGGAATCCGACGAGGGCGGAACTACCGGCCCTCGCCCTGCCCCTGCTGGGCCTGCTGCTCGGCGATGGACTTGCGGACCGCGTCCATGTCCAGTTTGCGGGCCTGGCCGATGACGTCGGCCAGCGCCGCCTCCGGCAGCGCGCCCGGCTGGGCGAAGATCGCGACCTGGTCCCGCACGATCATCAGCGTGGGGATCGACTGGATGCCGAACGCGGCGGCCAGCTCCGGCTGCGCCTCCGTGTCCACCTTCCCGAACACCAGGTCGGGGTTGTCCTCGGCGGCCTTCTCGTAGACCGGCGCGAACTGACGGCACGGCCCGCACCAGGACGCCCAGAAGTCGATCAGGACGAAGTCGTTCTCCGTGACCGTCTGGTCGAAGTTCTCCTTGGTGAGCTCCACGGTGCTCATCGTGTGCATCCCTCATTCCTGGTGTCGGGGGTGACGCCCTCCGCACAACACGACCGGACCACCGCCTATTCCGTTCGTCCCGTGCCTGCCGCGGGTGTCCGGCGTGCCTACCCGTGTGGCCGCCGCGCACACCACCCGGAAGACTGACCTCATGACGGAAACGGAAACCAGCACATACGACGTCGTGGTGCTCGGGGCCGGCCCGGTGGGGGAGAACGTCGCCGACCGCACCCGTGCTGCCGGCCTGTCCACCGCGGTCGTGGAGAGCGAACTCGTCGGCGGCGAGTGCTCCTACTGGGCGTGCATGCCCAGCAAGGCCCTGCTCCGGCCGGTCATCGCCCGCGCCGACGCCCGCCGCGTGCCCGGCATCGCCCACGCGGTGCAGGGCCCCCTCGACGCTGCCGCGGTCCTCGCCCGCCGCAACGCCGAGACCTCCCACTGGCAGGACGACGGACAGGCCGGCTGGCTGGAGAGCACCGGCGCCGACCTCTACCGCGGCCACGGCCGCCTCACCGGCCCGCGCACCGTGACCGTGACGGGCGCGGACGGTGTGCGGCACGTGCTCACCGCCCGGCACGCGGTGGCCGTCTGCACCGGCAGCCGCGCCCGGCTGCCCGACCTGCCGGGGCTCGCCGACGTACGGCCCTGGACCAGCCGCGAGGCCACCAGCGCCCAGCACGTTCCGGGCCGGCTGGTCGTCGTCGGCGGCGGGGTCGTGGCCACGGAGATGGCCACCGTCTGGCAGGCCCTCGGCTCTCGGGTCACCGTCCTGGTACGCGGCAAGGGCCTGCTGAGCCGGATGGAGCCGTTCGCGGGCGAACTCGTCGCCGAGTCGCTCGCCGAGGCCGGCGCCGACATCCGCACCGGCACCTCCGTCACCTCCGTCAGCCGCGCCGACGGCGTCCTCACCGTCGTCACCGACCGCGGCGACCGCATCGAGGCCGACGAGATCCTCTTCGCCACCGGCCGCGCCCCGCGCACCGACGACATCGGCCTGGACACCGTCGGCCTGGAACCCGGCTCCTGGCTGGAGACAGACGACAGTCTGCGTGTCACCGGCACCGACTGGCTGTACGCGGTCGGTGACGTCAACCACCGTGCCCTCCTCACCCACCAGGGCAAGTACCAGGCCCGTATCGCCGGCGCCGCCATCGCGGCCCGCGCCGCCGGGGACCCGCTCACCGAGGCCGTGCCGTGGGGCGCGCACTCCGCGACCGCCGACCGGCACGCCGTACCGCAGGTCGTCTTCACCGACCCGGAGGCCGCCGCCGTGGGCCTGTCGCTGGCCGAGGCGGAGCGGGCCGGGTACCGGGTGCGCGCCGTCGACGTCGACCTGACCTCGGTCGCGGGCGCCGGCCTGTACGCGGCCGGGTACAAGGGGCGGGCGCGGATGGTCGTGGACGTGGAGGAGGAGATCCTGCGCGGGGTGACCCTCGTCGGCCCCGGCGTCGGCGAGCTGATCCACTCCGCGACGATCGCCGTCGCCGGTCAGGTGCCGGTGGGCCGGCTGTGGCACGCGGTACCGGCCTATCCGACGATCAGCGAGGTGTGGCTGCGGCTGCTGGAGGCCTACCGGGGCTGAGGCCCGCCCGAGGGCCGGCCCGGGAGGCCGAAGCCCAGCTCGCGGGCCGCGAGGTCGGGCGTCGGCTGATGCCAGCGCTCGACCACCGCGTCGTTGGAGGACAGCGAGCGCGGCTCGGCCCGGTCGACGTACAGCATGCCGTCGAGATGGTCGGTCTCGTGCTGCACGATCCGCGCGGGCCAGCCGGTGACGACCTCGTCGAGCGGCCGGCCGTGCTCGTCCTCACCGCGCAGCCGCACCGCGGCGTGCCGGGCCACGACCGCCTGCCAGCCCGGCACGCTCAGGCAGCCCTCGAAGAACGCCGCGCGGTCCGGGCCGGCCGGCTCGTACGACGGGTTGACCAGGACCCGGAACGGCACCGGCACCCGCCCGCGCGCCATCCGGACCTCCTCCGGCACGGGCGCCGGATCCTCCACGACGGCGATCCTCAGCGCCACCCCGACCTGCGGCGCGGCGAGCCCCACACCGGGCGCCGCGCGCATCGTCGTGCGCAGGGCGGCGACGAACCGTGCCAGCAGGCCGGGGCCCAACTGCCCCTCGTACGGCACGGTGCCGCGCCGCAGCACCGGATCGCCGGCCGCGACGATCGGCAACGGGCCGCCGACCGCGAGGAGTCGCTCGACCTGCTCGACAAAAGGCGCGTGATCAGCGGGAGATGCCATCCCGCCAGGATGCCACGCACCCCCCGTCGCGACCGAGGCGCACGTCACGCGCGTCCCGGTCGCGCTTCACACGCGTCTCGTCCGCGTCTCGCACGCGTCTCGTACGCGGTCGAAGTCCCCGGCGAGGGCGGAGGCGATCCGCAGGTGCGGCTCGGCCTCCTCGGCGCGGCCCTGCCGCTGGAGGGTGCGGCCCAGCATCAGCCGGGCGTAGTGCTCCACCGGGTCCCGCTCGACGATGACCCGCAGCTCGGCCTCGGCGCGCTCGAGCTGGGCCGAGTGGTAGTAGGCGCGGGCCAGCAGCAGCCGCGGCCCGGTCTGCTCCGGCACCTCCTCGACCAGCCCGCTCAGGACACGTGCCGCGGCCGTGTAGTCCTTGGCGTCGAAGAACAACCGCGCACGCTCCCAGCGCTCGGCGGCTGTCCCGTGGCCGTAGTACGTCATGTCCACCGGTGGCCTCCTTCGTGTCGAGGCCGACAACGGGCCGGACGGGCCGGGTATTCCACTGACGCAGCGCGGCCAGCTCCGCCTCGGCCTGCGCGGTCACCCGCGCCAGCACCCGGCCGGCGGCGGCACGGTCCTCCGGGGTGACCCCGGCCCAGATCCGGGCGGAGATCTCCAGGGTCCGCGCGTTGTACGTGTCGTACACCTCGCGCCCCTGCCCGGTCAGCCGCAGCCCGTCCGGGCCGGCGTCGTCGAGCATTCCGGCGTCGATCAGCGTGTCGACGACCCGGTGCGCCTCGGCGTCGTCGGTCTTCAGCGCGCCGGCGACGGCGGCGGCGATCTCGTCGCGTCCGGCGGTGCCGTCGGCCCGGACGACGAACTGGAGCGCGGCGTTCTGCGGGAAGGTGAGGCCGTGGCGGGCCAGCACGCTCTCCAGGACGGCGCGGGCGGCGTAGTGGGCGAGGGCGAGACCGCGGCCGTCGGCGGGCGGCGCGGCGTCGTGGGCGGTGTCCTGTGCGGGGGAGGGGGCGGTGCCGGTCATGACTGCTCCTCGGTGGCATGCGGTTCGGACGGGCCGGCGTTCTCGGACGGCTCGGCGGGCAGGCCGAGCGGTGTGTCGAGCAGGGTCGCCAGCGTGGCGGTGAACTCCCGGGTCCGGGCGCTGTCGGGTCCGCCCAGCGGTGCCAGCCATACGGCCATCAGCCGCTGGACGACCTCGATGGCCTGCCGGGTGGTCTCCCGGCCGCGTTCGGTGAGCGCGAGCCGGACGGCTCGCGGGTCGTCCGGATCGCGGGTCCGCTCCAGCAGGCCGTCGGCCTCCAGCGCGCGGGCCAGCTTGGACACGTACAGCGCCTCCAGCCCCGTGTGGTCGGCCAGCTGCCGCTGGCTGGGCCGCGTCCCCCCGCGGTGCAGGCCGTACAGCGAGGCCGCGAGCGCGTACTTGGCGTGCGTGATCCCCAGCGGTGCCATGGCGCGGTCGACGGCGACCCGCACCTTCGTCGACAGACGCCAGACGAGATAGCCGGCGGTGGGCCCGGGGTCGTCTGCGTTTCCCTTGCTGCTCACGACAGATACTGTACATGGCTACTGTAGCCATGGCTACTATGTGGCGCAGGGGGCCCGCTCCGTCCGCCGAAGGGAGGGGGCGCCCTCCCGGTCCCCGCGCCTCAGCCGAAGGGCCCCACGCCGAACAGCAGCATCAGCAGCAGGACGCCGCCGACCACCAGGTGGGTCACGATCAGGCCGAAGCCGATCGGGTTCCGCGGGTTGTACGTGTGCCGGCCCCACGGCTTCCGCTCGAAGACCGGCTCGGTGTCGTCGAAACGCATGTGCGCGCGCCTTTCAGCTCGATGCGATGGCAGGCCCAGCCTCACATCCGCAAGCGCTCGCGCGCAGTGCCGCGTTCCGGCAGCGACGGAACAGCCGTCACTGCCGGGACACACCCGGAGCCGGACCGGTCAGCGCACCCGGCCGCGCGGCTTCAGCGGGGTCGCGGGCAGCTCGGGCGCGGCGAGCGGGGCGCCGTCGTAGCCGTGGACCTCGCCGAAGCGGGTGCCGTTCATCCAGTCCTCACGGGCCTGCTCGATCTCCGCCTGCGTACGGCCGACGAAGTTCCACCACATGATCAGCTCCTCCTCGAACGGCTCACCGCCGAGGAGCATCAGGCTGGCCTCCGACTCGGCGCGCAGCGGCAGTTCGCGGCGGCCACAGCCGAGGTAGAGCATCGAGCCGGGCAGCACGGGCACACCGTCCACATGGACCTCGCCCGACATCGACAGCACCCCGTACTCGAAGTCCGGCTCCAGCGGCAGACGTACGTCCGCGCCGTGTGCGAGGGCGAGATCGGCGCCGACGATCGGGGTGTACGCGGTGCCCGGTGACGTGGCGCCGTCCACACTGCCGAGGATCACCGTCGCCGTGAGACCGGGCGCGGTGACCTGAGGCAGGTCGGGGTGGTGCTCGAAGCTCGGTTCGGTGTGGCGGTGGGCGTCCGGCAGCGCCACCCACAGCTGCGCGCCGTGCAGGAAACGGGCGTGCGGGCGGGGGCTCTCCTCGGAGTGGCTGATCGCCCGGCCCGAGGTCATCAGGCCGAGTTCCCTGGGGCGGATGGTCGCCAGGCTGCCGGTGGAGTCGCGGTGCAGCACCTCCCCGTCATGGAGCCAGCTGACCGTCTGAAGCCCCATGTGCGGGTGCGGCGGCACCTGCATGCCCGGCTCGTCGGCGATGTCGTCGGGCCCGTAGTGGTCGACGAACGCCCAGGCGCCGATCATGCGCCGGCCCAGGTTCGGCAGCAGCCGGCGCACCTCCGTGGACTCGCCGAGCTTCACATGGCGGGGACTCAGCAGCTCGCGTACGGGCTCGGCGACGACGAATCCGCGCCCGCCGCACACGCTCGGCACAGGCGCGCGGTCAAGGTTGCTCATACGGCACAACCTAGACCTCCCGGGCCGGGAAAACAGGAGGACCGGCCACACCCGCGCCGTACGGCCGGTCAGCGGGGGATCGCCCAGTCCGGCGTCCAGGTGCCGGCCGTCTCCTCCCCGGCCGTCGCCGCGGCCAGGTGCCCGCGCAGCGCCGCCAGCCCCGGATGCGGATTGCCGCGGCGCCACAGGAGTGCGTGCGGATACACCGGGGTCGGATCGGTCACCGGGATCAGCCGCAGCCCGTGTCCCGCAGGCCACACCAGCCGGGTCCGCCCCCCCATGAACGTGGCCAGCGACGGGGTGTCCGCGATGGTGTCCAGCAGCGCGTCGGAACCGAAGTTGGGGCCGGTCGCCTCGATGGTGAGACCGAACTCGGCCACCAGATCGTCGTAGAAGGCACCCCACTCCGAGCCGGGGACGATCCCCGGCATCCAGATCCGGTGCCCGACGAGCTGCTCAACGGTCACCGAGCGGGCCGAGGCCAGCGCGTGACCGGGACCGGTCAGCAGCCGCAGCGGCTAGTCCAGCACCCGGACGGCCTCGACGTCCTGCGGCAGCGGCCGGCCGGGCGCGGCGACGGCCCGGAACGTCGCGTCGACGGTGCCGGAGCGGACGGCGGCGACGGCCGCCTCGATGTCGAGCAGCATCACCACGTCCAGGTCGATGTCGGGACGGTCGCGGTGGAAGGCCCGCATCAGTCCCGTCGCGGCACCCCGCGAGTTGATCACGTCCACGCGCAGCGGGCGGTGCCCGGCCCGCACCGAGGCCGCCGCACGCTCGGCGACCCGCAGCAGCTCACGCGCGTGCGGCAGGAACGCCTGCCCGTCGATGCTCAGCGCCGAGCCGCGCGGCGTGCGGGTGAACAGCCGGACACCGAGGGCCCGTTCCAGGGCGGCGATCCGTTTCGAGACGGCCTGCTGGGTGACACCCAGCTCGTCGGCGGCCTCCTGGAACTGCCCCGCTTCGGCCACGGCGACGAACGTGCGCACGGTCTCGAGATCCACACCGGCAGCGTAGAGGCACAACCCGCGGTTGTGGCCCGGGGGCCGTCCGGTTGTTTGATCCGCTCTCCCCGCCCTGCTTCGATACGGCGACGCCGACGACGGGTTGTGCGGACGATACGGAGTGCGGGTGACGGGACGATCTCCGGGGCGGGCCTTCCGGCGGCTGTGGGCGGCGTACGCGGTCAGTGCCTACGGCTCGGGGCTGGGTTTCGGGGCGCTCCCGCTGACGGCCGTACTGGTGGTGCACGCGAGCCCCGCCCAGGTCTCAGCGCTGTCCGCGGCGGGGCCGGCAGCGGGGGCTCTCGTCGCGGTGCCGCTCGCGCCGTGGGTGGAACGCCACCGCAAGCGAGCGGTGATGATCGGCATGGACGTGTGCCGGTTCGCGGCCATGGCGAGCATCCCCGTCGCCCACTGGCTCGGCCGGCTGGGCTTCGCCCAGCTGCTCGCCGTGTCGGCCGTGGTCGCCGCCGCCAGGATCGCGGCCGGCGCGGCGAGCGGCGCCTTCCTCAAGATCCTCCTGCCCGAGCGGGACCTGGTGGCGGCCAACGCCCGCCTGGAGTCCACCAACTGGAGCTCCATCGCGGTCGGCCCGCCGCTGGGCGGCGCGGCGGCCGGGGCGTTCGGGCCGGTGACGACCGTGTTCGCGGACGCCCTCAGCTACCTGCTCTCCGCGCTCTGCCTCACCGCCGTACGCGCCCGCGGGGACGTGCCCGCCGGGCAGGCTCCCCGCACCTCTGCCGGGACGGCCGGCGGGATCTCCGCAGGGCTGCGGCATCTGCTCGGCCGGCCCGGGCTGCGCTCGCTGTGGATCAACAACATGCTCGTGTCCGGGCTGATCATGGCGACGGAGCCGCTGCTCGCCATCCTCCTCCTGCGCGACCTCGGCTTTCCGCCCTGGCAGTACGGCCTCGCCTTCGCCGCGCCCTGCCTCGGCGGACTCGTCGGCTCCCGGCTGGCCCGCCGGACCGTCGCCCGCCACGGCCGGCGCCGCGTCCTGCGCGTCGCCGGGACACTGCGGGCGGTCTGGCTGATCGGCCTCGCCGCCACGCCCTCCGGCACCGCCGGGCTCGTCACCGTGATCGCCGTCGAGCTGGCGATCATCGTCCACATGAGCCTGTACACCCCCGTCCTCGCCGCGTACCGGCTCGAACAGACCCCACGGCACCTCGTCGCCCGCACCCTCACCGCGTGGTCCGTCGGCCAGCAGACGGCGATCGCCGTCCTCACCGCGCTCGCCGGGCTGCTCGCCGACGCCACCGGCCCCCGCACGGCCCTCACCGCCGCCGGGCTGCTCGCCCTGGCCACCCCGCTGCTCCTGCCCGGCCGCCGGCGTCTCGCGCAGGCCCCGGTCGGGCGGCCGGAAAGGGACGCCCGGCCCGCGCCGGCACCGGGCCCGTCCCCCGTACGTCGTCTACCGTGCCGTCATGGACAGGACGAGGACGCGTGACCCCGAGGCCCGCAGCAGTGCCGACCCCCTGTGTCAGCTCTCCCTGGAACAGTTGCGGCGCCGTACGAGCATGAAGTGGCGGACCTATCCCGAGGACGTGCTGCCGCTGTGGGTGGCCGAGATGGACGTGCCGCTGGCGGAGCCCGTCCGGCGGGCGGTCACCGAGGCCGTGGAGCTCGGCGACACCGGCTACCCGGCCGGCACGCGGTACGCCGAGGCGCTGGCCGCGTTCGCCCGTGACCGGTGGGGCTGGGACGGCATCGACGCGCAGCGCACGGCGATCGTGCCGGACGTGATGCTGGGCATCGTCGAGATGATCAAACTGGTGTCCGGTCCGGACGACCCGGTCGTCGTCAACAGCCCCGTCTATCCGCCGTTCTACCAGTTCGTACGGAACCTGGGGCGCCGAGTCGTCGAGGCGCCGCTCGGGGAGGACGGGCGGATCGACTTCGCGGTCCTGGAGGAGACGTTCCGCCGGCTGGCGGGGCCGGCGCGGCGGCCCGTGTATCTGCTGTGCAGCCCGCACAACCCGACCGGCGCCGTGCACACCGCCGCCGAACTCACCGAGGTGGCCCGGCTGGCCGGCGCCCACGGGGTGCGGGTGGTGGCCGACGAGATCCACGCCCCGCTCGTCGCGTCCGGCGTCTCCTTCGTGCCGTATCTCAGCGTGCCCGGCGCCGAGGACGGGCTGTCGCTGATGTCGGCGTCCAAGGCGTGGAACCTCGCCGGGCTCAAGGCCGCGCTGGCCGTCGCCGGGCCGGAGGCCGCCGCCGACCTGGCCCGGCTGCCCGAGGAGGTCGGCCACGGGCCCAGCCACGTCGGGGTCATCGCCCACACCGCGGCCCTGCGGGAGGGCGGCGCTTGGCTGGACGAACTGCTGGCCGGGCTGGACGCCAACCGCGCCCTGCTGGCCCGGCTGCTGACCGAGTATCTGCCGGGCGTGCGCTGGACACCCCCGCAGGGCACCTATCTGGCCTGGCTCGACTGCCGCGCCCTGGGGCTCGGCGACGACCCGGCCGAGGTGTTCCTGCACCGCGGCCGGATCGCCCTCACCTCCGGGGTGCCGTTCGGCAGCGGCGGCGCCGGCTTCACCCGCTTGAACCTGGCCACCTCACCGGAGCTGATCACCGAGGCGGTCCGCAGGATGGCAGCGTCCCTGTGACCACCCCCGTGCCGTCGCCGGACGCCCGAAGCCCGGCGCCGAGGATCAGGCGGCTGCGGCGAACGCCGTGCCCGTGACGGCCGTGTGCCTGCGGGCGTGGACGACCAGACGAACGCCGGTGCGATCGGCGGCGGCGTGCAGGGCACGGCGGGCGGGGGCGCTGCCGGTGGCCACGGACATCAGGATGCCGAGGCCGCTGCACAGGCCGTGCACACGCAGCACCACGCTCAGCGCGGCTCCGGCCGACGCCGGGCGGTCGAGGACGACGACGACCGCGGCGGGGCGGTGCGCGGACACCAGATCACCGATCCGCGTGAACAGCGGGGTCTCGCCGGACCGGCAGGGGTCCTGCGCACGGTGACGACCAGCACGCCGTGATCGACCGAGGATGACATCAACACGGCCTTCGCCTTCTTCCGTCCGGGTGACGCGCCCCCGGGTACCCCACCCGCCGGGCCTCGAACCTGCGCCGGTTCGGGGGCATCCGCACCAACCGGGGTGAAGGCCTGCGCCCCACCGCCCGGCACGGGCGCGGACCCCCTCGGGGTGACTCGGCGCCCCGGCGCCACAGGGCACCCGGCGCGGGCGTCGGGGGTGGGTCGCGCCCCCAGGCGCCCACGGGGGCCCCAGCGCCCACCCTCCCCAAGCTCTCGGCTTCGCTCGAACAGGGGCTGCACGACTGCACGCAGCCACCTCGACCTGTCGCCCACGTCCTGGTCGGCCTCGGGCCTCGGCCGTCGACGGGCCGCAGACGCGGTGCGGCGGGAAGGGGGCGTGTCGGGGGGTGCCCGCCCGCAGCGTGCGGCGAGAACGCAGGGCAAGGATCTGAGGGACAGGGCGTCGCACCGAGGACGGACACCCCCCGGCGCGGCCCCGACCCCACCACCGGACAGGTGGCGCCACACCAGCCACCCACCCACCGAAACGGGCCGCCGCAGGCATCAGGGGCGCGGGGAACTGTGCGAATGCCCCTCACCGGCCCGCAGGTGGAAACGATGCCGCAGGCACAGACAAGGGGCGCGGGGAACTGCGCACCAGGGCGTCACCGGCACGCCGGTGGCAAAGAGGACGCGGGGAACTGCGCAAAGAGCCCCCCACCGGCCGCCGGTGGAAACGGGCCGCACCACCGGCGCAGGGTTGAAGCAGCCCACCCCCGGGGTACCCGGC
>NZ_JALLGL010000107.1 GCF_023072675.1 Streptomyces sp. XM83C
GGCCCCACCCCGGGCCCGCCACGCGGCCCGCACGCGCCGTACCGCGGCGCACACCCCCAGCGACGACCTCCAGACCTCCCCGAAAGCGAAGACGAGGATGCCCTCTGCCGGCCCCGAGCTGATCTCCCCCCGTTCCCCCCGCGTCACCGCCGCCCGGCGGCTCGCCAAGCGGAACTTCCGGGGCAAGGAGCGGCTGTTCCTCGCCGAGGGCCCGCAGGCCGTACGGGAGGCCGCCGGCCACGACGGCACCCTCGTGGAACTCTTCGCCACCCCCGACGCCGCCGAACGCCACGCCGACATCATCGGCGCCGCACGCACCGCGGGCGCCCGCGTCCACCTCGCCTCCGAGCAGGTCATCGCCGACATCTCCACCACCGTCACCCCCCAGGGCCTCGTCGGGATCTGCCGCTTCCTCGACACGCCCTTCGAGGAGATCCTGCGCCGCCGCCCCAAGCTCGTCGCCGTCCTCGCCCACGTCCGCGACCCCGGCAACGCCGGCACCGTGCTGCGCTGCGCCGACGCCGCCGGAGCCGAGGCCGTCGTCCTCACCGACGCCTCCGTCGACCTGTACAACCCCAAAGCGGTCCGCGCCTCCGTCGGCTCCCTGTTCCACCTGCCCGTCGCCGTCGGCGTCCCCGTCGAACAGGCCGTCACCGGACTCAAGGACGCCGGGGTGCGCATCCTCGCCGCCGACGGCGCCGGCGACCACGACCTCGACGACGAGCTGGACAAGGGCAGCATGGGCGGCCCCACCGCCTGGGTCTTCGGCAACGAGGCCTGGGGCCTGCCCGAGGAGACCCGCGCCCTCGCCGACGCCGTCGTCCGCGTCCCCATCCACGGCAAGGCGGAAAGCCTGAACCTCGCCACCGCCGCGGCCGTATGTCTCTACGCATCCGCCCGCGCCCAGCGGGCGGCCGGAGGGTGCCGCGCGGTCGCCGTGAACCAGTAGGCTGACCTGCTCGGGTCTCCGTAGGAGAGGTGGGGTACGGGGGATGAGCGTCGGCACGAGCAGCGCAGCCGGACGGGGCGGGCAGGACGGCCCCGCGGGCCCGCAGCCCGGAGCCGCGACCGGCATGGACCCGGACGACCTGCCCGACGGGCTCGTCGTCGCCGACGAGCACGGCCGCGTCGTCCGCTTCAACGCCGCGGCCGAGCGCATCACCGGCACCCGGGCCGCCGACGCCCTCGGCCGGCCCCTGGAGAAGGCCCTGCCCTTGGAGGACCTCGAAGGGCGCCGCTGGTGGCAGCTCACCGACCCCTACGGCGGCCTCGCCACCCGCACCCGGCAGCCCGAACGGAACCTGCTGCTGCCCGGCGGCCACGAAGTCCTCGTCACCGCCCGGTACGTCCGCGAGCGGCCCCTCGGCCCCGTCACCCGCGTCGTCGTCTGCCTGCGCGACACCGAGGCCCGCCGCCGCACCGAACGCTCCCACGCCGAGCTGATCGCGACCGTCGCCCACGAGCTGCGCTCCCCGCTGACCTCCGTCAAGGGCTTCACCGCGACCCTGCTCGCCAAATGGGAACGCTTCACCGACGACCAGAAACGCCTCATGCTGGAGACCGTCGACGCCGACGCCGACCGCGTCACCCGGCTCATCGCCGAACTCCTCGACATCTCCCGCATCGACTCCGGCCGCCTCGAGGTGCGCCGCCAGCCCGTCGACATGGGCGCCGCCGTCGGCCGCCACATCCAGGCGTACGTCGCCGCAGGCCAGAGCGCCGACCGGTTCCTGCTCCGCGTCGAACAGCCGCTGCCGATGCTGTGGGCCGACCCCGACAAGATCGACCAGGTGCTCAGCAACCTGATCGAAAATGCCGTGCGTCACGGTGAGGGAACTGTCACCATCGACATCACGGCCACGGCGTCCCCCCGAGAAGGGGAGGAGACCGGAACGTCGGTCACGGTGAGCGACGAAGGGCCCGGCATCCCGGAGGAATCCATGAACCGCGTCTTCACCCGCTTCTGGCGGGGCAGCAAGCGCGGCGGCACAGGCCTCGGGCTCTACATCGTCAAGGGCATCGTCGAAGCCCACGGCGGCACCATCACCGTCGGCCGCGCCCCCGGGGGCGGCGCCGAGTTCCGATTTACGTTGCCCGTGGCGGCACCGGCGTATCTCGCCCAGTGACCCACGGGCGCATTCGTATACCTCCACCCCGTTAGACTCGGCCTTTGGCACCTTTGTGTCCTTCACACGGCCCACCGCCGGTCACGGGGACCGTCCGCCAGCCATTCGGAAGCACGGGAAGAGATGTCGGCACCCAATAAGTCGTACGACCCTGTCGAGGTCGAGGCGTTGAAACCGGAAGAGATCGAGCGCATGCGGGACGAGGCGCTCGCCGCCTTCGCCGCCGCGGACTCCCTCGACGCGCTCCAGGAGGCCAAGGTCGCCCACACCGGCGGCACCTCCCCGCTGGCCCTGGCCAACCGGGAGATCGGCGCGCTGCCCCCGCACGCCAAGGCGGAGGCCGGCAAGCGCGTCGGCCAGGCCCGCGGCGCCGTCAACAAGGCGCTCGCCGCCCGCCAGGCCGAACTGGAGGCCGAGCGGGACGCGCGCGTGCTCATCGAGGAGGACGTGGACGTCACCCTGCCGTACGACCGCGTACCGGCCGGCGCCCGTCACCCCCTGACCACGCTCTCGGAGCGCATCGAGGACGTCTTCGTCGCCATGGGCTACGAGGTCGCCGAGGGCCCCGAGGTCGAGGCCGAGTGGTTCAACTTCGACGCCCTGAACATCGGCCCGGACCACCCGGCGCGCGGCGAGGCGGACACCTTCTTCGTGGCCGGCCCCGACGGCGGCACCGAATCCGGGACCGTGCTGCGCACCCACACCTCCCCGGTGCAGATCCGCTCCCTGCTCGAGCGCGACCTGCCCGTCTATGTGATCTGCCCCGGCCGCGTGTACCGCACGGACGAGCTGGACGCCACGCACACCCCGGTCTTCCGCCAGGTGGAGCTGCTCGCCGTCGACGAGGGCCTGACCATGGCCGACCTCAAGGGCACCCTCGACCACATGGTGCAGTCGCTGTTCGGTGCGGACATGAAGACCCGGCTGCGGCCGAACTTCTTCCCCTTCACCGAGCCGTCCGCCGAGATGGACATGGTGTGCTACGTCTGCCGCGGCGAGTCCGTCGGCAACCCCGACCGGCCCTGCCGCACCTGCTCCAGCGAGGGCTGGATCGAGCTGGGCGGCTGCGGCATGGTCAACCCGCGGGTGCTCACCGCCTGCGGCGTCGACCCGGAGAAGTACAGCGGCTTCGCCTTCGGGTTCGGCATCGAGCGGATGCTGATGTTCCGCCACAACGTCGATGACATGCGAGACATGGTCGAGGGTGACGTCCGGTTCACCCGGCCGTTCGGGATGGAGATCTGATGCGGGTCCCGCTTTCTTGGCTGCGGGAGTACGTCGACCTGCCGGCGACGGAGACCGGCCGGGACGTCCAGGCCAAGCTGATTTCGGCCGGTCTGGAGGTCGAGACCGTCGAACACCTCGGCGCCGACCTCAAGGGCCCCCTGGTCGTCGGACAGGTGCTGACCATCGAGGAGCTGGAGGGCTTCAAGAAGCCGATCCGCTTCTGCACCGTCGACGTCGCGCAGGCCAACGGCACGGGCGAGCCCCAGGAGATCATCTGCGGCGCCCGTAACTTCCAGGAGGGCGACAAGGTCGTCGTCGCCCTGCCCGGAGCCGTCCTGCCCGGCGACTTCCAGATCGCCGAGCGCAAGACGTACGGCCGGATGTCCCGCGGCATGATCTGCTCCAGCGACGAGCTGGGCATGGGCGACGACGGCAGCAAGGGCATCATCGTCCTGCCGCCGGAGACCGAGGTCGGCAAGGACGCCGTCGAGCTGCTGGAGCTGGTCGACGAGGTCCTGGACATCGCCGTCACCGCCAACCGCGGCGACTGCCTGTCCATCCGCGGCGTCGCCCGCGAGGCCGCCATCGCCTACGGGCTGCCGCTGCGCGACCCCGCCCTGCTCGACGTGCCCGCGCCCAACGCGTTCGGCTACCCGGTGCAGATCACGGACCCGTCCGGCTGCGACCGCTTCACCGCCCGCACCGTCACCGGGCTCAGCCCCGAGGCGCGCTCCCCGATCTGGCTCCAGCGCCGGCTGCAGAAGGTCGGCATGCGGCCGATCTCCCTCGCCGTCGACGTCACCAACTACGTGATGATGGAGCTGGGCCAGCCGCTGCACGCCTACGACCGCAAGCTGGTCCAGGGCACCATCGGTGTGCGCCGCGCCCAGGAGGGCGAGAAGATCGTCACCCTCGACGGTGTCGAGCGGAAGCTGCACGCCGAGGACCTCGTCATCACCGACGAGCGCGGTCCCATCGGCCTCGCCGGTGTGATGGGCGGCGCCAACACCGAGATCGCCGACGCCCCCCGGTCCCGGACGGACGCGACCGGGGAGACCGCCGTCGACCTCGAGAACGCCACCACCGACGTGGTGATCGAGGCCGCCCACTTCGACCAGGTCTCCATCGCGCGCACCGCCCGCCGCCACAAGCTGTCCTCGGAGGCGTCCCGCCGCTTCGAGCGCGGCGTCGACCCGGCCGCTGCCGCCGCCGCGGCCCAGCGCACCGTCGACCTGCTGGTGCTGCTGGCCGGCGGTACCGCCGAGGCCGGGGTCACCGAGGTCGTCGCGTCGTCCGCGCCGACCACCGTGACCATCCCGGCCGACCACCCCGACAAGGTCGCCGGTGTCACCTACGGCCGTGAGACCGTCGTACGCCGCCTCCAGGAGATCGGCTGCGACGTCCGGGGGCAGGACGAACTCACCGTCACCGTCCCCTCCTGGCGGCCCGACCTCACCGACCCCAACGACCTGGCCGAAGAGGTCATCCGGCTGGAGGGCTACGAGAACCTGCCCTCCACCCTGCCCAAGCCCCCCGCGGGCCGCGGCCTGACCCACCGGCAGCGGCTGCACCGCCGCGTCGGCCGCGCCCTGGCCGGGGCCGGCTGTGTCGAGGCGCCGAACTACCCCTTCATCTCCGAGCAGGTCTTCGACCAGCTCGGCCTGGAGGCCGACGACCCGGCCCGCCGCGTCGTCAAGCTCACCAACCCGCTCAACGACGAGGAGCCCGCGCTCCGCACCTCGCTGCTGCCGGGCCTGCTGGGCGCACTGCGGCGCAACATCGGCCGCGGCTCCCACGACCTCGCGCTGTTCGAGACCGGTCTGGTCTTCCACCCGCGTGAGGAGCAGCGCACCGCCGCGCCGCTGCCCGTCGACCGGCGCCCCACCGACGCCGAGATCGCCGAGCTGGACGCCGCGCTGCCCGAGCAGCCCCGCCATGTCGCCGCCGTTTTCGCGGGCGCCCGCGAGCAGGCCGGCTGGTGGGGCGCCGGCCGCCCCGCCGACTGGGCCGACGCCGTGCAGGCGGCCCGGACCGTCGCCGCCGAGGCGGGCACCGAGCTGGTCGTCCGCAAGGCCCAGTACGGCCCGTGGCACCCCGGCCGGTGCGCCGAGCTGGCCGTCACCGTCGACGGGCAGGACCGTGTCGTCGGGCACGCCGGCGAGCTGCACCCGCGGGTCCTCAAGGCCCTCGGCCTGCCCGCCCGCACCTGCGCGATGGAGCTGAACCTCGACGCGCTGGAGCAGGTCGGCGAGGACACCCCGCAGGCGCCGCGGATCTCCACGTTCCCCGTCGCCACGCAGGACGTCGCGCTCGTCGTCGACAAGCCGGTCCCGGCCGCCGAGGTCGAGGCCGCGCTGCGCGAGGGCGCCGGTGAACTGCTGGAGTCGATCCGCCTGTTCGACGTGTACGAGAACGCCGAGCAGCTCGGCGAGGGCCGCAAGTCGCTGGCGTACGCGCTGCGCTTCCGCGCCGCCGACCGCACCCTGACCGTCGACGAGGCGTCGGCGGCCCGGGACGCGGCGGTCGCCCTCGCCGGCGAGCGCACCGGGGCGGTGCTCCGCAGCTAGAAACGGCAGGGGGCTGACGCGCACACGCTTGTGCACGTCAGCACCCTGTGCGGTTACGTCACTCGTTGGGGTGATTGTTTACGGGTGGTCCGGCTCTGCCGGGCTCTCGGCCGACAGAATCGGACCGGCTCTACGGGGCCGGTCCGATCTGCGTGTCAGGGCCTGGTTTGGGGGGCCGTACGCCATGTTCCGTATCAGGCTGCCGCTGAGGCCGCCGCCCACCGCTGTCGCCGGCCTGCGCACCGCAGCCGCCCAGATCGCCGCCGACGGCACCGCCCGCGGCGGCGACCTCTACGACGTCGTCGCCACCCGGCACGGCGTCCGCGCCGTCATGGGCGACGTACGCGGCCACGGCATCGCCGCCCGCGGCACCGCCGCCGCCGTCCTCACCGGCTTCCGCGACGCCGCGCCCGACGAACCCGACCTCGGCCGCCTCCTGCGCCGCCTCGACCGGGCCCTCGCCCGCCATCTGCGCACCCGCGCCGGGCACCCCGCGCCCGGACCGGACCCCGCCGCACCGGACGACGGCGAGGAGTTCGTCACCCTCGTCCTGCTGGAGATCAGCGGCGACGGCACCCTGCGCGCCCTCGACTGCGGCCACCCCTGGCCGCACCGCGTCACCGGCACGCGCGTCGAACCGCTGAGCCGTTCCGACCCCCTGCCGCCCCTCGGCCTCTTCCCGCTGCCCGAGGACCTCCCCGTCCAGCACCCCCCGCCGCTGCTCCCGGGCGAACTGCTGGTCCTGCACACGGACGGTGTCGAGGACGCCCGCGACAGCCAGGGCCGCTTCTTCCCCCTGCGGGACACCCTCGCCCGCGCCGCCCGCACCCGACCCGTCACCCCCGAGGCCGTCGTGGGCACGGTCCTTTCCGAGGTGCGCCGTCACGCGGCGGGCAGACCCACGGACGACATGGCGTTGCTCGCGCTGGGCACCGACCCGGCCCCGCCCCCACCGGAACCCCGCCCCGGGCGGCACCGCCCGGCGACCCGTCTCGAACGCAACGGTGCCTGAGCACGCGCCCGCACCTCGCCGGCGGAGCCGCCCGCCCCGCCACGGAGTGTCGGGCAGGCGGCCGGGCGGGCGGCTGCGATCGGGCCGCCGCACTGTACGAGGGGGAGCCGGCGGCCCGGCCGGCCTCTTGCGAGGCCCACCAGTCAACCGGCCGGAAACTCTCCGCCACAGCGCGCACACCCAGCGAGTTCGCGCACTCCGTTCACACCCCGTGTGAACCGACTCCCACTACCCTGTCCGGCACCGATCCACCGGGGGGCACCGATGCAGCCCAACACACTGCTGGACGCGATCCTCGACGAGGCGGGCATCTCCCACGCGGGACTGGCCGCACACGTCAACCAGGCAGGACGCAGACGCGGGCTGACACTGCGTTACGAACACACCGCCGTCGCCCGCTGGCTCAAAGGGCAGCGCCCGCGCGGCCAGGTACCCGACCTGATCTGCGAGGTCCTCGCCGCCCGGCTGCACCGGCCGGTCACCCTCGACGACATCGGCCTCGGCGTGCCCGGCGAACAGGCGACAGGCGGACACGGAACCTCCCTGTCCGGCTTCGTCGAGCGGGCCACCGCCCTGTGGCGCTCCGACGAACAGCAGCGCCCGCACATCCTCGGAGCGCCTGCCGTCACCGGGACCCCGGCCGTGATGCCGGTGTGGGAGTGGGAGAACCCGCCCGAGGACACCGACGTCTCCCGAGGCGGCCGGCACCGGGTCACCCCCGCCGACATCGAGATGCTGCGCGCCGCCCGCACCCACTACGAGCAGATGTACCGCAAGGCCGGTGGTGTCGCCACGCGCGCCCGGATCGTCGGCTTCCTCAACGCCGAGGCCGCTCCGCTGCTGCGCGGCGGCTACACCGACGCCACGGGCCGTCAACTGCACCGCGCCACCGGCGGACTGGTCGCCATCGCCGGGATCTGCGCGTACGACTCCGACGCTCACGGCCTCGCCCAGCGCTACTTCCACCAGGCGCTGCGGCTCGCCAAGGCCAGCGGCGACCGGGGGCTCGGCGCGTACGTCATCGCGCTGCTGGTCAACCAGTCTCTGTTCATGCGGGAGTACCGGCAGGCCGTGGCCTTCGCCGAGGCCGCGCTGCGCGCCGCCGGCCGGCACATCACACCCGCGCTCGCCTCCGACCTGTTCGCGATGCAGGCGAAGGCGTACGCCCACCTCGGCGACGGCACGAGCGCCCTGTCCTGCATCCGGCGGGCCGAGGCCGCCGCCGAACGCATCCGGCGCGGCCGTGAACCCGACGAGACCGGCTATGTCCAGCCCGGCCTGGTCAACGTACAGGTGGCGGAGGCCCTGCTCAGCCTCGGTGAACTGCACGCCGCGCAGGAGCACGCCGCCGCCGCGGTGGACACCCCGGCGCACGACCGCGGACGGGTGCACCGGCTGGCCATGCTCAGCACGATCGAGCTGCGCCGGGGCAACGCCGACAAAGCGGTGGCCACGGCTGTGCAGATGGCCGAGCAGGCACGCGGCATGGAGTCCCAGCGGCTGCGCGACCGGCTCCGCGCCGTCCGTGAGCATCTGGTCCGCAGCGGCTGCGCGGGCACCGCCGAGGTGGCCGAACTGATCGACGGGGCGCTGCGCGTGCCGATCTGACCGGCCCGTGGGATCCGCGAGACGGGGCCGCGCCCCGCACCTTGCTCCCCAGCGGCCCTCTGTGCGCCTGCTGCCCGACCGCGTCGGCTGCGATATTGCCACTTACTCGTCGGAAGGTGGCAGAACCGTGCAGTGGACGAAACAGAACGAGCAAGCTGTGTATGCGAACCGCTGGTTCAAGGTCAATCTCGCGGATGTCGAACTACCGGACGGCCGGCACCTCGACCACTTCCTCATACGCCTGCGGCCGGTCGCCGTGGCCACGGTCGTCAACGAGCAGAACGAGGTCCTGCTGCTGTGGCGGCACCGCTTCATCACCGACAGCTGGGGCTGGGAACTCGCCGCCGGAGTCGTCGAGGACGGCGAGGACGTCGCCGTCGCCGCCGCGAGGGAACTGGAGGAGGAGACCGGCTGGCGGCCCGGCCCGCTGCGGCATCTGATGAGCGTGGAGCCGTCCAACGGGCTCACCGACGCCCGGCACCACGTGTACTGGGCCGAGGAGGGCCGCTACACCGGCCACCCCGTGGACGCCTTCGAGTCCGACCGCCGCGAATGGGTGCCGCTCAAACTCGTCCCCGACATCGTCGCCCGAGGCGAGGTCCCGGCCGCCACCATGGCGGCGGCCTTACTGATGCTGCACCAACTCAGGCTCGGCCAGGACAACGGCCCCACGCCGCACGGCCTGTGACGACGCAGGGCCCGGCACGCGCACGCGCACCGGGCCCTGCGTCGCGGCGGGGATCCGCCGTCAGCTGTAGGTGTAGAAGCCCGACCCCGTCTTGCGGCCCAGCCGGCCGGCGTCGACCATGCGCTGGAGCAGCGGGGGAGCGGCGTACAGGGGCTCCTTGTACTCCTCGTACATGCTGTACGCGACCGAGGCGACCGTGTCCAGGCCGATCAGGTCGGACAGCTTCAGCGGGCCCATCGGGTGGGCGCAGCCCAGCTCCATGCCGTTGTCGATGTCCTCGCGGCTGGCGATGCCCGACTCGAACATCCGGATCGCGGACAGCAGATACGGGATCAGCAGCGCGTTGACGACGAAGCCGGAGCGGTCCACCGCGCGGATCGCGTGCTTGCCCAGCACCTTCTCCGCGAACAGCTGCGCCCGGCCGAGCGTGCCCTCGGAGGTGGTGAGCGCCGGGATCAGCTCGACGAGCTTCTGCACCGGGGCCGGGTTGAAGAAGTGGATGCCGATGACCTGGTCGGGCCGCTGGGTGGCAACCGCCAGCCGCACCAGCGGGATGGAGGAGGTGTTGGAGGCGAGGATCGCGTCCGGCCGGGTCACCACCTGGTCCAGGACCTGGAAGATCTCCGTCTTGACCTGCTCGTTCTCCACGACGGCCTCGATGACGAGGTCCCGGTCGGCGAACTCCCCGAGGTCGGTGGTGAAGCTCAGCCGCGCCTGCGTGGCGTCCCGCTCCTCCTCGGTGATCTTGCCGCGTTCCGCGGCCTTGGCCAGGGAGCTGAACAGCCGGGTACGGCCGAGCTCCAGGGCCTCGCCGGTGGTCTCGGCGACCTTCACGTCGAGACCGGCGCGGGCGCACACCTCGGCGATGCCCGCCCCCATCTGACCGCAGCCGACCACTCCGACGCGCTCGATGTCTGTCACATCGTCCCTTTCGCTGCTGATCTACGGCTGGCAGGTCCGCCGTGGTCCGGTTGCCTGCTCCGATCGTGCACGTTACCGCCAAGTATCGATGATCGATCACCGGGGTGGGGGCATCCTGGGCGGAACGACGATCCGTGACGGGACGGATCCGGGGCGTTCCGGGGAGCAGACGCATGGGGCGGATGACGCGGCGGGCCTTCACGGTGGCGGCACTGTCGGCGCTGGCCACGGGCGGGGCGGCGCCGGGGCGGGCCCGGCCGCGCGCGGAGGCGGGGGAGATGCGGGGCGTGTGGATCGCGACGGTCGGCAACCGCGACTGGCCCTCCGCTCCGGGGCTGAGCGCCGACGAACAGCGCCGCGAGCTGACCGCGCTCCTCGACACGGCGGTACGGCGCCGGCTGAACACGGTGTTCCTCCAGGTGCGGCCGACCGCGGACGCCCTGTGGCCGTCGTCGTACGAGCCCTGGTCGCAGTGGCTGACCGGGACGCAGGGCGAGGACCCCGGCTGGGACCCGCTGGGCACGGCCCTGACGGAGGCGCACGCGCGGGGCCTGGAGCTGCACGCCTGGTTCAACCCGTACCGTGTCGCCCTGCACACCGACCCGGGCCGGCTGGCGCCCGCGCACCCGGCCCGGCTGCACCCGGAGTGGGTGGTGGCGTACGGCGGGAAGCTCTACTACAACCCGGGCCTTCCGGAGGTCCGCGCCTTCGTGGAGGAGGCGATCCTCGACGCGGTGCGCATGTACCCGGTGGACGCCGTCCACTTCGACGACTACTTCTATCCCTATCCGGTGCCCGGCCAGGTCTTCGACGACGACGACGCCTACGACCGTCACGGCGCGGCGTTCCCCACCCGTGCCGCGTGGCGCCGCGACAACATCGACAGGCTCGTCCGCGAGACGGCCGCCCGGATCGCCGAGGTGCGGCCCGGCACCCGGTTCGGGATCAGCCCGTTCGGGGTGTGGCGCAACGCCGCCACCGACCCGCTCGGGTCCGACACCCGGGCGGGCGTGCAGACGTACGACGATCTGTACGCCGACACCCGCGGCTGGGTGCGCGACGGCCTGCTCGACTACGTGGTGCCCCAGCTGTACTGGAACATCGGCTTCGCCGACGCCGACTACGCGAAACTGCTGCCCTGGTGGGCCGAGACCGCCCAGGGCAGCAGGACGCGGCTGTACATCGGGGAGGCGCTGTACAAGGCGGGGGACCCCGCCCAGCCCGCGGCCTGGCAGGACCCCGCCGAGCTGTCCCGGCATCTGACCCTGGCCGCGTCGTACCCGCAGGTGCGCGGGCACGCCTTCTTCTCCGCGACCGAGGTGGCCGCCGACCCGATCGGGGCGATGGCCCGGGTGGTCGCCGACCACTGGGCCCTGCCCGCGCCGCCCCCGGGCTGAACTACCAGGCCTGCCGGGCGCTGGACATGTCCTTGTGGCGGATCTCCGTGTCGGGGCCGGGCGAGCACAGGCCCTCGTGCCCGTCCTCGAACCGGACGCGGTACGGGGGGTTGCCCTTCTCGCCGAGGACTTCGACGATCTCGCCGACCTTGTCGTGTTGACCGACCACCCTGCCGTGCTGGACAAGCTGGTCGCCCACGGTTGCACGCATCTGCGGGGCCTCCTCACCGGTGTGCGAAAGCAGCGGTCCTGGGTCCGGGCCCACGGGGGGGCGGGCGCGGCCGGGACGCGGCCCGTCAGCCGCGGGCCCGCTGGGTGACGGCGATGCACACGAGCACCGCGGCCGCCGTCAGCGGGGCGGCCGGCGTCAGGTGCTCGCCGAGCAGCAGCACCGACCACACCAGTGTGAGGAGGGCCTGCGCCGACTGCAACTGGCTCGCCCCGGGAATTCCGATGGCCGCCATGCCCCGGTATTGGACGACGAGCCCGAGGAACTGCGAGCCCGCCGCGAGCCACAGCAGTCCCGTCACACTGTGCACGGTGAGCCGTACCCGCTCGTATGTCACGGCCACCGCCGCGCCGGCCAGGGCGAGCGGCAGACACAGCACCAGCGCCCAGCCGACCACCTGCCGGCCCGGCATCACCTTCGCCGGCCGGCCGCCCTCGGTGCAGCCCGCGGCGCACACCGGCAGCGCCGCGAAGAGATGCACGTCGGCCGTGGTGAGGCAACCGCCGCTCTGCCGCACGGTGAACCCCGCCACCGCGTCGGCGCCCACGAGCGCCGCCAGCCAGAAGGTCCGCGAGGGACGCGAGCCGACCCGCAGCGCCGAGCAGAGGGTGGTGGTCAGCGGCAGCAGGCTGACGACGACCGCCGCGTGCGCCGTGGTGGAGGTCCGCAGCGCGAGCGTGGTCAGCAGCGGATAGTCCCGGCGACCACCCCGGCGGCCACCACCGTCGGCCCCGGCCGGTGGGCGCGGGCCGGGACGGGGATGCGCAGCGCGAGCAGACAGCCGCCGGCCGGCAGTGCGGCGAGCACACTGCGCAGCGCGACCGTCAGGGCCCGGACCGTGCCGGGAGAGGTCAGCGAGAAGGCGGTCACGCCGAGGGCCGCCAGGATCAGGCCGAGGGAGGAACAGCTGCCCGCGTGCGACCGCTCGTTCACTCCCCGTGACCCCTCGGTGGCACCCCTTGACCTGCGTACCCGGGCGGCTCACCATCACCGCATGTCTCTTCGGGTCACATTCGTCGCCGCCGCGCGCAGCTCACCGCTGCTCGCCGAGCGCTTCGAGGACGACCGCCCGCTGGACCAGGCCGGCTGGGACGCCGTCCAGCGGGTCGCCGGGGACCTGGTGTCCCTGGCCGCGGCCGACCTGCGCTACTGCTCGCCGACCCCGCGCAGCCGCGCGACCGGCGACGCCCTCGGCTACGCGCCGCTCGTGCAGCTCGCCCTGCGGGACTGCGACATGGGGCGCTGGCGCGGGCTGACCCTGGGGGAGGCCATGGCCCGCGAACCGTCCCTCGTGGACGCCTGGCTCGCCGACCCGCGGTCCGCGCCGCACGGCGGCGAGTCGCTGCTGTCGTTCATCGGCAGGGTCGGCGGCTGGCTGGACACCCGGCCGATCGACGACGGCTGCCGCGTCGTCGCCGTCGCCGAGCCGTCCGTGATCCGCGCGGCCCTGGTGTACGCGCTGAAGGCACCGCCCTCGACGTTCTGGAACATCGACGTGCGCCCGCTGTCGACGACCACCGTCACGGGCCGGGCGGGCCGCTGGAACCTGCGGTTCGACGGGGCCGCGGCCCAGCCGTCCCGGGCCTGAGCCTCAGGAAGCGGTCCCCTGCGGTCCGTCCTCGCGTGTGTAGTCCGTCGTCAGCACCAGGTCCTTCGCGGGTCCGCGCACCCGCCACACCGTCCGCCACCGGTCGTCGTCCAGGGCGGTGAACTCCCCGCGGTAGAGGTCGGCCGAGCACGGGTGGTCGGCGACGAACCGGCCCGAGGTCAGATCCAGGCCGTGGAAGGGGCGCCCGTCGGCGAACCGCACATCCGCCGTCCCCGGCACCTCCCCGGGCAGGAACCTCAGTGTCCGCTCGGCCGGTCGGGCCACGCCCCGCCACACGAAGGTCCCCGACTCCCGGTGCAGCAGCCCGCCGCCCTCCAGCAGGCCGAAAACCGTCGTACCCGTGAACGTGCCCTCGTCGCCCGAGGCCAGGTCGCGCACGGTCCGGGCGACCCGCCACCGGCCGGCCAGAAAGACCAGCACGTCCGGCACCGGCCGGAAACCGTCCCTCTCCCGCGGCACCCCGCACCTCTCCGTTCCCGCGCGATCCAGCGCGACCCATTGACGCGTCCCTGCCCCTCCCCATCTTGCCCTTCGAACGGCCGACCGGACGGCGGGCGGCAGTTCGCGGGCGGCCGGGGCCAGTGCGACCCGCGCCGGAGCGCAGGTGAACAACGCGCGGCCGGACTTCTCCTCCAGGCGGCGGATCTGCCGGCTCAGCGGCGCGGGCGGGCCCAGTGGGTACGAGAGCTGCACCCTGCACGTGGCGAAGGCGGAGCGGAGCAACGGATCCACGCGGCCGGAGGGTCCGCGGGGGCCGGCAGCGGACTGACGGCCCGGATCACCCCGGCGGCCGGGAGCGACGGCCGCGAGCACCCCCGGCGGCCGGAAGCCTGCACAGTGATTGCATAAACGTGCAGCGCTGCGTATAGTCATGCCATCCAGGAGGAGGGTGGACATGGCAGTACGAGTGGCGGTGGCCGGAGCGAGCGGATACGCGGGCGGAGAAGTCCTGCGTCTTCTCCTCGCCCACCCCGAGGTCGAGATCGGCGCCCTGACCGGCAACTCCAACGCCGGACAGACGCTCGGCACGCTCCAGCCGCATCTGCTGCCGCTGGCCGACCGAGTGCTCGCGGAGACCACCGCCGACTCGCTCGCCGGGCACGACGTGCTCTTCCTCGCGCTGCCGCACGGCCAGTCCGCGGCCGTCGCCGAACAGCTCGGCCCCGACGTGCTCGTCATCGACATGGGCGCCGACTTCCGGCTGAAGAACGCCGCCGACTGGGAGACCTTCTACGGCTCCCCGCACGCCGGCACCTGGCCCTACGGCCTCCCCGAACTTCCGGGTGCCCGCGCCGCGCTGGAGGGGTCCAAGCGCATCGCGGTACCCGGTTGCTACCCCACCGCCGTCACCCTCGCCCTCTTCCCCGCCTACGCCGCCCGGCTCGCCCGGCCAGAAGCGGTGATCGTCGCCGCCTCCGGCACCTCCGGCGCCGGCAAGGCACCCAAGCCGCACCTGCTCGGCAGCGAGGTCATGGGCTCCATGACGCCGTACGGCGTCGGCGGCGGCCACCGGCACACCCCCGAGATGATCCAGAACCTCAGCGGCGTGGCGGGGGAACGCGTCGCCGTCTCCTTCACCCCGACGCTGGCCCCCATGCCGCGCGGCATCCTCGCCACGTGCAGCGCCCCCGCCGCCGAAGGCGTCACCGCGGAATCCCTGCGCGCCGCCTACGCCAAGGCATACGCCGACGAGCCGTTCGTCCGCCTCCTCCCCGAGGGGCAGTGGCCCGCCACCGCCTCCGTGTACGGCTCCAACGCCGTCCAGGTGCAGGTCGCGTACGACCCGGCCGTGCACCGCGTCATCGCGATCAGCGCCATCGACAACCTCACCAAGGGCACCGCGGGCGGTGCCGTCCAGAGCATGAACATCGCCCTCGGTCTCGACGAGACCTGTGGGCTCACCACGATCGGAGTCGCACCGTGAGCGTCACGGCAGCCAAGGGATTCACGGCGGCGGGCATCGCCGCCGGGATCAAGGAGAACGGCAACCCGGACCTGGCCCTCGTGGTCAACCACGGTCCGCGCCGTGCCGCCGCGGGCGTCTTCACCTCCAACCGGGTGAAGGCCGCGCCGGTGCTCTGGTCCGAGCAGGTCCTCAAGAGCGGCGAACTCGCCGCCGTCGTCCTCAACTCCGGCGGCGCCAACGCCTGCACCGGACCCAAGGGCTTCCAGGACACCCACGCCACCGCCGAGAAGGTCGCAGAGGCCCTCGGCTGCGGCGCAGGAGAGGTCGCCGTCTGCTCCACCGGCCTCATCGGCGTCCTCCTGCCCATGGACAAGGTCCTCGCCGGCGTCGAGACCGCCGCCGCGCAGCTCTCCGAACACGGCGGCGAGAAGGCCGCCATCGCCATCAAGACCACCGACACCGTCCACAAGACGTCCGTCGTCACCAAGGACGGCTGGACCGTCGGCGGCATGGCCAAGGGCGCCGGCATGCTCGCCCCCGGCCTCGCCACCATGCTCGTCGTCCTCACCACCGACGCCGACGTCGACAGCGGCACGCTCGACAAGGCGCTCCGCGCCGCCACCCGCGTCACGTTCGACCGCGTCGACTCCGACGGCTGCATGTCCACCAACGACACCGTGCTCCTGCTCGCCTCCGGCGCCTCCGGTGTCACCCCCGGCCACGACGACTTCGCCGACGCCGTACGGCAGGTCTGCGACGACCTCGGGCAGCAGCTCATCCGCGACGCCGAGGGCGCCAGCAAGGACATCAAGATCGAGGTGGTGGGCGCCGCGACCGAGGCCGACGCCGTCGAGGTCGGCCGGTCCATCGCCCGCAACAACCTCCTCAAGTGCGCCATCCACGGCGAGGACCCCAACTGGGGCCGCGTCCTGTCCGCCATCGGCACCACCTCCGCCGCCTTCGAACCCGACCGTCTGAACGTTGCCATCAACGGCGTCTGGGTGTGCAAGAACGGCGCCGTCGGCGAGGACCGCGACAAGGTCGACATGCGCTACCGCGAGGTGCACATCGTCGCCGACCTCGCCGCAGGCTCCGAGACCGCCACCATCTGGACCAACGACCTCACCGCCGACTACGTCCACGAGAACAGCGCCTACAGCTCATGACCACGACGCGGAAACACACCGCCCTGCCCAAGGCCCAGATCCTCATCGAGGCGCTGCCCTGGCTGACCCGGCACCACGGCAAGACCGTCGTCATCAAGTTCGGCGGCAACGCCATGGTGAACGAGGAGCTGAAAGCCGCCTTCGCCCAGGACGTGGTCTTCCTGCGGCACGCCGGCCTCAAGCCCGTCGTCGTGCACGGCGGCGGCCCCCAGATCAGCGCCGCCCTCGACAAGCACGGCATCGTCAGCGAGTTCAAGGCCGGCCTGCGCGTCACCACCGAGGACGCCATGGACGTCGTACGGATGGTGCTCGCCGGGCAGGTCCAGCGTGAACTCGTCGGCCTGCTCAACCGGCACGGCCCGCTCGCCGTCGGCCTGACCGGCGAGGACGCCCACACCATCACCGCCGTCAAACACCAGCCGGAGATCGACGGCGAACTCGTCGACATCGGCCGCGTCGGCGAGATCACCTCCATCGACACCGGCGCGATCGAAGCACTCCTCGCCGACGGCCGCATCCCCGTCGTGTCGTCGATCGCCCGCTCCGAGGACGACCACCATGTCTACAACGTCAATGCTGATACGGCTGCTGCGGCACTCGCTGCGGCACTGGGCGCCGAGACGCTGATGGTCCTCACCGACGTCGAGGGCCTCTACGAGGACTGGCCGGACTCCGACGAGGTGATCAGCCGGCTCACCGCCTCCGAACTGGAGAAACTCCTGCCGGAGCTGAGTTCCGGCATGGTCCCCAAGATGGAGGGCTGCCTGCACGCCGTACGCAACGGCGTCAACACCGCCCGCGTCATCGACGGGCGTGTCCAGCACTCCATCCTGCTGGAGATCTTCACCGACGAGGGCATCGGCACCATGGTCGTGCCCGACCAGGACACCGAGGGGGAGTCATGAGCAACCAGGAGCTGACCGCGCGGTGGCAGAGCGCGCTCATGAACAACTACGGCACTCCGCGGCTTCCCCTCGTCCGCGGTGAGGGACGCACCGTGTGGGACGCCGACGGCCGCTCCTACCTCGACTTCGTCGGCGGCATCGCCACCAACGCCCTCGGCCACGCCCACCCCGCCGTCGTCGACGCCGTCTCCCGGCAGATCGGCTCCCTCGGCCACATCTCCAACCTCTTCCTCGCCGAGCCGACCGTCACCCTCGCCGAACGGCTCCTGGAGCACTTCGGACGGGACGGCCGCGTCTTCTTCTGCAACTCCGGCGCAGAGGCCAACGAGGCCGCGTTCAAGATCGGGCGGCTCACCGGGCGGACCCGCATGGTCGCCACCACCGGCGGCTTCCACGGCCGCACCATGGGCGCGCTCGCCCTCACCGGGCAGCCCGCCAAGCGGGAACCCTTCCTGCCGCTGCCCGGCGACATCACCCACGTCCCCTACGGCGACGCGCAGGCGCTGGCCGCCGCCGTCACCGAGGACACCGCGCTGGTGATCATCGAGCCGATCCAGGGCGAGAACGGCGTCGTCGTCCCGCCCGCCGGCTACCTCAAGGCCGCCCGCGCCATCACCGCCGCCACCGGCGCCCTCCTCGTCCTCGACGAGGTGCAGACCGGCATCGGCCGTACCGGGCACTGGTTCGCCTACCAGGCCCATGAGGGCGTCCTCCCCGACGTCGTCACCCTCGCCAAGCAGCTCGGCGGCGGACTCCCGCTCGGCGCCACCGTCGCCTTCGGCCGCGCCGCCGAGCTGCTGCAACCCGGCCAGCACGGCACCACCTTCGGCGGCAACCCCGTCGCCTGCGCCGCCGGGCTCGCCGTCCTCGACACCATCGCCGGGGAAGGCCTGCTGGAGAACGTCAAGCGGCAGGGCGAACGGCTGCGGGAGGGAATCGAAGCGCTCGGCCACCCGTTGATCGACTATGTGCGGGGCGCCGGCCTCCTTCTGGGTATCGTGCTCAACGGGCCGCACGCGGCGAAGGCGCAAGCGGCGGCCCAGGACGCCGGTTTCCTCGTGAACGCGCCCGCCCCCGACGTCATCCGGCTCATGCCCGCGCTGAATCTCCGCGACGACGAGGCGGACGCCTTCGTCGAGGCACTGCCCGGCATCCTTGACCGGGCCCGCGCGGCCGACGGGGACGCATGATCCGGAGAATGGGACGACGATGAGCCAGGCGCAGGAGCACGAGGGGAACGGGACCAACGGGGTTGCCGGAGGCGCCGGGGGTGCCGGTGCCTCCGGGCCCGCCGTGCCGCAGACCCGTACCGCGCGGCACCGGCGCATCGTGGACATCCTCAACCGGCAGCCCGTCCGGTCGCAGAGCCAGCTGGCCAAGCTGCTCGCCGACGACGGGCTGAGCGTCACCCAGGCCACGCTCTCCAGGGACTTGGACGAGCTGAACGCCGTGAAGATCCGCAACACCGACGGCGACCTGATCTACGCCGTGCCCAGCGAGGGAGGCTTCCGGACCCCTCGGGCGCCGCTCGGGGAGTCCGCCAAGGAGGAGCGGATGCGGCGGCTCTCGCAGGAGCTGCTGATCTCCGCGGAGGCCTCCGCGAACCTCGTCGTCCTGCGGACGCCGCCCGGGGCCGCGCAGTTCCTCGCGTCCGCGATCGACCAGGCCGAGCTGCACGACATCCTCGGGACGATCGCGGGGGACGACACACTGCTGCTGATCAGCCGCAACCCGACGGGAGGGCAGGCGCTCGCGGACCACCTGCTGCGGCTGGCGCAGAACGGCCACTGAACCCTTCGGCCGGGCGGGGCCCTTGCGCGGTTCCCCGCGCCCCTTGTGGGGTGCCTGGGGTTTCGTTGTTCACCGCGGGCCGGTGGGGGCTTGGCGCGTAGTTCCCCGCGCCCCTGTTCTGGCTGGGCCATCGTGTTTCACCTGCGGGCCGGTGGGGGTTCTCGCGCAGTTCCCCGCGCCCCTGAGTGCCTGCGGCGGCCTGTGTCCGAGGGTGCGTGGTTGCGGTTGCGCCTGCTCGCGGTGGGTGGGTCGGGTGCGCGCCGGGGGGTGTCCGTCCTCGGTGCGGCGCTCTGTGCCTCAGGTTCGTGCCCTGCGTTTTCGCCGCACGCTGCGGGCGGGGACCCCCCG
>NZ_JALLGL010000108.1 GCF_023072675.1 Streptomyces sp. XM83C
GGCAGCGTAAGATGTGTAAAAGGGACAGGCGGGGGCCTGGGGGGTGGCGGCGACCGCCGTGCCGGCGGCGGCCAGGAGGGCCGCGGAGACCGCGGCGACGGATATCAGCTTCCGTCCGTCGATGTGGGGAGTACGCAAGGGCGTTGCCTTTCGTGGCCTGCTCCGCGCGGGGCGGAGCGGCGGGTGGTCGCGCTTCGTCGTCGAAGCGGAGGGGGTGTGCCGAAAAGCGGTGCGATGACCGGCCGTGCGTGGAGCAGCTGTCCCGGTGGGGTTCTCTGTGGGTCAGCTGTGCGGGAACGATAGGCAGCGCACAGGTCACGGGGATACAGAGGAAACCCTCGACGTGGCCGGAAAACCCCTTGCCGCAGGGGGAGTTCGGAGCGGTTTCGGTCTGCTTCGCCCCCGTTCGACGGGGTCGTTCCCGGCCGTTGAACGCGAGGGTCCGCCCGCCCGTACTCCAGGGCGCAGGCCCTGCCCCTCCCCCCGGCCGAGGAGACGTCCCCGATGTCCCGGAAGACCATGTGCAGCCGCCGTACCGTCTCTGCGGCCACCGCCGTCGCCGCCCTGCTGGCCGGGTGGGGTGCGGCGGGCCCGGCGCTCGCGCACGGCGCCCCGACCGACCCGGTGAGCCGGGCGTACGCCTGCTCGCCGGAGGGCGGTACGGCGGCCCGGTCGGCGGCGTGCCGGGCGGCGGTCGCGGCGAACGGCGGGGGGTCGTTCGCCGCGTGGGACAACCTGCGGGTGGCCGGTGTGAACGGCCGGGACCGCGAGAGGATCCCGGACGGCAAGCTGTGCAGCGGCGGGCTGCCCGCCTACCGGGGCCTGGACGTGGCCCGCGCGGACTGGCCGGCGACGCGCCTTGCGGCGGGGGCGGCGCTGACCGTGCGGTACGCCTCGACGATCCCCCACTCCGGCACGTTCCGGCTCTATCTCACCAAGCCCGGCTACGACCCGTCGAAGCCGCTGACCTGGTCCGACCTTCCCGAGCGGCCGTTCGCGGTGGTGGAGGACCCGCCGCTGACGGGCGGCGCGTACCGGCTGCCGGTGAAGCTGCCCGCCGACCGCACGGGACGGCATGTGCTGTACACGATCTGGCAGAACAGCAGCACGCCGGACACCTACTACTCGTGTTCCGACGTGCTGCTGACGGGTGGAGCGGGGGGCGGGGCGTCGCGCCGGGTCCCCGCCGGCACGACGCCCTCACCGGCGCGGAGCACGAGCCCGGCGGCCCGGGACCGGGTGACGCCCGCACCCGGCGCGTCCTCGGCGGACGCGGGCGGGACCTCCGGGCCGAGGTCCGGCACGCCGACGGCCGAGGCCGCGAAGGACCCGGCCGGTGCGGCGCCCTCCCCCGGCGGCGCCGCCCGTACGGCGGCGGCGCCCGAGGCGGCCTCCTCCGGGCCCGGCGCCCCGCTGGTCGCGGGCGGTGCCGCCGCGGTGCTGTTGCTCACCGGGGGCACCGCCCTGGCCGTACGGCTGCGCAGGCGCTGAGGCGGCTCTTGCGGTGTGGAGTCGGCTACGGCCGCTCAGTTGACGTAGACGGCGGCTCCTCCGCTGGTCACCGGGGCGTACTTCGCGGAGAAGTAGGCGTTGGAGAAGCACAGGGACGAGCCGGAGATCTTGGTGAAGTGCTGGTTGACGAAGGCGATGGAGTTGTCGGTGTTGTCCGCGCTGCCGGACAGGCCCGGTCCCTGGTAGACGCAGGTGACGGTGCCGAGCAGGGTGCGAAGCTTGACCGTGGTCTGCACGGTGGAGCCGGGCTGCGGGGTGACGTCGAGGGCGCCCGCGGACGTCACGGTGGCGGAGTAGGGCAGGTTGTCGACGGTGATGCCGCTGACGCCCAGCACGCCTACGACGTTGCTGGTGCAGCTCGCCGCGTCGAAGGTGTGCGCGGTGACGGACTCGGTGGCGGTGCCGGGGGCGCTGGGGTTGCCGGTGACGGTGGCGGTGAACTGCGACGACGTGCAGCGCAGGCCGCTGGTGCCGGTGGCGCTTGAGTAGAAGGTCGCGGCGGTGCCGCCCGCCAGGGAGGCGGTGAGGGTGTCGCCGACGGCGACGGGGGTGCCGCCCGCGGAGCCGGTGGTCAGGACCGGGGTGTCGGCGGCCGAGGCCGGCAGGGCGGGGAGCGCCAGGGCGGCGACGGCGCCGGCGACGGTGAGCAGACTGCGGATGCGCATGCGGGTGCCTCTTTCTGTCGAAGTGGGGATCGAACGAGGGCTGCACGCAGAGCGCCCGGCGGAGAGCCGGCCGAAGGGTATGGGGAACCTTCGGCCGGGCCGGGCAGAAAGGGGTTGTGCCGGACGATACGTGGCGGCGCGCCGCGGGCAGGCCGGGCGCTGTGGATCCGGCGCCACGGATCCGGGCTTGACGTCTCAGAGTTGTAGACCTGAATTTCTGTCAACGTCAAGGCCGCACAAGGAAGTTGGGACACCTTCACGGATCATGCACACAACCCTTGACCCCTGACTGTAACCATCGGTAACTTCCGAATGGCTACTACCGCGTAACCCGAAAGCCCTTGCAGCTCAGACATGTTGCGGGGCCGGCGGGTGCGCGGCAGTGGCCGTCCGCGCCAGGACGACGCGTCAGTGCAGACAGGTGAAGGTCGGCGGACCTCACCACCCCCGCGTTTCACCATGCTTACGGGAGCACATATGGAAAGCGGTTCCGCATCCAGCGCACCGGAAGAGACGGCGCACAACGCCCCTGAGGAGACGGGAAGACGCGGCCGGGTCCGGCTGCGCCGGGCCGCCGTCCTCGCGGTGCCCGCGACCCTCGTCACGGCGGCCCTCGCGGTACTCACCGCGCAAGGAGCCCTCGGCGTGCAGTTCGCGATCTCCGGCATGCCGTTCACCGTCACCGCCACCGAACTCGAAGGCACCGGCTTCGAACAGTTCGGCGCGCTGGACAACATGGCGGAGGGCAGCCCCAACGCCGGCGACACCGGCGGCCAGGTGCTGGTCGTCACCTCCGCGATCAAGAACGCCACCCTGACCAAGCTGTGCCAGAGCGTCGACCTCGGCGGCACCAATCTGCTCATCACGGCGGGCGGCGGCAAGGACAAGGTGACCGCGTCCGATCTCACCACCGACTCCACCGAGCTGTCCGGCAACGCCGACTTCAACAACATCGAGATCGGCAACGACGCCAGCACCCTCACCAAGGCCGGGGTGAAGGGCCCGATCGGCGTGTTCAGCCAGCAGGCCGACACCGTGCGCATCCGTGAGCTGCGGCAGACCAACTACGCCACGACAGCCGGGGTGTTCCGGCTGCCGGGCCTGAAGCTGCGCTTCAGCGACACGGGCTGCTGAGCCGATGCCCGCACGCGCACGGACCGGTCCGCGGGCGGCGTTCCGCCGCTGGCGGCACCGCAGGCCGTTCTGGGGCGGGCTGCTGCTCGCCCTCGGCGGCGGGGAGATCCTGCTCACCGAGAAGGCATCGCTGAAGGTCGTCCTGCACATCGGCATGCAGGGCCTCGCCGGCTATCTGCTGCCGACGCTGATGGTGCTGCTCGGGGTGCTGATCCTCGTCAACCCGGCCCAGCGGCTGTTCTACTCGCTCACCGGCATCCTGCTGTCCCTGGGCACCTGGATCACGTCGAACCTGGGCGGCTTCCTCATCGGGCTGCTTCTCGGCGCGACCGGGAGCTGTCTGACCTTCGGGTGGCTGCCGGACCAGGAGCCCCGCCGGGGGCTGCTGCGCCGGCGCCGGGAGGCGGCGGCACGCCGGCGGTCGGCGGCGGAGCCGGTCGCGGTCACGCCGGGCGCGTCCGGTGCTCCCGGCGAGGAACCGGCCTGAGCACGAGGCTGTCCGCCACGCCAGGTCACGGCGCGCGGCGGCCCCCGGTCCGCCCGGGGCCGCCGCGCGCCGTGGACGTCAGGCCAGGCCCTCCGACTTCAGCCACGCGCGGGCCACGTCCAGCGGGTCCTTGTCGTCGAGCTGCACCTGCGCGCCGAGGTCGAGCAGCGTCTCGGTGTCGAGCTTGGCGGAGACGGCGTTCAGCGCGTCGACACCCTGCTGGGACAGGCTGTCCTTGTGCACCAGCGGCTGCACGTTGGCGAAGCCGAAGAGGTTCTTCGGGTCCTTCAGGACGACGAACTTCTCCTTGGCGATGGTCGGGTCGGTGGTGAAGACGTCCGCGGCCTGCACCGCGTTCTGCTTCAGCGCGGTCTGTGTCAGCGGGCCGCCCGCGTCGAGCGCCTTGAAGGACTTGAACTCGATGCCGTAGACCTCCTTCAGCCCGACCAGCCCCTGATGGCGCGTCTGGAACTCCGGCGAGCCGCCGATGACCAGGTCCTGGGCGATGTCCTTCAGGTCGGCGATGCTGGACTGCGAGGTCAACTTGTACTTCGCCGCCGTCTGCGCGTTGAGGGTCACGGAGTCCTTGTCCTGCGCGGAGGACGGCTGCAACACCGTGAGCTTCGGGTCCAGCTTCGTGCTGATCGCCGCGGTCGTCTCCTCGGCCGTCTTCGGCGTGGCCTTCTTGTCGAGGTAGGCCAGCAGCGACCCGTTGTACTCGGGCAGGACCGTGATCGAGCCGTTCTTGATCAGGCCGTACGTCGTCTCGCGGCTGCCGATGTTCGGCTTGTACGTGACCTTGATGCCCTTGGCCTTCAGCGCCTCGCCGTAGATGTCGGCGAGCAGGATGCTCTCGGGGAAGTTGTTGGAGCCGACGACGACGGTGCCGCCGTCGGCCTTGCCGCCGTCGAGCGGGTTGTCGCCGTCCCCGGAGGAACAGCCCGACAGCAGGGCCGTCACGGCGACAAGCGCCGCGGACGTGGCCGCCGTACCCGAGAGCCTGCGAGGGGACCTGGTGCTGCCGCCGGTAGAAGTCACGGATCGATCCAAGCCAGCACCTTCTCGATCAGTCAAGCGAATCGGGGTCGCCGCGCGGCTTCGTTACGCGGCCGGAACACCCCGGACGCGATGCCGCCCGCACCGGACAAGGGCCGTACGGCGCCGGGCCGGGGCCGCCCGCGCCGGGTGAGAGCCGTAGCGCCCCGGACTTCGGCGGTGCCGTCAGCGAGCACGGCGCACGCCCGGGGACACGGCGAGGCGGCCCGCCGCCCAGAACAGCGCGAGCGTGGCGAGGGCGAGCGCGGCCACCAGCGTGGCGCCGCCCACGACCTTCTCGTAGTCGTGCTGGTAGAGCCCGTCGATGATGTACCGGCCGAGACCGCCCAGACTGACGTACGCCGCGATCGTCGCCGTCGAGACGATCTGCACGGCCGCCGAACGCAGCCCGCCGAGGACGACGGGGAGCGCGACCGGCAGCTCCACCTGGAACAGGACCCGGCTCTCGGACATGCCCATGCCGCGGGCCGCGTCCACCGGGGACGGGTCGACGGAACGCACCGCCTCGTACGCGGTGACGAGGATCGGCGGGACGGCGAGGACGACCAGCGGCACCATCACCGGCACCAGCCCGAACCCGAACAGGACGAACATCAGCACCAGCAGCCCGAAGCTGGGCAGCGCGCGGGCGGCGGTCGCGAGGAACGCGAGGACGTTCCCGCCGCGCCCGGTGTGCCCGGTGAGCAGACCGGCCGGCAGTCCGACGGCGGCGGCGATCGCGAACGCGACGAGCGAGTAGCGGAGGTGTTCCAGCAGGCGGGTGGGGATGCCGTCGTAGCCGTGCCAGTGGGCGCCGTCGCCGAAGAAGGCGCCGACGAAGTGGAGTACGTTCACCGGGCCGCCGCCTTTCGTGCGGGACGGGCGCCGCCTCGGGGCATCCACGGGGTGAGGAGCCGGAGCGCCAGCACCAGCAGCGCGTCCACGGCGACGGCGAGGACGGCGGTGCTGATGACGGACAGCCAGATCAGCCGGGGCCTGCCGTACGTCATGCCGGTGTAGAGCATGTTGCCGAGGGCACCCTGGTTGCCGATCAGCATGCCGACGCTGACCAGGGAGATGCTGGACACGCAGGCCACGCGCAGCCCTGCGACGATCGCGGGGGCGGCGATCGGCAACTGCACCTGGAAGTAGCGGCGTACGGCGCCGAGGCCCATGCCGGTCGCGGCGTCGAGGGTCTCCTGCGGCACCGACCGCACGCCGTCCACGATGGCGGGGACCAGGACGACCAGGCTGTAGACGGCCAGCGGGATCATCACGGTCGTCTCGGTCTGGCCCGTGTAGTCGATGAGGACGACGAAGAAGGCGAGGGACGGGATCGCGTACAGCACCGTCGTCAGCCCCAGCACCGGTGCGTACAGCCAGCGCAGCCGGACGCACAGCTGGGCGACGGGCAGCGCGAGCAGCAGTCCCGCGGCGACGGGGATCAGCGCCTCCCGCAGATGCAGGCCGACCAGGCCCGGATAGCTGTGCTGGAGGTCGCTCGGCAGGTCGAAGAGGCCGTTCATCGCGCGGCCTTGGGGGTCCGGTCGCCGTGAGCTGGATCGCAGACGCTCTCTGACGTGCCGTCAGGCGTGCCGTCGCTCCCCCGGCCCGTCGCATGGGCGGCACGGATCGCGTCGCCGATGGCCTGCTGGGAGACGACGCCGGTGACGCGGCCCTCCTCGTCCACGGCGACGGCCCAGCCGGTCGGCGACAGGACGGCGCAGTCCAGGGCGGCCCGCAGCGAGTCCCGTCCGGCGACGAACGGACGCCCGTACGACAGCAGCCGGGCGGGGCCGGCCGGCCCGGCGGCGAGCGTGCCGGGCTCGGTCCAGCCGAGCGGCCGGCCGTCGGCGTCGGTGACGAGCAGCCAGGGCGCACCGCCCGTGTCACGGGCGGTGATCTCCCCCGCACCCGCGTCGGCCCGCACGACCGGGCCGGTGAGCAGATCGAGGCCGGCGGACGGGAAGAACGACAGGCGGCGGATGCCCCGGTCGGCGCCGAGGAAGTCCTCCACGAACGCGTCGGCCGGGGCGGACAGCAGCTCGGCGGGCGGCGCGTACTGGGCGAGGCGTCCGCCGGTGCGCAGCACCGCGACCATCGTGCCGAGCTTCACCGCCTCGTCGATGTCGTGTGTGACGAAGACGATGGTCTTGCCCAACTCGTCCTGGAGGCGCAGCAGTTCGTCCTGGAGGCCCTTGCGCACCACGGGGTCGACCGCGGAGAACGGCTCGTCCATGAGCAGCACCGGCGGATCGGCGGCGAGCGCCCGCGCCACGCCGACGCGCTGCTGCTGTCCGCCGGAGAGCTGGTAGGGGTAGCGCCCGGCGAGCGCGGGGTCCAGGCCGACGCGTTCCATCAACTCCCGTGCGCGGTCGCGGGACTTGCTCTTGCCCCAGCCGAGCAGTCGGGGCACGGTCGCGATGTTGTCGACGATGGTGCGGTGCTGGAAGAGCCCGGCGTTCTGGATGACGTACCCCATGGAACGCCGCAGGGTGTTGACGGGCTGCTGCCTGCTGTCGACGCCGTCGATGAGGATGCGGCCCTCGCTGGGCTCCACCATCCGGTTGATCATGCGCAGGGTCGTCGTCTTGCCGCAGCCGGAGGGGCCGACGAGGACGGTGATCGCGCGGTCGGGTATGTCCAGGGAGAGCCGGTCGACCGCCACCGTGCCGTCCGGATACCGCTTGGTGACTGCCTCTATCCGTATCAACGCCGAATGCCCTCCGGGTCTGGCAGCTTCCGCCCGCTCGGCTGCCGACCGTGATCACGCGGGCGCGGTTTGCCGGGTGAGTCTAGACGTCAGGTGTGACAGAGATGCGAGGACGGCGTGACGGAGTGAGGCGCTTCGGCCGGGCCGCCAGGGCCGGGCGGGACGAGCGGCGCACGCCGCAGCGCCGGCCGGGCCCGATGTGGGGCCGGCCGGCGCTGCGGGTGTGTCAGTCCTCCGCGGGCGTCAGCCGCAGGGAGATGGAGTTGATGCAGTACCGCTGGTCGGTCGGGGTCGGGTAGCCCTCCCCCTCGAAGACATGGCCCAGGTGGGAGCCGCAGCGGGCGCAGCGGACCTCGGTGCGGACCATGCCGTGGGAGCGGTCCTCCAGCAGTTCGACGGCGTCGGAGTCCTTCGGGTCGTAGAACGACGGCCAGCCGCAGTGCGACTCGAACTTGGTGTCCGACGTGAACAGTTCGGCGCCGCAGGCACGGCAGGAGTAGACGCCCTTGGTCTTGGTGTCGGTGTACTCACCCGTGAACGGGGCCTCGGTGCCGGCCTCGCGCAGGACCGCGTACTCGGCCGGGGTCAGCTCCGCACGCCACTGCTCGTCCGGCTTGTCGACCTCGTATGCCATGAGTCTCAGCCCCTCAGTTCGCCAGTCGTTCCAGGATGCGCGGTCCGAGGTCGGTGACATCGCCCGCGCCCATGGTGAGAACGAGATCGCCCGCCTTCGCCATTCCCGCGACCGCGTCCGGCACCTCCGCCTTGTCGTGCACGGCGGTGACGTCGGCGCCGGCGGCGCGGGCCGCGTCGATGATCAGGTCGCTGGTGACGCCGGGGATCGGGTCCTCGCGGGCCGGGTAGATGTCGAGGACGAGGGAGGCGTCGGCCAGCGCCAGCGCCTCGCCCATCTCCCGGCCCAGTTCCTGGGTGCGGGAGAACAGGTGCGGCTGGAAGACGACGAGGATGCGGGCGTCGCCTGCGGCGCCGCGCATGGCCTCCAGGTCGGCGGTCATCTCCGTGGGGTGGTGCGCGTACGAGTCGATCACCTGCACGCCGGCCGCCTCGCCCTTGAGCTGGAGGCGGCGCTTGACGCCGGTGTACGCGGCGAGCGCCGGGGCCAGCTCGGCGGCGGGGACACCGAGCGCGGCGCCTGCGGCGAGGGCGGCGACGGCATTGAGGGCGTAGTGCCGGCCGGGCACGGAGACCGCGAAGGTGATCTCCTCGCCGTCCAGGCGCACGGTGACCTCGCTGCGCAGGCCCTGCGGTACGACGGACAGGACCCGGACGTCGGCGTCGTCGGCCTCGCCGTAGGTCACGATGCGGAGGGAACCCGGGGCGGCGTTCTCACGGACGCGGCGGGTCAGCTCTCGGGCGCCCTCGTGGTCGGCGGAGACCACCAGGGTGCCGCCGGGGACGATCTTCCCGGCGAACGTCTCGAAGGACTCGTGGATCTCCTCCATCGAGGCGTAGTTGGCGTGATGGTCCAGCTCCACGTTGAGGACGATCGCGACCTCGGGTGCGTACTTGTGGAAGCTGCGGTCCGATTCATCCGCCTCGGCGACGAAGATGTCGCCCGCGCCGTGCAGGGCGTTGGAACCGGGGGCGTCCAGGTCGCCGCCGATCGCGTACGACGGGTTCAGGCCCAGCTCGCGCAGGGACACCGCGAGCATGGAAGTGGTGGTCGTCTTGCCGTGCGTGCCGGCGACCGCGATCGGGCGCAGCCCGTCCATCAGCGCGGCGAGCGCGTCGGAGCGGTGGACGACGGGGACGCCCAGCTCCGCGGCGCGGGCCAGCTCCGGGTTGTCCTCGCGGATCGCGGAGGAGACGACGACACAGCTCGCGTCGTCGGCGAGATGCTCGGCGGCGTGCCCGATGTGCACGGTCGCGCCCAGCGCGCGCAGCGCCTCGGCGGTCGCGGATTCCTTGGCGTCGCTGCCGGCCACCTTGGCGCCGCGCTGCGCGAGGATCTTCGCGATCCCCGACATCCCGGCGCCGCCGATGCCGATGAAGTGGGGTCGCTCCATGGCGGGGGGAAGACCGGGTGCCATGCGTGTCTCCTGCGTACTGGGGTGGGACGGACGTACAGCGCCCCACCCTATTGGGTCCGGGGGGCGGGCACGGGTCGTGGCTCTCGTGCCGGTGCCGGGCGGGTGCCGGCCGGGGCATGCGTCCGGTCGTGGGGCGCGCGCGGCGGGTGCCGGCCGGGGCATGCGTCCGGTCGTGGGCGCGCGGGGCTCAGGCCTTGCTGTGGGAGAACAGTTTCAGGACCGGTACGCCCACCTTGTGGCGGGCGCGGGAGGCCCAGTCGCGGTGGAAGAACTCCTCCACGTAGTGCGGGTCGGTCAGGACGATCACCTCGTCGGCACCGACCTCCGCGACGAGGGACTTCAGCGCGTCCAGCGGATGGTCCTCGACGAGCCGCCCCTCGGCCGTGCTGCCGGCCGCCCGCAGCGCGGTCAGCGACACGTCCAGGGCCTGCCGGCCCACCGTGCGTGCCTCCGGCCCCTCCGGGACCTCGCGTTCGCGTGCCGCCTCGTCGATCTCGCCGAGCGCGATGTCGTCGATGGCCCGCAGCAGGCGGTCGGCCTGGTCGCCGCGGGGCTGGAGCAGGACGTGGAAGGTGACCGGCTCGTCTCCGTGCAAAGTGGTGACGAACTCCACGTCGGCGGACGTGAGGGCCTTCTCGATCATCAATACGCTGGTGAACACCGGGCGCCCCTTCTCCTGTGCGGGCCCCCCTGGGCCCTTCGTCCTCCGTGGGCCGCACCAGGCCCTCTGAGGAAACCATCCTGCCCCGTGATCGCACGGGTACTGCCGGATTTAGTGTGCCCGGCCACAGCTAAACGGAACGGCATGTTCCGCTGATGTCGGGCCGACGGGTGACGATCTCCGTACGGCGGAGTCGGCGACCGTCGGCCCCGACGCCCGCCGCACCCTCATGACCTGCGATAACGGCTGAACAGAAAGCCGTCCTCCTCCAGTAGGGACATCAGTGCGAACCGGCGCGGAACGGTGACGGAGGGACCGCCCGCGATGCGCTGCGCGTCGCCCGCGGTCAGCGTCGGGGAGATCGTCAGGCACAGCTCGTCCAGGACCCCGGCGGCCACCATCTGGCCCAGCAGCCGCGGGCCGCCCTCCGTCAGCAGACGGGTGTGCCCCAGCTCGGCCAGAGCCTGGACCGCCCTCGCGGGATCGACACGGGCGCCGTCCCCCGCGATCAGCACCCGCGCCCCCGCCCGCTCGGCTGCCGCCCTGCGCTCCGGGGAGGCCGCGGCGCCGGTCAGCACCAGCGTGGGCACGAGAGGGGAGGTGAACAGGGGCAGGGAGAAATCCAGGTCCAGGGAGGCAGACACCACGGCGATCGCGGGGGCCGGCCCCTGCCCGGCCGCGGCACGGCGCGCCGCGAACTCCTCACGGGCGCGGGCAGGGCGGTAGCCCTCCTGGCGGACCGTCTGCGCGCCGACGATCACGACGTCCGCGAGGGCGCGGAGGGTGCCGAAGATCCGCATGTCGGTGGCGTTGGAGATGGGCTGGGAGCGGCCGTCGTGCTGGGCGGCGCCGTCGAGGCTCGACACCATGTTGGCCCGTAGCCACGGGCGGGGGGCCTGTGCGGAGGGGGTCTCGGGGTATGCGTAGGCGTCGGCGAGGTCGGCGAGGGACCAGGCCTGACCGGGGGTTTCTTCGCTCACGGGGTAGAGGCGGCGCATGGCTCGCAGTCTGACACGAGGCGCCTTCGGGCGGCGCGGGCCGTCCGCGCAGTTCCCCGCGCGCCTTTTTCGCGGTGCGTGGGCTTTCGTTGTTCACGGCGGGCCGGTGGGGGCTGAGCACGCGGTTCCCCGCGCCCCTGGGTGGTGACGCGGGCGGAGTGTCGGCGCAGCCGCGGGCAGTCGTGCCGCAGGGGCGGCACGGGTGGGCGCAGCGGCACCCTCGTAGCGCCGAGTGGCGCGCCCCACCCTGCGCCCGCACCCGCGCCCGGTGCCCACGCCGCGCAGGAGCGCGGTCCCGCCCGGTCGGCACCGGTCCCGGGGGTGCCGGGAAAGGCCGGGCGCGCCCGCGCGGGGAAGGGCACGGAGCGTGGGGGGTCCGGGACCCCCTAGCATGGGGAGACGTGTCGTCCTCCACCCCCGCCGCCCCGATAACCGGCGCCGCCCCGTCCTCCCTCTGCGCCCGCGAACCCCACGTCCCCGCGGAGCGCCTCGTCGCCGAGATGGTCCCGCCACCCCGCTTCGACTCGGTGCGGTTCAGCACGTACATCCCGGACCCGAACCAGCCGAGCCAGACCGAGGCCGTCCAGGTGCTGGAGACCTTCGCGGCGGGCCTCGGCGGCGCGCACGCGACCGGCGCCGGCCGCCGCGGCTTCTTCGGCTTCGGCCGGGCCGCGAAGGCGCCCAAGGCCCCGTCGGGCCCCCGCGGCGTCTACCTCGACGGCGGCTACGGCGTCGGCAAGACCCACCTGCTCGCCTCCCTCTGGCACGCCACCCCGGCCGCACCCGAGCTGAAGGCGTTCGGCACCTTCGTGGAGCTGACCAACCTCGTCGGCGCCCTCGGCTTCCAGCAGACGGTGAAGACGCTGTCCGGGCACCGCCTGCTGTGCATCGACGAGTTCGAGCTGGACGACCCCGGCGACACGGTCCTCGTGTCCACTCTCCTCGGCAAGCTGGTCGAGGCGGGCGTCGCGCTCGCCGCCACCTCCAACACGCTGCCCGGCAAGCTCGGCGAGGGCCGCTTCGCCGCCGCCGACTTCCTGCGCGAGATCCAGGGCCTGTCCGCCCACTTCCGCACGCTGCGCATCGACGGCGAGGACTATCGTCACCGCGGCCTGCCCGAGGCCCCGGCGCCGTACGCCGACGAGCAGGTCACCCGTGCCGCGCACGCCACCGAGGGCGCCTCGCTGGATGCCTTCCCGGAGCTGCTGGCGCACCTCGCCAAGGTGCATCCCAGCCGGTACGGCGCCCTCACCGACGGTGTGAAGGCCGTCTGCCTCACCGGTGTCGTGCCGGTGCCGGACCAGTCCACTGCCCTGCGGCTCGTGGTCCTCGCGGACCGGCTGTACGACCGTGAGGTGCCCGTGCTGGCGTCGGGCGTCCCCTTCGATGAACTGTTCAGCGAGGAGATGCTGAAGGGCGGCTACCGCAAGAAGTACTTCCGGGCGATCTCGCGCCTCACCGCGCTCGCCCGCGACGCGAAACGGCTCGTACGGTAGCCCGCCCCGGCGCGCGATGCGCCGCCGCACCCCCGTCAGCGGCGGGTTCCGGCCATCCGACCCGCGCTTTTCACGCTCTGTCCCCCCGGATGGCCGCTGTTCGCGCTGCAAAGACCCGTGCGGGGTTTACCGTGTTTCTTGACCACCGATTGACCAAGTGTTGGTCGTTGCTTGGGGTGCGTGAACGGCCGGGAGGGGTTCATGTTCCGAGGTACGACAGCCCGGACCGGGCCCTGCGCCCTCTCCGTCACCCCGCCCGTCGTCCCGCTCTTCGCACCGGCCGGAACCTTCGCACCCGCGCACACCGACCGTCACGCCATGGCCAATGCAAACGACCCGGCTCGGTTCGTACGCGGATGCCACCGACCGGCGACACCCACGGCAGGCCGCAGCCACGGCCGCCTCGGCGCCACCCGCGGTGCCGTGCCGCACCGTGATCCTCGGCGGTGCGCCGCCCCCCGCCCCAGGCAGCCCGACCGTCCGATGACCGTCCCCGATCCGACGGCAGGCCCCTCCGGCCCCGGCGCGCGCTCACGGCCGCCGGGATGCCCGGCGGACACCGCATCCGCCGCCGCACCCCGGACCCTCCGTCGCTGAGCGCGGGCCCCGGCCCCGCCTCACCTCGGAGTCTTCTCCGCTCCCTGTACAGAGCCACGGCTCTGCCCGCCAGACCCGACGCGTCCTCGCGCGCCAGGAGGAGTCACCACATGCTCTTTCTCGTCGACAACGCCCGTGACCTCACCCGTTCCGGCCCTCTGCCGCATCCCGCGTCGCCCCCGCTCCCCGCGCCTGCCCGGCGCCGGATCTTCGGGGCACGGTGAGTAAGGTGGCGGGCGTGCGTACGGTTCTTTCCAAATTTCCCCACCTTAGGCAGGACTTTTTCGCTTCCATAGTCGTTTTCCTGGTCGCTCTTCCACTGTGCGTGGGCGTGGCGGTGGCTTCCGGGGTTCCTGCCGAGCTGGGCCTGGTCACCGGCATCGTGGGCGGTCTCGTCACCGGACTGCTGCCCGGCAGCACCTTCCAGGTGTCGGGACCGGCAGCCGGCTTGACCGTACTGGTGTTCGAAGCCGTGCGGGAGTTCGGGGCGGGCACGCTCGGGCTGATCGTGCTGGGCGTCGGTCTGCTCCAGATCGCCATGGGCGTGGCGCGAATAGGCCGCTGGTTTCGCGCCATCTCCGTCTCCGTCGTGGAGGGGATGCTCTGCGGCATCGGTCTGGTGCTGATCGCCGGGCAGCTCTACACGACGGCCGGGCTGAAGGCCCCGGAGACCGGCTTCGGCAAGATCGCCGGGCTGCCGGGCGCGTTCGCCGACGCGTTCGGCGACCGTACGGCACTCACCTCGCTCGCCCTCGGCGCCGGCGCGATCGTGGTGATCGTGCTGTGGGCGAAGCTGCCCCGCTGGGTGCGCACGGTGCCCGGCGCGCTGGCCGCCGTCGTGCTGGCGACCGTCGTCACGCAGGTGTTCGGGCTGAAGGTGGCCACCGTCGAGGTGGAGGGGCTGCTGGGCGTCGTGCAGCTGCCCGGCGCGGACGCCTTCGGGCATCTGGGCACGCCGGCCGTCTGGGGCACGATCATCGCGTTCACGCTGATCGCGTCCGCGGAGAGCATGTTCAGCGCCGCGGCCGTGGACCGCCTGCACGACGGGCCGCGCACCCGCTACAACCAGGAGATGATCGCCCAGGGCACGGGCAACGCGGTGTGCGGCCTGCTCGGCGCGCTGCCGATGACCGCGGTGATCGTACGCAGCTCCGCGAACGTCGTCGCCGGTGGCCGGACCAAGGCCTCGCGGGTCCTGCACGGCGTGTGGCTGCTGCTGTTCGCCGCCGCGCTGCCGTCCGCCCTCGCGCTGATCCCCGTACCCGCGCTGGCCGGCATCCTCGTGCACGCGGGCTGGAAGCTGATCCCGTTCCGGGAGCTGGCCGAGATGTGGCGGGAGCACAAGGGGGAGGCGCTGATCCTCGTCGTCACCGCGGGGTCGATCGTCGCGGTGAACATGTTCGAGGGCGTGCTGATCGGCCTCGCGCTGTCCGTCGCCAAGACCGCGTGGGAGGCCAGCCATGTCCGGCTGGAGGTCATCGACAAGGGCACCGGGCCGGTGACGGCGTATCTGTCGGGCAACGCGACGTTCCTGCGGCTGCCGAAGATCCTCGACAGCCTGGAGTCCCTGCCGCAGGACCGGCCCGTGGAGCTGGACCTCACCGGCCTGCACCACCTGGACCACGCCTGCCGTACGGCCCTGGAGTCCTGGGCGGGCCGCCACAGCGCCGCCGGCACGGAACCGGTGAAACTGACCCGCCTCACAACAGCAGCCTGACACCGACGCCAGGGGGCGGGGGCGCATGCTCACGCAGCCGCGGGGGGCAGCCGTGTCCTCCAGGCGGTGGACCCGCCCACGCAGCGGCGCGGCGCACATACCCACGTGACCGCGGGCAGTCGTGCCGCTGGGGCGATGGGTCCGGGCCCGTATCCCCCCGCCCCCCGGAGGCCTATCGTGGGCAGGAGGCAGGCGATGCGGGCCTCTGGCGGAGGAGGTCGTGATGCTCCAGGAGCTGGCGACGGCGGCAATAGCGGCGGGCGCCGCCGGCACGGTCTACCTCGCCGCGGCGGCACGGGTCGTGAAGCAGTACGAGCGCGGCGTCGTCTTCCGCCTCGGCCGTCTGCGCGGCGCCGTACGACAGCCGGGGCTGGCGCTGATCGTCCCGGGCATCGACCGGCTGCGGCGCGTGAACATGCAGATCGTGACGCTGCCCGTCCCCGCCCAGGAGGGCATCACCCGCGACAACGTCACCGTGCGCGTGGACGCGGTGGTCTACTTCAAGGTCGTCGAGCCGGCGGCGGCCGTCGTCAACGTCGAGGACTACCGGTTCGCCGTCTCCCAGATGGCGCAGACCTCCCTCCGGTCGATCATCGGCAAGAGCGATCTGGACGATCTGCTGTCCAACCGGGAGAAGCTCAACCAGGGCCTGGAGCTGATGATCGACAGCCCGGCCATCGGCTGGGGCGTGCAGATCGACCGCGTCGAGATCAAGGACGTGTCCCTGCCGGAGAGCATGAAACGGTCGATGGCCCGCCAGGCCGAGGCCGACCGGGAGCGGCGGGCCCGGATCATCAACGCCGACGCGGAGCTTCAGGCGTCGAAGAAGCTCGCCGAGGCGGCGCAGCAGATGTCCGAGACGCCGTCGGCGCTCCAACTGCGGCTGCTGCAGACCATCGTGGCGGTGGCCGCCGAGAAGAACTCCACGCTCGTGCTGCCGTTCCCGGTGGAGCTGCTGCGCTTCCTGGAGCGCGCCCAGCCGCTACAGCCGGCACAGCAGGCACAGCAGGGTCAAGCGGTACCGCCGACGCAGCCGGGTCAGCCGGGGCCGTCCTCCGGGTGACTGCCGGGAAAGGCGTGGTTCCGGAGCCGCACGCCGGGTGATAGACACTGCGGGGTCACAGGTTCCTGTCCCCCAGCAGGAAGGTCGTACCGCCATGTCCGCAACCCGACGTCAACTTCTCGCGCGTACCGGTGCCCTGGGCATGGGGATCGCCTTCACCGGCGCCCTGTCCGAACTCTTCGCCGGGACCGCCGCGGCCCAGCCGCTCGGCCGCACCGGTTACGGCCCCCTCGTACCCGACCCGAACGACCTGCTCGACCTGCCGAAAGGTTTCCGTTATCGGGTGCTGTCCCGTGAGGGCGACCCGCTGCGCTCAGGCGAGGGCCCGGTGCCCTCGCACCATGACGGCATGTCGGCCTTCCGGGGCCGCGGCGGCGGTACGCATCTGGTCCGCAACCACGAGAACCGCGTCGACGCGGCGATCCCCGTGCCGACGGTGCCGGGGCTGACGTACGACCCGATGGGCAAGGGCGGCTGTACGGCGCTGACCGTGGACGGCCGGCTCGACGTGCTGTCGGAGCGGGTCGCGATCGCCGGTACGGCCGTCAACTGCGCGGGCGGGCCCACCCCTTGGGGCACCTGGCTGACCTGCGAGGAGACCGAGGACAAGGCCGGCACCAACGGCTACACCAAGGACCACGGCTTCATCTTCGAGGTCGACCCCGTAGACCCGCACCGCACGGGCGCGGTCCCGCTGACCGCGATGGGCCGGTTCCAGCACGAGGCGATCGCCGTCGACCCGCACAGCGGTGTCGTGTACGAGACGGAGGACGCGTTCCTCGCCCCGTTCGGCCTGTTCTACCGGTTCCTGCCGCGCCGGCCGCTCGGCGGCACGGGGTCGCTGCGCGCGGGCGGGCGGTTGCAGGCGATGCGGGTGCCGGGGGTGCCGGACCTGTCCACGATCCAGGAGACGGGCACCTCCTTCGACGGCATCGAGTGGGTGGACGTACCCGATCCGCTGGCCTCGGGCACACCGACGCGGTTGCAGGACTACGGGCCGAAGGGCATCACGCACGCGCAGAAGCTGGAGGGCTGCTACTGGGGCGGGTCCTGCGTGTACTTCGTGTCGTCGTTCGCGCGCAGCGCGGAGGGCGCCGCCGCCGACCACTACGGGCAGATCTGGCGGTACGACCCGCGCCGCCGCCGGCTCACCCTGGTGATCGTCTTCGGACCGGACACGGACGTACGGCTGCCCGGTGAGTCCCCCGACAACATCTGTCTCGCGCCGAGCGGCGGCCTGATGGTGTGCGAGGACGGCGACGGCGCCCAGCACGTCTTCGGGGTCACCCGCGGCGGCGAGGTGTACGCCATGGCGCGCGGCCGGCAGAACATCGGCACGCCGCAGGAGCCGGAGTACGGCGAGTTCGCCGGGGTGACGTTCGCGCCCGACGGCCGGACGATGTTCGTCAACTGCTACACCCCCGGCACGACCTTCGCCGTGACCGGCCCCTGGCACCGCTGACGCCCGCCCGCCGGGCGTCCCGGACGTCTTCACCGGCCCCGGGGCAGCGGGGCCGGTGAAGGCCGGGTGATCGGGGGTACCCGGCGCCCATGTCCGACACGCAGCAGGTCAGCGGCTCGTACTGGCTCCAGACGGCCCCGGGAGGGCCGCCCCGCCCGGCCCTGGCGCAGGATCTGACCGTGGATGTGGCGGTGATCGGCGCCGGCATCGCCGGGCTGAGCACCGCGTGGGAGCTGGCGCGCGCCGGGCTCGGTGTGGCCGTCCTGGAGGCCGGCCGGATCGCGGCGGGTGTCACCGGGCACACCACCGCCAAGCTCAGCGCGCAGCACACCCTTGTCTACGACCGGCTGCGCCGCACCCGGGGCACCGACGCGGCCCGGCTGTACGCGCGCTCGCAGACGGAGGGGGTCGAGCGGGCCGCCGAGATCGTGGACGAGCTGGGCATCGCGTGCGCGTGGGAGAGACGCGACGCCTACACGTTCGCCCGGCGGCCCGGTCGGGTCGGCGAGCTGCGTGCGGAGGCGCGGGCCGCGCGGGAGGCGGGGCTGCCCGCGTCGTTCGTGACGGAGACGGGGCTGCCGTTCTCGGTGGCGGGCGCGGTACGGGTCACGGGGCAGGCGCAGTTCCATCCGCGCCGCTATCTGCTGGCCCTCGCCGAGGACCTCGTCGCACGCGGCGGGCAGCTCTACGAGGGCACGCGGGTGACCGGGCTGGAGGAGGGCGAGCCGTGCCGGCTGGCCACCGAGGACGGGCCCGTGGTCGCCGCGCGGCACGTGGTGGTCGCCACGCACTACCCGCTGTTCGACCGGGCGCTGCTGTTCACACGGCTCTCCCCGCGCCGGGAGCTGGTCGTGGCCGGGCCGATCGGCGCCGACGGCGACCCGGACGGCATGTACATCACGCCCGAGGAGAACACCCGGTCGGTGCGGACCGCGCCGTACGGTCCCGGGCAGCGGTTCCTGGTGGTGACCGGGGAGCATTTCACGCCCGGCACCGGCGACACCCGGGCCCGGTTCGCCGACCTGACCGCGTGGGCCACCCACCACTTCCCCGACCTGCGGATCACGCACACATGGGCCACGCAGGACAACGACCCGACGGACACCGTGCCCATGGTCGGCCCGCTGCACGCGGGTGCCCGGCATGTGTACGTGGCGACCGGGTTCGGCGGCTGGGGGATGAGCGGCGGCATCATGGCAGGCCGGCTGCTGACCGCGCTGATCCGGGGCGAGCCGTGCGCGTGGAGCGGGCTGTACGACCCTCGGCGGCTGCGCAGCCAGGTCCGTGAGGCGCCGGACTTCGTGAAGAACCAGGCGAAGGTCGCCGGGCACTTCCTCGGCGACCGGCTGCGGCCGGGCGGCTCCCTGGGCAGCCTGGGGCCCGGGCAGGGCGCGGTGGTGCGGGTCGGCACGGAGCGGCTCGCCGTCTACCGCGACGACGACGGCGACACGCACGCCCTGTCCGCCCGCTGCACCCATCTGGGGTGTCTGGTGGCGTTCAACTCCGCCGAACGTGCCTGGGAGTGCCCCTGCCACGGCTCGCGCTTCGACATCGACGGCGAGGTCGTCCAGGGCCCGGCGGTACGGCCCCTGGAACGCCGCCGACTGCGCACCCGGGATGCGGAGGGGACGGGGGACGACTGAGGGG
>NZ_JALLGL010000109.1 GCF_023072675.1 Streptomyces sp. XM83C
GAGCGTCGCACCGAGGACGGACACCCCCCGGCGCGCCCCCGTCCCACCCACCGGACAGGTGGCGCTACACCAGCCACGCACCCATCGAAACGGGCCGCCGCAGGCATCAGGGGCGCGGGGAACTGCGCGAATGCCCCCCACCGGCCCGCAGGTGGAAACGAGGGCCCCCGCCACATCAAGGGGCGCGGGGAACTGCGCGAACGCCCCCCACCGGCCCGCAGGTGAAAGCGATGGCCCCGCCAAACAAAGGGGCGCGGGGAACTGCGCGGAAGGGCGTCACCGGCACCCCGGTGGCAAAGGGGGCGCGGGGAACTGCGCACAAGGGCGTCACCGGCACGCCGGTGGCAAAGGGGGACGCGGGGAACTGCGCGCAAGCGGCGTCACCGGCACCCCGGTGGCAAAGAGGGGCGCGGGGAACTGCGCACAGGCCCGCCCGGCCACAGGGCACCCGCGCCACACCCCGCAAGGAAACTGGCACTCCGCTTGACCGAGTGCTAACCCCGGTCATAGTCTCAGCTCTGGCACTCACCACAGGAGAGTGCCAAACACGCGACGGGCAGGTCCGGCACCCGCGACGACGGATCGACCTGGTCGCCACCTCAGACAGTTAACCCCGTGAGATCTCCGAAGGGGGAGGTCGGATCGTGACGACCGCCAGCTCCAAGGTTGCCATCAAGCCGCTCGAGGACCGCATCGTGGTCCAGCCGCTGGACGCCGAGCAGACCACGGCCTCTGGCCTGGTCATTCCGGACACCGCCAAGGAGAAGCCCCAGGAGGGCGTCGTCCTGGCCGTGGGCCCGGGCCGCTTCGAGGACGGCAACCGTCTTCCGCTCGACGTCTCCGTCGGCGACGTCGTGCTCTACAGCAAGTACGGCGGCACCGAGGTGAAGTACAACGGCGAGGAGTACCTCGTCCTCTCGGCTCGCGACGTCCTCGCGATCATCGAGAAGTAAGCACACTTCACCCGAAGTTCTGCTTGTAGCTGCGCCCCCGGCCCCCGCGCCCGTTGAGAAGCCGGGCGCCCGGGGCGCAGTTGTTTTCACTCATAGATTTCGGAGAGGGCTCCCGCTGTCATGGCGAAGATCCTGAAGTTCGACGAGGACGCCCGTCGCGCCCTCGAGCGCGGCGTCAACAAGCTGGCCGACACGGTCAAGGTGACGATCGGCCCGAAGGGCCGCAATGTCGTCATCGACAAGAAGTTCGGTGCCCCGACCATCACCAACGACGGCGTGACCATCGCCCGCGAGGTGGAGATCGAGGACCCGTACGAGAACCTCGGCGCGCAGCTGGTGAAGGAGGTGGCGACCAAGACCAACGACATCGCTGGTGACGGTACGACCACCGCCACCGTGCTGGCGCAGGCGCTCGTCCGCGAGGGCCTGAAGAACGTCGCCGCCGGTGCCTCCCCGGCCGCCCTGAAGAAGGGCATCGACGCCGCCGTCAAGGCCGTCTCGGACGACCTGCTCGCCTCGGCCCGCCCGATCGACGAGAAGTCCGACATCGCCGCCGTCGCCGCGCTGTCCGCGCAGGACCAGCAGGTCGGCGAGCTGATCGCCGAGGCGATGGACAAGGTCGGCAAGGACGGTGTGATCACCGTCGAGGAGTCCAACACCTTCGGCCTGGAGCTGGACTTCACCGAGGGCATGGCCTTCGACAAGGGCTACCTGTCGCCGTACTTCGTGACGGACCAGGAGCGCATGGAGGCCGTCCTGGAGGACCCGTACATCCTCATCCACCAGGGCAAGATCTCCGCCATCGCCGACCTGCTGCCGCTGCTGGAGAAGGTCATCCAGGCCGGCTCCTCCAAGCCGCTGCTGATCATCGCGGAGGACGTCGAGGGCGAGGCCCTGTCCACGCTGGTCGTCAACAAGATCCGCGGCACCTTCAACGCCGTCGCGGTGAAGGCCCCCGGCTTCGGTGACCGCCGCAAGGCGATGCTCCAGGACATGGCGATCCTCACCGGCGCCACCGTCATCTCCGAGGAGGTCGGCCTCAAGCTCGACCAGGTCGGCATCGATGTGCTCGGCACCGCCCGCCGCGTCACCGTCACCAAGGACGACACCACGATCGTCGACGGCGCCGGCAAGAAGGAGGACGTCGAGGGCCGCGTCGCGCAGATCAAGGCCGAGATCGAGAACACCGACTCCGACTGGGACCGCGAGAAGCTCCAGGAGCGCCTCGCGAAGCTGGCCGGCGGCGTGTGCGTGATCAAGGTCGGCGCCGCCACCGAGGTCGAGCTGAAGGAGAAGAAGCACCGTCTGGAGGACGCCATCTCCGCGACCCGCGCCGCGGTCGAGGAGGGCATCGTCTCCGGTGGTGGCTCCGCCCTCGTCCACGCCTCCAAGGTGCTGGAGGGCAACCTCGACAAGTCCGGCGACGAGGCCACCGGTGTCTCCGTCGTCCGCAACGCCGTCGTGGAGCCGCTGCGCTGGATCGCGGAGAACGCGGGCCTCGAGGGCTACGTCATCGTCTCCAAGGTCAAGGAGCTGGAGAAGGGCAACGGCTACAACGCCGCCACCGGCGAGTACGGCGACCTGATCAAGGCCGGCGTGATCGACCCGGTGAAGGTCACCCGCTCCGCCCTGGAGAACGCCGCCTCCATCGCCTCCCTGCTGCTGACGACCGAGACCCTGGTCGTCGAGAAGAAGGAGGACGAGGAGCCCGCCGCCGCCGGCCACGGCCACGGCCACGCTCACTGAGCCCACGCCTCTCGGCGAGGACGAGGACGGCCCCGGCACCCGTTCACGGTGCCGGGGCCGTCCCCCTTCGCGGGCGGACTCAGTCGCCGAGTACCCCCAGTTGCTCCAGCACGCCCGCACGGTCGTAGCTCCACCAGGCCTCGCAGATCCGGCCGTCACGGAACCGGTGCCAGGTCATGCCCTCCATCGTCACGTCCTGCCCGGTCGGCGGGATGCCCAGGAACTCGCCCTTGTGGTGGCCGCGCCACGTCCAGCGCGTGCACACCCGGTCCTCCTGCGCGATCTGGTCCTCGACGGTGAAACCGAAGTCGAACCCCGCGAGCCAGCGTGCGTACGGCTCGCGCATCGCGGCCACGCCCTGCACGGCTTCCCCGTTCGCCGGGTCGTGGTCCACGTAGTCGTCGGTGATGTGCTCCGCCACCGCGTCCGGTTCGATCGAGCCCAGCGCGGAGAAGAACGCCCGCGCCGCGAGCGTGTTGAGCTGTTCGTCGCGGACCACGTCCAGGTCCGTGAAGGTCGGCATCTCGTCGCAGAGCGCGACCATCTCCTGGAAGATCTTGTCTGTCTCGGGCAGGTTCGAGTTCCGCATCGCCTCCTCGTACGAGGGGAACTCCACGATCTCGATCAGATGCGAGGCGTCCGAGCGGTCCTTGCCGACCAGCGCGTGCGTCGCCGTGCGCTTGCCGCGGGTCGCCTCGACCCACGTGTCCATCAGCCGGTTCATCTCGTCGAGCCGGCTCGTTTTGCAGTCGATGAGCTGTACGAAGGTCATGGTGTGCCGCCTTCCGGCCCCCCGTTGGGTTCCGGTGGTCCTGCCCGCACCATTTTCCCACCGGAAGCGCCCGGCCACCCGTTCCGGTTCGTACGGCTTCCGGTTACTGCGGCCCGTACTTCCGGCCCGTGCGTGAGGTGATGCCGCCCAGCACGCCCCGCGGCATCAGCTTCGCCGCGCCCATCAGCACCTTGTAGCGCGGGTCCGGAATGGACAGGGTGCGGCCCCGGGCGAGGTCGGCCAGCGCCGTCGCCACCAGCTTGTCCGCGTCCAGCCACATCCAGCCGGGGATGTTGTCCGTGCCCATCCCGGCCCGCTGATGGAACTCCGTGCGCACGAACCCCGGGCACAGCGCCATCAGCCGCACCCCCGACCCGGCCAGATCCCGCGCCGCGCCCTGCGTGAACTGCACGACCCACGCCTTCGACGCGCCGTACGTGCCGCGCGGCACGAACGCGGCGACCGACGCCACGTTGACGATGCCGCCCCGGCCGCGCTCCCGCATCGTCTCCGCCGCGGCGGACGTCAGCCGGAGCACCGCCTCGCAGTGCACCTTCAGCATCCGCAGCTCGTCGGCCATGGACACGTCCAGATAGCGGCCCTTGTTGCCGAAGCCGGCGTTGTTGATCAGCAGGTCGACCGGGTCACGGCGGTCCCGGAGCCGTGCGGCGACCGCCTCGATGCCCTCGTCCTCGGCGAGATCGGCGGTCAGCACCTCCGCCTCGACGCCGTGCCGGTCGTGCAGCTCGGTCGCCTGCTCGCGCAGCCGGGCCGTGTCCCGCGCCACCAGCACCAGGTCGTGCCCGTCCGCCGCCAGCCGCCGCGCGAACGCGGCACCGATCCCCGCGGTCGATCCCGTAATCAGAGCCGTTGTCATGCGCCAAGCGTAGTGACCCGGACCGCCCGCCTCCGCCGGGCTGAGCCGTGGTCAGAGGCCCTGCCCCTCGCCGTACTTCTCGACGTACTGCCGAGCCGCGGCCAACGCTTCCGGATGCAGCGCCGGGCCCGCCGCCAGCAGTCGGGGCAGCAGCGCGCGCTCCGTGGTCGTCGCCCGGAACTCCAGCGTGGTGGTGATGTCGTGGTCGGGGCGGTGCACGATCTCGATGCCGTCGCCCGCCCGGATCTCCCCCGGCTCGATCACCCGCAGATACGCCCCCGTCCGCCCTCGCCGCGTGAACCGCTTCACCCAGCCCGGCACCCCCAGATGCCCCTGGAAGGTCCGGCAGGGGATACGCCCCGAGGTCACCTCGAGCACCACCGCGCCGCCGATCCGCCAGCGCTCGCCGATCAGTGCCCCGGACACGTCCAGGCCCTCGGTGGTGAGGTTCTCCCCGAAGGCGCCGTTGCGCAGCGTGCGGCCCAGCTCGCGCTCCCACTCGTCGAGGTCCTCGCGCGCGAACGCGTACACCGCCTGGTCGTCGCCGCCGTGATGCCGGGTGTCGCACACCGCGTCCCCGGCCACCCCGCTCGCCCCGACGCCCTTGGGGCCGGGCGCCGCCACCCGCAGCGGGCCGTCCGCGGGGCGTTTGTCGATGCCGGTCAGGCCCTGCGGCTGATCCGTGTAGGGGACGGGCCGGGCCTCGCCGATGTTCACCGAGAGAAGCTTCATGCCCGCACGGTAGGCGAGCGATACTCAAAGTGTCGACGCAATATCAGTCACATTTCCCAAGGATCACTTATGATCGAAGGGTGATCGAGGCCCGTCATCTCCGTGTCCTGCGTGCCGTCGCCGCCACCGGTTCCTTCTCGGCGGCGGGGCGGGAGCTGGGCTGCACCCAGCCCGCCGTCAGCCAGCAGATGAAGGCCCTGGAGGCCTCGGTCGGCACACCGCTGCTGGTGCGCAGCGGCCGTGAGATGCGGCTGACGCAGGCGGGCGAGGCACTGGTGCGGCACGCGGCCGGCATCCTCGCCGGGCTGACCGCCGCGGAGGAGGAGGTCGCCGCCATCGCGGGCCTGCGCGCGGGCCGGGTGCGGCTGGTGTCCTTCCCGAGCGGCAGTTCCACGCTGGTGCCCGCCGCGCTGGCCGCCCTGCGCGCAGCGCACCCCGGCACCCGCGTCTCCCTGGAGGAGGCCGAGCCGCCGCAGTCCGTCGACAAGCTGCGGGCCGGCGACTGCGACATCGCCCTCGCCTTCCGCTACGAGGGGGCGGCCGTCTCCGACGAGTGGGACGACCTGGTCGTACGGCCCCTGCTGCGCGACCCGCTGATCGCGCTCGTCCCCGAGCGGCACCCCCTCGCGCGTTCCGCCGACGGGTCCGTGGCCATCGGTGCCCTGGCCGGCGAGTCGTGGATCGCCGGGTGCCCGCGCTGTCGCGGTCAGTTGGTGGAGGTGTGCGAGGCGGCGGGTTTCACCCCGCGCATCGACTTCGCCACCGACGACTACCCGGCCGTGGCGGGGCTGGTCGGCGCCGGGCTCGGGGTGGCCGTGCTGCCGCAACTCGCGGTGGAGTCCGTACGGCCGCGCGGCGTTCGCATGTTGACGCTTGAACCGTCAGTGCGCCGTGAGGTCGTGGCGCTCACGCTCCCCGACCTCGCGCAGGTGCCGGCGGTCGCGGCGACGCTGGAGCAGCTGACCGCGGCGGCGGCCCGGTAGGGCGCTCCCGCGCGCCGCCCCCTCGCGGGCGCGGAACGCCGGGCGCGGGACACAAGCGCGAGGCGGAAGCGCGAGACACAAACGCGAGGCGGAAGCGCGGGTCGGAGGCGGAGGACAGAGGGGGCACGAACAGAGGGCACGCGTGTGCGTGCCCTCCGCGTTCCGCCTTCCATGACGAAGAAACGTTCCTTCAGTTGTTCGAGGCGGAGTCGGCGCCGGGTGCCGACGCGGACACCAGGCGATTGCGCGCCCGTCCCATCAGCTCCTCGCGCTCGTCCTCCGTCAACCCGCCCCACACGCCGTACGGTTCCCGGACCGCCAGGGCGTGGGCCGCGCACTGGGCGCGGACCGGGCACCTCATGCAGACCTCCTTCGCGGAGTTCTCGCGAGCGCTGCGCGCCGCACCTCGCTCGCCCTCCGGATGAAAGAACAGCGAGCTGTCCACCCCGCGGCACGCGGCCAGGAGCTGCCAGTCCCACAGGTCCGCGTTCGGTCCGGGAAGGCGGGAGAAATCTGCCATTGCGTGACCCCTTGCAGCCGTTTCGAGCGGATACGGTGCTGACGACCGTACATCTACGATCTAAGGAGATGAAAATATGACTCATTGCGAATCTAGCCTCAGACACTGGTACATGGGAAGAAATAGGGCCGAATGGGGCATGGATGTGATGAAACCTTGAGGGTCCGCCGCGCGCATCGGCGCTGTGTCCGTCCCCTCACGTAGAGTGCTCAAGATGGCACACGGCCCCGTAACTCTTTCGAGTGACCGTCGTTGAGAGTGTGGAGGCGGTTGAAAACACAAGCGCTCGGGCAGGCGTCCGAGACGGTCGACCGCACAGGTGACGATTTCGTACCAGCCTGGAGGCACAAGGTGACGCGCATCAGCTGCGGAGGGCGGCCATGACTTCCGTCCTCGTCTGCGACGACTCCCCGCTTGCCCGAGAGGCGCTCCGCCGCGCGGTCGCGACCGTGCCCGGCGTCGAGCGCGTGACGACGGCGGCCAACGGCGAGGAAGTCCTCCGCCGCTGGGGCGCCGACCGTTCCGACCTGATCCTGATGGACGTCCGCATGCCCGGTCTGGGCGGCGTGGAAACCGTCCGCCGGCTGCTGTCCGCCGACCCCGGCGCGCGCATCATCATGCTCACCGTCGCAGAGGACCTCGACGGCGTCGCCCTCGCGGTGGCCGCCGGCGCCCGCGGCTATCTGCACAAGGACGCCTCCCGCGCGGAACTGCGGGCCACGGTCACCCAGGCGCTCGCCGACCCGACCTGGCGGCTCGCCCCGCGCCGTCTGCGCTCGGCCGAGATGGGTGCCGCGCCCACCCTCACCGCCCGTGAGATCCAGGTCCTGGAGGGCATGAGCCACGGCCGCTCCAACGCGGAGATCGGCCGCGAGCTGTTCCTCTCGGAGGACACGGTCAAGACGCACGCCCGGCGCCTGTTCAAGAAGCTCGGTGCCTCGGACCGTGCGCACGCCGTGGCGCTCGGCTTCCGCTGGGGCCTGGTGCGCTAGGCCGTGGCCGCACAGTCGCGCCGTCCGCCCACGGGGCCGGGCTCGCGGCGTCGACGGGAGAGCGTGCGAGCGCACGGCGACGGGCCGCCCGGACACGGGACGTACGGGGGCGGCCCTGGGTCGTCTCCGCACAGTCGCGTCGTCCGCCCGGAGGGCGGGCCGAACGGCGTCCGGTGCGTGCTCCCGGCGTGCCGGACGGTTGCCCGCGCACTGGCCGTACGCGGGCGGACGGCCGGTGCGGCGAGTGGGGGTCCCCCCTGCTCGAAGAGCCTGGGGGAGCATGCCGGGCGTCGGCCGGCAGACGGGACTTCGCGGACACGGCCCAGGACATGGCGCGGCGGCGCCCCCGCCCGGGGGCCCTGCCGCCCGGCCCCGCGACAGGCTTCGCGGCCGGGGCTCGGACCCGGCACCGCACCCGGCCCCGGGACCGACGCCGGGCCGATCCCTCCGACGGAGGCATCCCGCTCGGCCCGCCGACCGCGCCGCGCACCCGCCCGCGCGGGCCGCGGCGTACGGCCCCACCTGGGCGTGCGTCGTACAGTCCGCCCCGCTCCCGGCGCCCCGGGCCGGGCGTGTGACGGAAGCGGCCGTAGGCCCGCTGCTCGTTTCGGCGCCGATGCCGCATCCTTGAGGTGTGGAGTACCTCGGGGAGTCGGTCGAGCGGAAGGGGAGGGCGCAGGGGATGAGTTCCGGCGCACCTGCTCATAACGCTTCGGTGCACAACGACGGACGTGGTGCCGCGGACGCTTCGGCCGCAGGGCACGATGGACCGATGCGCGACGACGAGGCGGCCACTCCTGCCCAAGGGGCGATCGGCGCGCTGGTGCACCGCGCCGTCGACGGCGACGAGCAGGCCACGCACGATCTGCTCGCCCACGTCCATCCGCTCGCCCTGCGCTACTGCCGTACCCGGCTGTCCCGGCTGCCCGGCGACGCCCGCCACTTCGTGGAGGACCTCGCCCAGGAGGTCTGCGTCGCCGTCCTGCTCGCCCTGCCCCGCTACAAGGACACCGGCCGCCCCTTCGAGGCGTTCGTCTTCGCCATCGCCGCCCACAAGGTCGCCGACCTGCAACGGGCCGCGATGCGCCACCCCGGCTCCACGGCCGTACCGTCCGACGAGATGCCCGAGCGGCCCGACGACTCGCTCGGCCCCGAGGAGCGCGCCCTGCTCAGCAGCGACGCCGAGTGGGCGAAGAAACTCCTCGCCAACCTGCCCGAGAACCAGAGGGAGCTGCTGCTGCTGCGCATCGCCGTGGGGCTGACCGCCGAGGAGACCGGGCAGATGTTGGGAATGTCACCCGGAGCCGTCCGGGTCGCCCAGCACCGCGCGCTGAGCCGGCTGCGGGCGCTCGCCGAACAGTGACGGCACCTGCCCCGACGCCCCGCCGACGCCTTGGTTGAACAGGCGACGACCAGTCTCCGTACGAACATACGAAGCCCGATGCGGCCCCGAACCGTGGAATGAGACGGGTCCATCTCCCGTTAGCATGGGCATCCGCACCGAGCAAGGCCATTTGGGGAAGGTGTCATGACTGCCAACGTCGACGGAGTGCCCGACAAATTCGCGACCCTCGGGCTGACCTACGACGACGTGCTGCTGCTGCCGGGAGCCTCCGAGGTGCTCCCCAACGCGGTCGACACCTCGTCCCGCATCTCCCGGAACGTCCGGGTCAACATCCCGCTGCTGTCCGCCGCCATGGACAAGGTCACCGAGTCCCGTATGGCGATCGCGATGGCCCGCCTCGGCGGTGTCGGCGTCCTGCACCGCAACCTGTCCATCGAGGACCAGGTCAACCAGGTCGACCTGGTGAAGCGGTCCGAGTCGGGCATGGTCACCGACCCGATCACCGTCCACCCCGAGGCCACGCTCGGCGAGGCCGACGCGCTGTGCGCCAAGTTCCGCATCAGCGGCGTCCCGGTCACCGACCCGGCGGGCAAGCTGCTCGGCATCGTCACCAACCGTGACATGGCCTTCGAGACCGACCGCAGCCGCCGCGTGCACGAGGTCATGACCCCGATGCCGCTGGTCACCGGCAAGGTCGGGATCTCGCGCCCGGAGGCCATGGAGCTGCTGCGCAAGCACAAGATCGAGAAGCTTCCGCTCGTCGACGACGAGGGCATCCTCAAGGGCCTCATCACCGTCAAGGACTTCGTGAAGGCGGAGAAGTACCCGAACGCCGCCAAGGACGCCGAGGGCCGTCTGCTCGTCGGCGCCGCCGTCGGCGCCAGCCCCGAGGCGATGGAGCGCGCCCAGGCGCTCGCCGAGGCCGGTGTGGACTTCCTCGTCGTGGACACCTCCCACGGCCACAACAGCAACGCCCTCAGCTGGATGGCGAAGATCAAGTCGGCGGTGAACGTCGATGTGATCGGCGGCAACATCGCCACCCGCGACGGCGCCCAGGCGCTGATCGACGCCGGTGTCGACGGCATCAAGGTCGGTGTCGGCCCCGGCTCCATCTGCACCACGCGCGTGGTCGCCGGCATCGGCGTCCCCCAGGTCACCGCGATCTACGAGGCCGCGCAGGCGGCCCGCCCCGCCGGCATCCCCGTCATCGGGGACGGCGGCCTGCAGTACTCCGGCGACATCGGCAAGGCCCTCGCCGCCGGCGCCGACACGGTCATGCTGGGCTCGCTGCTCGCCGGCTGCGAGGAGTCGCCGGGCGAGCTGCTGTTCATCAACGGCAAGCAGTTCAAGTCCTACCGCGGCATGGGCTCGCTGGGCGCGATGCAGTCCCGCGGCCAGGGCAAGTCGTACTCCAAGGACCGCTACTTCCAGGCGGAGGTCTCCTCCGACGACAAGCTCGTCCCCGAGGGCGTCGAGGGCCAGGTGCCCTACCGCGGCCCCCTCGCCAACGTGCTGCACCAGCTCGTCGGCGGCCTGCGCCAGACCATGGGGTACGTGGGTGCCGCCACCGTTGCCGAGATGGAGTCCAAGGGCCGCTTCGTCCGCATCACCGCGGCCGGCCTCAAGGAGAGCCACCCGCACGACATCCAGATGACGGTCGAGGCGCCGAACTACAGCAAGAAGTGAGCCACGCGCACGCGTACCACGTATGAGGGCGGCCCCGGGAAGCTCCGGGGCCGCCCTTGCCGTACCCGTCGGCGATACTGGTAGACGCTGCAACGCATCAGGGAAAGGCCACCAACGTGACTGAGATCGAGATCGGGCGCGGCAAGCGCGGCCGCCGGGCGTACGCCTTCGACGACATCGCCGTCGTCCCCAGCCGCCGTACGCGGGACCCGAAGGAGGTCTCGATCGCCTGGCAGATCGACGCCTACCGCTTCGAGCTGCCCTTCCTGGCCGCCCCCATGGACTCCGTCGTCTCCCCGGCGACCGCGATCCGCATCGGCGAGCTGGGCGGCCTCGGTGTGCTCAACCTCGAAGGCCTGTGGACGCGGTACGAGGACCCGCAGCCCCTGCTCGACGAGATCGCCGCGCTGCCCGCCGAGACCGCGACGCGCCGCCTCCAGGAGATCTACGCCGAGCCGATCAAGGAGGAGCTGATCGGCCGCCGTATCAAGGAGGTGCGGGACGCGGGCGTGGTCACCGCCGCCGCGCTCTCCCCGCAGCGCACGGCCCAGTTCTCCAAGGCCGTCGTCGACGCGGGCGTGGACATCTTCGTCATCCGCGGTACGACGGTGTCGGCGGAGCACGTGTCGTCGTCGCACGAGCCGCTGAACCTGAAGCAGTTCATCTACGAGCTGGACGTCCCGGTGATCGTCGGCGGCTGCGCCACCTACACCGCGGCCCTGCACCTGATGCGCACCGGCGCGGCCGGTGTCCTCGTCGGCTTCGGTGGCGGCGCCGCGCACACCACGCGCAACGTCCTCGGCATCCAGGTCCCGATGGCCACGGCCGTCGCCGACGTCGCCGCGGCCCGCCGGGACTACATGGACGAGTCCGGCGGCCGGTACGTGCACGTCATCGCGGACGGCGGCGTCGGCTGGTCCGGCGACCTGCCCAAGGCGATCGCCTGCGGCGCCGACGCGGTGATGATGGGCTCCCCGCTGGCCCGTGCCACGGACGCGCCGGGCAAGGGCCACCACTGGGGCATGGAGGCCGTCAACGAGGAGCTGCCGCGCGGCAAGAAGGTCGACCTGGGCACGGTCGGCACGATCGAGGAGGTCCTCACCGGCCCCTCGCACACGCCGGACGGCTCGATGAACTTCTTCGGCGCCCTGCGCCGCGCCATGGCCACCACCGGCTACAGCGAGCTGAAGGAGTTCCAGCGCGTCGAGGTCACGGTCGCGGACTCCCAGCACCGCCGCTGACCCCACCCGGCACCGCGGAGGGCCGGCCACCCCGACGGGGGTGACCGGCCCTTTCGCATGCGGTGTCGTGGCTGGTGGGGGCGCTTTTCGCGGGGCGGGGCGCACGGTTGTGTTCAGGGCCGGAGAGCCCCGGGCCGGTCCTGTGCGGGGCGCTGGTGTCCGTGATCGGCGACCTCGGCTCGGCGCGCCCCCTTCCGGCGACGTGGCTTTGGACCCGCACCCGCGGGGCCCCGTGCGCCCCCTTTCACAACCGGTGCGCTGCTCCTGTGGGGGTGGCGCCGCGGGTGTCGAGGAGGAGCTGGGCCTTCACCGAGAGGCCCTGGAGGTCGTACGTGCGGTGCTGCTGGAGGAGGATCGTCAGGTCGGCGTCGGCGGCGGCCTCGTAGAGAGAGTCGGCGCGGGGGACGGGGCGGTCGAGGACGTTCCAGGACGGTACGTGCGGGTCGTGGTAGCTGACGGCGGCGCCGAGCCGCATCAGGCCGGTCGCGATCTCCTCGGCGGGTGTGCCCTGCTGGTCGGCGAGGTCGGCCTTGTAGGTGACTCCGAGGAGCAGGACGCGGGCGCCGCGGGCGGATTTGCCGTGCTCGTTGAGGAGGGCGGCGGCGCGCTGGACGACGTACCGGGGCATGCGTGCGTTGACCTGCTGGGCGAGTTCCACCATGCGCAGACCCCGGCCGCCGTGGCCGGTGAGGTCCTGCGGGACGGAGTGGCCGCCGAGGCCGGGGCCGGGCCGGAAGGCCTGGAAGCCGAACGGCTTGGTCTCCGCGCAGCGCAGCACGTCCCACAGGTCGACGCCCAACTCGTGGCAGAGGACGGCCATTTCGTTGACGAGGGCGATGTTGACGTGCCGGTAGTTGGTCTCCAGCAGCTGCACGGTCTCCGCCTCGCGCAGTCCCCGCGCGCGGACCACCTTGTCGGTGATACGGCCGTAGAAGGCGGCGGCGGACTCGGTGCAGGCGGGGGTGAGACCGCCGATGACCTTCGGGGTGTTGGCCGGGGTGTGGCAGCGGTTGCCGGGGTCCACTCGACTGGGTGAATGCGCGAGGTGGAAGTCACGGCCCGCGCGCAGCCCGGACACCTCTTCGAGCAGGGGGCGCAGGAACTCCTCGGTGGTGCCGGGCGGTACGGGGGATTCGAGGACGACGGTGGTGTGGGGGCGCATGTGCCCGGCGAGGGTGCGTGCCGCCGACTCCAGCGGGCCGAGGTCGGGGGCGCCGTCGGGGCCGCGCGGGGTGGGCACGCACAGGACTGCGGTGCGGACGCGGCCGAGTTCCGCCGGGCCGGTGGCCTGGCGGAAACCGGCGGCGAGCATCCGGCGCAGTTCGGCGGGGCTGAGGGAGCCGGCCTCCGGGCCCGTGCGGTAGCCGACCGTGGGGATGCCGGCGGCGACGGCTGCCTGGGCCAGGGGCAGGCCGAGCGGGCCGAGTCCGATGACGGCGAGATCTGCGGGCATGGCGTGGGCCGTCCTTCCCAGTAACCGAAGCGGGACAGGCGCGCAAGCGCTGTGGACACAACGAGCGAGCGCACTGTCAGACTAGGAGTAAATATGACCGTTATGTGGGATTGATCCGCTCTGTTTCCCGTGGTGTTTCCGCACGCCCTTCCACGGTTGTCCACAGGCTGGGGGGTGCGTGGTGGCTGAAGTGGGGCAAGGCGGTCAGAATTTGGGCAGGGGGAAGAGAGCGAGTCACCGGGCTTCGCCCGACGGGTGCGGCCGACGCGATTGACGAAGGACGATCGGGAGGCAGCGGTGAGGACAGCGACACTGGGGCCGGCGCAGCGTGCGGAAGCCCTCGCGGCGATGGCGGAGCGGGAGCTGGACATCCTGGTGGTCGGCGGCGGTGTCGTCGGCGCCGGTACCGCCCTGGACGCCGTGACGCGCGGTCTGTCCACCGGCCTGGTGGAGGCGCGCGACTGGGCGTCGGGCACCTCCAGCCGGTCCAGCAAGCTGATCCACGGCGGCCTGCGCTATCTGGAGATGCTCGACTTCGCGCTCGTCCGCGAGGCCCTGAAGGAGCGGGGCCTGCTGCTGGAGCGGCTCGCCCCGCATCTGGTGAAGCCGGTGCCGTTCCTCTACCCGTTGCAGCACAAGGGCTGGGAGCGGTTGTACGCCGGGTCGGGCGTCGCGCTGTACGACGCGATGTCCATGGCCCGCGGCCACGGCAGGGGACTGCCCCTGCACCGGCATCTGACCCGACGTCACGCCCTGCGCGTGGCGCCCTGCCTGCGGAAGGACGCCCTCGTCGGCGCGTTGCAGTACTACGACGCCCAGATGGACGACGCCCGGTACGTCGCCACGCTGGTGCGCACGGCGGCGGCGTACGGAGCGAAGGCCGCCAACCGCGCCCGCGTGACCGGGTTCCTGCGGGAGGGTGAGCGGGTGGTCGGCGCGCGCGTGCAGGACGTCGAGGCGGGCGGGGAGTACGAGATCCGCGCCAAACAGATCGTCAACGCCACCGGCGTGTGGACCGACGACACCCAGGCCATGGTGGGGGAGCGGGGCCAGTTCCACGTCCGCGCCTCCAAGGGCATCCATCTCGTCGTGCCGCGCGACCGCATCAGCTCCACGACCGGGCTGATCCTGCGCACGGAGAAGTCCGTGCTGTTCGTCATCCCCTGGGGCCGGCACTGGATCGTCGGCACGACCGACACGGACTGGAACCTGGACAAGGCCCACCCGGCCGCGTCCAGCGCCGACATCGACTATCTGCTGGAGCACGTCAACTCCGTGCTCGCGGTGCCGCTCACCCGCGACGACGTCGAGGGCGTGTACGCGGGTCTGCGTCCGCTGCTCGCCGGCGAGTCCGACGCCACCAGCAAGCTGTCGCGCGAGCACACCGTGGCGCACCCGGCGCCGGGCCTGGTCGTCGTCGCGGGCGGCAAGTACACGACGTACCGGGTCATGGCGAAGGACGCCGTCGACGAGGCCGTGCGCGGACTGGACGTCCGCGTCGCGGACTGCGTCACGGAGGAGGTGCCGCTGATCGGCGCGGAGGGCTACCGCGCGCTGTGGAACGCGCGGGCGCGGATCGCCGCCCGCACCGGCCTGCACGTGGTGCGGGTCGAGCATCTGCTGAACCGTTACGGCTCGATGGCCGAGGAGGTCCTCGACCTCATCGCCGCCGACCCGTCGCTGGGCGAACCCCTGCAAGCCGCCGACGACTATCTGCGCGCCGAGATCGTCTACGCCGCCTCGCACGAGGGCGCCCGGCATCTGGACGACGTGCTGACACGGCGGACCCGTATCTCCATCGAGACGTTCGACCGTGGCACCCGCAGCGCCCGGGAGGCGGCCGAGCTGATGGCGCCCGTGCTCGGCTGGGACAAGGCCCACGTCGAGCGCGAGGTCGAGCACTACGACAAGCGCGTCGAGGCCGAGCGGGAGTCGCAGCTCCAGCCCGACGACCAGACGGCGGACGCGGCCCGCCTGGGGGCGCCGGACATCGTGCCGCTGTAGGCCGGCCGGCGCGCGCGGCAGGTCTCGGCACGCGTCGCGTGCCGTGGGCCCGCTGGACGCTTGCGCGGCCTCCGTGTCCGGCCCGGCGGCCGAAGGCCTGCGGTCGTCTCTGCGTTGCCCCCGGTCCGGCGTTGCCGTCGGTCCGGCGTTGCCCCCGTTCCGGCGTTGCTGTCGGACCCGCGCGGGTCCCCGTACCGCCACCGGCGATTCCGGATCGGGTGCATGGCGGTCCGTCATGACCCCTTTCGAAACGTTCCGTTCCGGTGTGCCGTCCCCGGAACCAGCCCTTCGCCATGCACGGAATGGAAGGTTCCGGGTGCGGTGCGTGCGGGGACCCTCGGTGCGTCGGCCACTTGTCGGGTGAGGGACAATGGAGGCTCTGTCAGGGCGGGTTGCAGAGGGGACGCATGTCGGAGGCGGAGCGGGCGGGGACATCCCGTCAGGACAAGAGCGCACGTCTCCTCGCCGGGCGTTACCGGCTGGGAGACGTACTCGGCCGCGGAGGCATGGGGACGGTGTGGCGCGCCGAGGACGAGACCCTCGGCCGCACGGTCGCCGTCAAGGAGCTGCGCTTCCCTTCGAACATCGACGAGGAGGAGAAGCGCCGGCTCATCACGCGCACCCTGCGCGAGGCCAAGGCGATCGCACGCATCCGCAACACCAGCGCGGTGACCGTGTTCGACGTCGTCCAGGAGGACGACCGGCCCTGGATCGTGATGGAGCTGGTCGAGGGCAAGTCCCTCGCCGAGGTCATCCGCGAGGACGGCCTGCTGGAGCCGCGCCGCGCGGCAGAGGTCGGCCTCGCCGTCCTCGACGTGCTGCGCTCGGCTCACCGCGAGGGCATCCTGCACCGTGACGTGAAGCCGTCCAACGTGCTCATCGCCGACGACGGCCGGGTCGTGCTCACCGACTTCGGCATCGCCCAGGTCGAGGGCGACCCGTCCATCACCTCCACCGGCATGCTCGTCGGCGCCCCCTCCTACATCTCCCCGGAACGCGCCCGCGGCCACAAGCCGGGCCCGGCCGCCGACCTGTGGTCGCTCGGCGGCCTGCTGTACGCGGCGGTCGAGGGCGTCCCGCCGTACGACAAGGGCTCCGCGATCGCCACGCTCACCGCGGTGATGACGGAACCCCTGGAGGAGCCGAAGAACGCCGGCCCGCTCAAGGACGTCATCTACGGCCTGCTCACCAAGGACCCGGCACAGCGCCTGGACGACGCGGGCGCCCGCGCCCTGCTGAAGGCGGTCGTCGACGCGCCCGACCCGGCGGAGGCCGGCCCCGCGGCACTGGAGGCGACCCGGGTCGTGCCGCTGCCCGCGCAGCCCGACGCGCCCGCCAAGCGGGGCGGTTCGTCCGGCAAGCGGGAGGAGGCGGCCGACCGGCTGCGCGGCGCGCTGCGCTCGGTGCGCAAGTCGACCGCGCCGGCGGGCGCCTCCGCGGCGGCCGGTGCCGCCGGGACCGGGGCGGGCGCGGCCGGAACAGCGGCCGGCACCAAGTCGGGCGGCACACGCGGCACTTCCCCTTCCGCCACGGCGGCCTCGGCGGCCGTCCCCCAGCAGGGCGGCGGCCGGCCGGGCGCTCCGGGCACCGGACAGGGCCCCGGCCAGGGCAACGGCTGGAACGTCGTACCGCCGCCGGACCTGGACCTGTCGCCGCGGCCCGCGCCCCGCGCCTCCCTCACCGACGTCGTACCGCGCCGCACCCTGGCGATCATCCTCGCCGTGGTGGCGCTGATCGTGCTGGGCATCGTCCTGGCCGTCGCGCTCAACGGCGGCGACGACGACTCCGGGGCGAGCGGCAGGTCCGGGACCGGGCCCGTCGCCGGTGCCTCCACCAAGGAGGACGAGGGCGGCACCGGAACCGGCCCCGACGGCGACGCCACCGCCGCCGCGGCATCCGGCGCGAACGGCACGTCCGGCACCGGCAGCACCCCGGGCGGCGCCACGGCCTCGGCCGACGACGGCAAGGGCGGCTCCGCGGGTGCCGACGCCGGCGTCACCACGTACAAGGGCGCCCAGGGGTACACGATCGGCCTGCCCGCCGGCTGGAAGTTCCAGAAGTCCAGCTCGGCCGGCGACCGCTTCACCGGCCCCGACGGACAGAAGCTGCTCATCGGCTGGACCACCACCCCGAAGAGCGACCCGGTCGCCGACTGGCAGAACCAGGAGCGCTACATGGTCCGCTCCCAGTACTCCAGGGTCCGCATAGAGAAGGTGGACTACCGCGGCTGGAACACGGCCGACTGGGAGTTCACCTACAGCGACGGCGGTACGGCCTACCGGTCCATCGACCGCGGATTCGTCGTCAACAGCGGCCTCGGCTACGGGCTCATGTACACGGCGAAGGCCGACGACTGGAACGGCGACCTGCGCAAGAACACCTGGCGCACCCTGACCGAGTCGTTCACGCCGAAGAAGTGAGAAAGCGCCCTCCGCGCCCTGGCCGCCGCAACAGCCCCACAGGATCTCGCATCCCCTCGTGGCGAGTTGCCTCCGGCACGTATCGTGAGTGATTGCGGACCGTACGCATCCGTGTGAGCGTGGGGTACGGAACGGGCCGCGACGCGAACGGAATTGACCGACCGTGCGGGCCGGGGGAGGCAACGTGGACGACTATGCGGGACGGGTGCTCGCCGACCGCTACCGCCTGCCGCTGCCGCCGTCCGACGAGTACGAACTCACCGAGACGCGCGCCTTCGACACCTACAGCGGGCAGGAAGTCCTGATCCGTCAGGTGCCGTTGCCGGAGGTCGTCGAGGCCGAGGTGCTCGACGCGGAGGGCCTGCCCGACGGGTTCACGGCACGCGACGGCACAGGCGGGGCCCGCGTCCCCGGAGCCCGCCGCCCCGGCGCGGGTCCGGGTGCCGGGTCCGGTACCCGGCGGCCCGCCGACCCGGTCGTCCGGCGCGCCCTGGAGGCCGCCCAGGCCGCCGCGCGCATCCCCGACCATCCCCGCCTCGACCAGGTCTTCGACGTCTTCGCCGAGGGCGGCTCGCTGTGGATCGTCAGCGAACTCGTCGAGGCACGGCCGCTGTCCGCGCTCCTCGCCGAACAGCCGCTGACGCCGTACCGGGCCGCCGAGGTCGCCGCCGACGTCCTCACCGCGCTGCGGGCGCTGCACGCGCACGGCTGGGTGCACCGCAACGTCACCGCCCGCACCGTCCTCGTCTGCGACGACGGCCGCGTGATGCTCACCGGCCTGGCGGTCGGCGCGGCGGAGGAGGCGCTGTGCGGATACGACCCCGTGCCGCCGCCCGACGACGAGGGCACGAGCGGTGCCGTCCCGGCGGGCAGCACCTTCGCCGGACCCGGCACGGCCCCCGCCGCCGGACGCGACACGACGCCGGGGCAGGGCCCGCGGCCCGGCGGGACCACGGCGGGCCTCACCGCCGGACCCGGCGCCCGCGCGGCCGTCGGCCCCGGGCCCGCCCCCAGCACCGGCCTCGGCCCCGGCCTGGGCGCGGGCCCCGGCCCCGGCGTGAGCGTCCCCCGTCCCGGCGGGCTGCCCGACCCCGAGGCCGCACGCCGGGCCGCCATCCAGGCCAGGGCCGCCGGAGGCCTCCCCGCCGCCGGCGCCACACCGGTCAACGGTGTGTCCGGGGCGTACGGCGACCGTGCCGGCGCCTCCGGCAGCGCCGACATCCGCGCCGCCCGCGCCGGGGCCATCGCCGCCTACCGCGCCGGGACACGCGCCGCCGCCCGCGTCCAGGAGGAGGCGCAGAACGGCCGTATCGCCCTGCCCGGCGCCCGGCCGCCCGCCCCCGGCGACACCACCGACGGCACCACCGGCCGGCCCGCCTCCACGACGCCGCCCGGCCAGATCGCCGACCCCTACGGCGTCCGTGGCACCCGCCCGACGCCCGCCGGGCCGGCCTCGGACGCGCCCGCGCCGGGCGCCCTGACCTCGGGCCCGCCCCGCCC
>NZ_JALLGL010000010.1 GCF_023072675.1 Streptomyces sp. XM83C
CCCCCGGACCCCACAGTCCTCCCCTCACCCGGCCCGGCTCACCGCGTACGCCCGCCCCGGGCTCACCGCACAGGCCAGGTGATGGGCCGCTTCGGAGCCGGGAAAGACCGCGCCGACCCGTCACCCAGCGGTGACGGGTCGGCGTGTCGGGGTCAGAGTTGACGCCGGCGGGCAGCACGGCCCCGGCCCGGTCGTGGGTCGGCGGCCTTTCGCCCCGTCTTGGCGGGACGATCACTGCCGGGCATCACCGGGCGCTTCGCCGGTGAGCCGGTCGATGCGCCGGACGCCCGCTCAGGCCTCGAAGTCCTGGTCGAAGCGCTCCTGCATGTCCTGTTCCTCGTCGCCGGGCCGGCGTCCGCGTTCCGGCTGCTGCCGGTCGGGACGCTCCTGGCCGCGCCGGCCGGGGCGTTCGTCGCGCTCGCCCATCTTCTCCTTGGCCTGCTGCTGCCACTGCTCGGCCTGGTCCTGGAACTTGTCCTTCATGCCCATGTGGGTTCACTCCTGTGGTGGGTGAGGTCGGCCCCCCGAAGACCGCCGGGTGGCGGCCTCGGCCGGGGCCTCCGTCAGACTCACACGGGCGGTGACCCACCGCATGTCGATCAGTCACGCTGGGTGGTTCGCGCGGTGCGCTCCCGCTCGTCGGCGGCGCCGCCCGCGCCCACCAGACCGGACCGCATGCCCTCCAGCCGCCCGGCGAACCGCCGCATCTCCCGCTGCCCGACGGTGCCGATGAGCGCGGGCAGATAACCGCGCACGCCCTGCATGCCGCGCAGCCACCACTGCCCGTACACATGGGCGGAGCGGCGTTCGATGCCGGCGACGATCCGGTCGACGGCCGGGCCCAGCGGGTACGTCTTGTTCGACGGCCACGGCAGCCGCTGCCTCAACTCCCGCATGACGTCGTCCTGATCGGCGCCGCGCACCATGTCGGTGTCGGTCCACGACAGATAGGCGACGCCGACCCGCACGCCCCGGTGGCCCACCTCGGCGCGCAGGCTGTGCGCGTACGCCTCCACACCCGACTTCGACGCGCAGTACGCCGTCATCATCGGCGCCGGGGTGATCGCGGCGAGGGACGCGATCTGCAACAGATAGCCGCGGCTCTCCATGAGGACCGGCAGGAACGCGCGTGCCGTCACCGCCGACCCGACGAGGTTGACCTCGATGACCCGCCGCCACGCCTCGGGGTCGGAGTCGACGAACGGACCGCCCGTCGCCACACCGGCGTTGGCGACGACGATGTCCACCTTGCCGAAGCGTGCCTTGACCTCCTCGGCGACCCGCGTCATCGCCTCGTGGTCGGTGACGTCGGCGTGCCACTGGCCGCTCTCGCCGTGCAGCCGGTCGGCGACCTCCTTCAGCCGGTCCGGTTCCAGACCGACCAGCGCCACCGTCGCGCCGCGCGCGGACAGCTTGCGGGCGAGCAGCTCGCCGACGCCGCGTGCCGCGCCGGTGACGACCGCGACCCGGCCTTCCAGACTGACCCTGCTCATGCGCCCTCCTTGACCTGTACGTCGCCCTGTACGTCCCCTGCCGTCACGTAGGTGGCGACGAGTCCCCGGATCTTGCCGGTGACCAGCTCGGGGGCCTCCACCGGTGTCATGTGCCCGATCCCCGGCAGCTCGGTCAGCCCCAGGCACTGCGGCAGGGCGCCGGCCAGCTCCCGCGCGTGGACAGGCGGTGTGAGCCGGTCCGCCGTACCGGCGACGACCGCCACCGGCAGCGTGAGCCGCCGTACCCCCTGAGCCAGGTCGAGCGAGTCCAGCACCTGCGACCAGGCGTACCGGGCGCGGCGCGGGCAGGCGTGCACGATATGCGCGCACGCCTCCACCATGTGCGGCGCCGAACCGGGGCCCATGGTCCCGTACTTGAGAACCCGCATCCCGAGCGGCGTGACCGGGCCGAGGGGGGCGCGGGAGCCGAGGATCTGCCGGGTCAGCCAGGTCCGCACACGCCCCTCGCGCAGCGGTACGACGGTGGAGCGGGCCACCAGCCGGGTGGCGCCGGTGCTGCACAGCAGGACGGCCGCCGCGTGCTCGCGGAACGCGGGCCGTTCCGCCGCCGCCATCACCGTCATGCCGCCCATGGAGTGCCCGGCGACCACCGCGCGCTCGCCGGGGGCGAGGGTCGCCTTCAGTACGGCTTCCAGGTCGTCGGCGAGGACGTCGGTGCTGCACGCGTCGCTCGCCGGGCTGCGGCCGTGGCCGCGCTGGTCGTAGGCGATGACCCGGTGGTCGGCGGCGAGTTCGCGGATCTGCGCCGCCCAGAAGGCGGTCGAGCAGGTCCAGCCGTGGGCGAGGACGACCGCGGGCGCGTCCTCGGGGCCGTGCACCTCGACGTGGAGCGGGGCCCCGTCGGCGGAACGGGCGGTGAGGACGCGGGCCGGCTCGGGCGGGGCGTACGGGCCGGACGTGACGTGGGCGCGGCGGCTCATGCAGCGGCCTCCCGCGTCTTCGCGGCGGGCTCGCGCTCCGCGCCGTCCTTGCCGCCCGACGGCCGCAGCACCTGGTACTCCGCGAGGTCCACCCGCCGTGTGGCGCGCCGGAACTCACTCGTCGTACCGGGCCAGATGGTGGTGTTGCGGCCGCTGGCGTCGAGGTACCAGCTGGTGCAGCCGCCGGTGTTCCACACGGTGCGCTTCATCCGCTCCTGCACCCGCCGGTTCCAGGCGTGCACGGCGCTGGGCCGGGCGTCGAGGGCGGCACGGCCGCCGAGGACGTCGAGCTGGCGCAGATAGTCGGCCATGTAGTTCAGCTGGGACTCGATCATCAGGATCATGGAGGAGTTCCCGAGGCCCGTGTTGGGCCCGATGATCGTCATCCAGTTGGGGAAGCCGGCCGCGGCGGCGCCGCGCAGCGCCTGCATGCCGTCCTTCCAGTGCTCGGCGAGGGTGCGCCCGTCGGCGCCGACGACCCGCTCGGCGATCGGCATGTCCGTGACGTGGAAGCCGGTGCCGAAGACGATCGCGTCGACCTCGGCCTCGGTGCCGTCGGCGGCGACCAGGGTGGAGCCGCGGACCTCGGTGAGGCCGCTCGCGACGACGTCCACGTTGGGCTGCGCCAGCGCCGGATAGTAGGTGCTGGACAGCAGGATGCGCTTGCAGCCGATGCGGTAGTCGGGGGTGAGCTTGGCGCGCAGGGCCGGGTCCTTGATGGCGCGGGCCATGTTGCGCTTGGCGAGCTGTTCGACGAAGCCCAGCTCGTTGGGGTGCTTGGTGAAGGCCTGCACCTGGAGTTCGCGGATGCCCCACAGCAGTCCGCGGCGTGCCTTGGCGGTGACGGGCAGCGTCCGGTGCAGGCGCCGCTCCAGGCCGCTGATCTCCCGGTCGATGCGGGGCATCACCCACGCCGGGGTGCGCTGGAAGAGGGTGAGACGGCCGACCTTCGGCTGGATCGACGGCACGATCTGGATGGCGGAGGCGCCGGTGCCGATGACGGCGACGCACTTGCCGGTGAGGTCGTAGTCGTGGTCCCAGCGGGCCGAGTGGAAGACCTTGCCGGGGAAGGAGTCCAGGCCGGGGATGTCCGGGATCTTCGGGTCGGACAGCGGCCCGGTCGCGGAGACGACGACGTCGGCGGTGAGGTCCCCGGCGGTGGTCTCGATGCGCCAGCGCAGCCCGTCGCCGTCCCAGGTCATGCGCTTGACCTCGGAGTCGAAGCGGATGTGCGGGCGCAGCCCGAAGGTGTCGGTGACGTGCTCCAGATAGGCGCGGATGTGCTCCTGGCCGGAGAAGGTGCGCGGCCAGTCCGGGTTGGGCGCGAAGGAGAACGAGTACAGGTGGGACGGTACGTCGCAGGCGCAGCCCGGGTAGCTGTTGTCCCGCCAGGTGCCGCCTACGCTGCTCGCCCGTTCCAGTACGACGAAGTCCGTGATCCCCTCGCGGCGCAGCCGCACGGCGGCGCCCAGTCCGCCGAACCCGGACCCGATCACCGCCACCCGTACATGCTCGTGCTCAGCCATGCCGAAGCCCCTTCGACGTCCCTCCGAAACCATGCCAGTGAACACTGGCACAATGGGGAGCGTAGAGGCTCGGCGTACCGATGGGTAGGGGGCGGGCGGGGAAAGTTACCGGCGGTACAACATAGGCTCCTCCCGTGGCAGACGAACCCGACCGGACGCCGGAGCAGCACACGGGCAAGCGCGAGTACCGCATGGAGGAGCTGGCGCGGCTGGCCGGCATCACGGTGCGCACCCTGCGCTTCTACCGCGAGCGCAAACTGCTCCCGCCGCCCCGCCGCGAGGGCCGTATCGCCTGGTACGACGACCACCACCTGGCCCGGCTGCGCACCATCGCCGCGCTGCTGGAACGCGGCCACACCCTGAACGGCATCGCCGAACTCGCCGAGGCCCTGGAATCCGGCCGCGATGTCGCCGACCTGCTGGGCGTCGGCACCCCCACCGAGGAGGAGCCGGTCCGCCTCACCCCCGAGGAACTCGCCGCCCGCTTCGAGGGCGAGGTCACCCCGGAGAACCTGGCCGCCGCGATGGAGCTGGGCTACCTCGGCACCGACGGCGACCAGATCGTGCACATCAGCAGGCGCCTGCTCGACGTCTCCTCCGCCCTGGTCCGCGAGGGCATCCCCCTCGCCGAGGTCCTCGCGGCGGGCGCCCGCGTCCGCGCCCACGTCGACGACCTCGCCGAGATGTTCGCGGCCCTGATCCTCCGCCACGGCACGGAAGCCGACCTGCAACGCCTGCGCCCGCTGGCGCGGAGCGTGGTGGAGGCGGAACTGTCACTGGCCCTGGACAGGCGCCTGCGGAAGGACAAGGAACCGGAGAACGAACAGCAGGTTTGACGCCCGCTCACACGTCGTCACGCCGGACGAACGACCCACGCCCCGGCACCGTGTGGATCAGCCCACGCTCCCGCAGCACGGACAACGCACGCTGCACGGTCGACGCCCCGGCGGAATACTCCCGCCGCAACTCCAGCTCCGACGGCACGCGCCCGGTGAGCACACCCCTGGCGATGTCCTCGGCGATGTGGTCGGCGATCTGCTGATACGGGTGCCGGGGGTCGTCCGGGTCGATTGGGCGCTCCATGAGGCCATGCTGTGCCCGCTTCACACCCGTGCGCCATGGTGCGACCTAGTGTGTGGGGTCGGCGGCTGCAAGCCGCACTCACGCAAGCCGTTTACACGCCCTCGCCAGGGTCCCCCGTGGACTGTGGCGGGGGCGTTCTTGCGTTCCCCGGGCCGACCGCGAACGACCCCTTGGAGGGCAGGGTCTCGATGAGCCCCCGCTCGCGGAGGTCGCGCAGCGCGCGCCGGACGGTCCGGTCGGCGACTCCGTACTCCTGCGCAAGACGCAGGATGCCGGGGAGCGCACCGCCCTCCGGGATGCGCCCAGTCCTGATGTCCCGCTCGATCTCGCGAGCAACTCGCTCCCACTCGTACTCAGCCACACGAGCAGCTTTGCGCGGCGTACCAGCGGCGGCATCGGCAGACCATGGTGCACCGTGGCCGTCCGTGGCATACCGTGGTACATGACATAGGTACCCCGGCGACGCGGCGAACGTCCCGGGGGCGGCTCGAAGCCGCCGACGTTCCGGAGGGGGTCCGCTGGATCAGGAAGAACCGCCTCGGCCCCCTGGTCGCCTCGGTCGACCTGTGGCAGCACTCCGGCGACGACGGCGGCCCGCGCTGGGGCGCGATGTGCCTGACCCACGGCACCACCGCCCGCCACGAGACCCACCGCGACGCGTGGAAGACCCTCCCGAAGTCGAAGAGCGGTGCGAGGGCTGCCGCGACGTGGTCAACCGCTGAACCACTCCACCTCGACGCCCCGGCCGCCATGGTCGGGGCGTTTCGTCATACCCGGCCGGTGTCGAACACGGCAGTCACGGGGGCGTGGTCCGACCACCGTTCAGCGTGTGACGCGGGGCGTTCGACGTACGCCTTCACCGCGCGGTCCGCGATGCCAGGCGTTGTGCACATCAGATCGATCCGCCAGCCCGAGTCGTTGTCGAAGGCGCGGCCCCGGTACGACCACCAGGTGTACGGGCCCGTCGCATCCGGGTGCAGGGCGCGGACCACGTCGACGTACCCGCCGTCGGACGGGTCGAGGACGCGGGAGAGCCAGGCCCGCTCCTCGGGGAGGAAGCCGGAGTTCTTCTGGTTGGCGCGCCAGTTCTTCAGGTCGGCCTCGCGGTGGGCGATGTTCCAGTCGCCGCAGACCAGCACCTCGCGGCCGTCGGCAGCGGCCTTCTCGCGGAGGGTCTTGAGGTGGGCGAGGAACTCGTCCATGAAGCGGATCTTCTCGTCCTGCCGGTCGGTGCCGACCTCCCCGGACGGCAGATAGAGGGAGGCGACGGTCACACCGGGCAGGTCGGCCTCGACGTAACGTCCGCTGCCGTCGAACTCGGCGGAGCCGAAGCCGACGCGGACGCGGTCGGGTTCGCGGCGGGTGTAGAGGGAGACGCCGGCGCGGCCCTTCGCGGCGGCCGGGGCGTGCACCACATGCCAGCCCTCCGGGGCGCGGACGGGCTCGGGCAACTGCTGAGGCTCGGCGCGCACCTCCTGAAGGCACAGCACGTCGGCGCTCGTGCCGGCGAGCCATTCCACGAAGCCCTTCTTCGCGGCGGCCCGCAGCCCGTTCACATTCACAGAGGTCACAGTGAGCACCAGGGCACGATACCGGCACACTGGACGGCGTCCGCTGTTCGCCCGCGCCCCCACAGGCCGCATACACATACGATGAGCCGCATGAACATTCGCCGAGTCGCCTTCGACCACCCCGACGCCGCCAAGCTCAACGACGAGGTGCAGGCCGAGTACCACGTCCGCTACGGCGACGGCGGCGACGCCACCCCCTTGGACCCGGCCGACTTCGACCCGCCGAACGGCATCTACCTCATCGCCTACGACGAGACCGGCCGGCCCGTCGCCACCGGCGGCTGGCGGCGCCAGGACAAGAACGACGAGGGCAACGAGGACGGCGACGCCGAGCTGAAGCGCATGTTCGTGGTGGCCGACATGCGCGGCCGGGGCCTGGCCCGGCGCATCCTCGCCGCGCTGGAGGACGACGCCCGCGCGGCGGGCCGTACCCGCATGGTGCTGGAGACCGGCACGAAGCAGCCCGAGGCGATAGCCCTGTACACGTCCTGCGGCTACGAGCCGTGCAAGAAGTTCGGCTACTACCGGGACCACCCCGAGAGCCTCTGCTACGCCAAGGCCCTCTGACCCGCGCGGCGGTCAGCCCTCCTTGAGGATCACCAGCTCGCCCTTGCCGACGGGCAGCAGCGAGCTGACGCACCCCTCGGTCCCCTCCACGAGCCGTACGAAATCCTTCAGTTCGTCGGCGTGGGAGACCGCGTTGTCGACGACGAGCAGCCGGCCCGGCCGCAGCACCCTCCACAGGTCGGGCCACCAGCCGGCGTACTCCCCGCGCTCGCTGTCCAGGAACACGAAGTCGTACGCGCCGGACGCGCTGGACGCGAGGAACTCCCCCGCGTCCCCGGCGATCTGCCGGATGCGCGGGGCGAGACCGGAGCGCCGGAAGTTCTCCTCGGCCATGGCCCGCTTGTGCGGGGCGCGTTCGACGGTCGTGACGTGTCCTTCGGCGCCGACGGCGTGGGCCAGCCACAGCGTCGAGTAGCCGTTGGAGGTGCCGACCTCCAGGACGTCACGGCAGCGCCCGTTGCGCAGCAGGACGGTCAGCAGCACCCCCGTGTCGTGGGTGATGTTCAGCATCCTGCGGTCGCGTTCGGCGGTCGCCCGGTCGTTGGCCTCGCCGAACTCCTCCAGCTCGCGCAGCAGCTCGGCCAGTTCGCGTTCCATGTCGTCGTCGTTTCCTTCCGGCGCCGTGCGGCGCCCGTGCCCGCCCACGTCGGTCACCACAGGCTCTGCGCGGCCACGCCGAGCCCGAGGACCACCAGGGCGACGAACAGTACTCGGCGGAACCTCTCCTCGGAGATCCGCTTGCGGATCCGGCCGCCGACCGCCATCCCGCAGAACGCGGGGACGAGAGAGGCCGCGGACAGCACGGCGAGCCTGCCGCCGATGAGATCCTGCGCCTGGAGCGACCAGGTCAGGCCGATCGTGGAGAAGGTGAAGAGGATGCCCATGGCCTGCACGAGCTGGTCGCGGGTCAGGCCGAGGGACTGGAGGTAGAACACGCCCGGGACGGCCGAGGAGCCGGTCATCCCGGTGAGGAACCCGTTGGTGGCGCCGAAGAGCACACCGACGGGGTGGTGCCAGGTCCGGCCGCTGATGTCCACGCGCAGCCGGAACAGCCCCAGCAGCCCGTACACGGTGAGGCCGAGGCCGAGCAGCGCCGACATGACGTCCGTACGGAACCAGCCGAGCGTGAACGCGCCGGACACCGTGAACGCGGTGGCGGCCAGCAGGAACGGCCAGGTGATCCGGACGACCTCACGGCCGTGCCCGCCGCTCGACGCCTGGACGACGTTGGTGAGGAACGTGGGCACGAGGATCAGCGCCTTGGCCGGCTGGATGCCGACGGCGGCGGTGAGGATCCCGAGGACGACGGGCGGCAGGCCCAGGCCGGTGAGGCCCTTGACCAGGCCGCCCACGAAGAACGTCAGGACGATGATCGTGACGAGGGTCATGTCGGACGCGTGCACGGGTGCCGGTCAGGAACGCGCGGCGGCCCGCGGGTGGCCGCTGCGGACACCGTGCGCGACGAACGCGCGCAGCGCCTGGACGACGTCGGCCTGCTCCTCCGGGGTCAGCTCGGCGGGCCGGTCGGCGGCGAACCGGTCGGCGAGCTTCGCGATGTCCTCCCGGCGGTCCTCGATGTAGACGGTGCCGGGCTTCTCCCGGCCGTCGGACCGGTTTTCGGACCGCTCGTCGGACCGGCCGCCGGACTTCTCGGCGAGACCTTCGGCGAGCCGTTCACCGTCCGGTACGAAGTTGATGTCGAAGTCTCCGATCTGCAACAGGACGTACCGGGAGGGTGTGCCGGCATCGGCGCCGTTGACGAACCGGTGCCGGCTGGGGCAGGGCACCTGGAACATCTCACCGGGCCGTACGGTGAACACCTCACCGGAGTCGGGCAGTTCGACGGTGATGACGCCGCGTGAGCAGTACATGAGGTCGGAGACCTCGTTGTGGAAGTGGTACGGCACCGCCTTGTGGTCGAGGTTGAACAGGCTGACCCGCAGCCCGTCCTCGTAGTGGAACTCTTTCATCTCCATGGCTCATCTCCCTGTCTCGCTGCCGACCAGCCCGGCACCGTCCACGGCGGCGGGCCCCACGGCGGCGGGCGGCCCGGCGGCGGCCTCCCCGGCCCAGTCGTCCACGACCGACCGGGCCGCCTCGACGAAGGCGCCCGCGTAGTTCTTCTCGTTCTGCCAGAACCTGACGACCGGCCCGAAGGACGACAGATGTGGTGACGGGCCGAGCGCGCCGCCCGCCCGCCGCAGCACCCGGTGGCCGCCGCCCGGGTCCAGGGCGATCCCGCCGGTGGTGTAGCCGCCCTCCTCGTGCGGGACGATCTCGCCGCGCCGCAGCAGGTTCTGCACCAGCGGCGACGGGTGCCGCTCCAGCCGGAAGTCCTGCCCTCGGGCCCGTACGACACAGTCCGCGCGCACGGTGACCGCGGGTCCGTCGTCCGGGGCGGCGGTGACCCGGAAGGTGCCGTCGTCGGTGATCTCGGTGCGGGTGGTGCCGTAGCCGAGCCGGACGGTGGTGAGGACGCCGGCGTCCATCAGGGCGAGGAGTTTCTCCGCGTTGGCGGCCGGCATCGGTACGGCGGTGCGGATGATGTGCGTGTCGAACAGCCGGTCGTAGGCGGCTTTGTCGTCCGGGGCGAGCCGGTGGTAGAAGCGCAGCCGGCGCGCCTTCAGCACGACCGCGTGGACCAGGTCGCCGGTGGCGGAGGCCCGCAGATCGTAAGCCAGTTTCTCGCGGGCGTCCGCGTACGGCGGGCGGGCCACGTCCTCCCAGCCGGCCGCGCCGTCGGTGGCCCGGCGCAGCTCGGCGTCGAGCAGTTCCAGGACGGGCGCGAGCCGCAGCCGGCCGTGGTGGGCGCGCCGGATCGCGGCGAGGTTCTCCTCGGTGAGCAGCTGTGGCTCGTACGGCGGGAGGGGGCCGCGCACCGGCGGGAAGAACCCCGACCGCGATCCGGCGACGACTCTCGGCGGGGTGCCGTGCGGCCGGTACGTGTCGATGTGCCCGTCGGGGGTGTGGGTGAAGGTGCCGTCCGCGCACAGGGTGAGGATCGCGTCGATGCCGCTGGGTCCCATGCCCTCGACGAACACCACGGGCCGTGCGTCGGCGCCGGGGCGGGTGCGGCGGGTGCGGGCACGGGCGCGCACGGAGTGCCGTACGGCCTGGGGCGGGTAGGGCGCGGCGAGGTAGCCGTCGTGTCCGGTGAGCCGCCCGGTGGGGGCGGGCTGCCAGTGCCCGGTGGCGAGCAGGACCCGGTCCAGGCCGGTGAGGGTGGTCTCGCGGCCGGTGTCGAGATCGCGCAGCAGCACCCGGAACCCGTCGGGTGCGGTGAACCCGTCGAGGGCCTCGTGCCGGGTGAGGGTGTGCACGGTGATGCCGTGGGCGCGGGCCCGTTCGACGGCCTGCTGGAAGCGTTCCCGCAGGTAGCGGCCGAACAGGGCGCGCGGGTAGAACGCGCGCGGGTCGGGCTTCCAGGTGTCGGGTCCGGCGCCGGGGTGGGTCTCCAGGAGGTGGCCGGGGCATTCGCGCCACAGCCGTTGCCGGTTCTCGGTGAGCCAGTCGACGAAGTCGGTGCCGTGCAGGCCCATGCTGCCGGCCTCGTTGTTGCAGAGGTGGGCGAGCTGGACGTTGTCCTCGTCGTAGGGGTAGCCCGGCCCGCTCACCGGGCCCCGCTCCACGGTGACGATGCTGGGGGCGGGGTCCGGTGCCGGGTGCGGGCGACCGGGTGCGGTCAGGCGCTGCACGAGGTGCCACAGCGCGCAGGTGCCGGAGAAGCCGGTGCCGATGACGCAGTAGGAGACTCCGTGTCCCGGCGTGCCGCGTCCTGTCGCGGTCGCCATGCGGATCAGGGCTCCAGCCGGGCGAGGGCGTCCCTGATGCGGGTGCCGGCCTCGGTCAGCAGGGCGCCGTCGCGGCCACAGTTGACGCGCACCCAGTGGTCCATGGGGGTGCCGCCGGAGAAGTGGCTGCCGCTGATGCCGGCCACGCGTGCCTCGGCCAGCAGGAACTGTTCGGCGCTGACATGGCCGTGCCGGCGGTAGGCGTCGGCGTACGCGGACAGGTCGACGAAGAGGAAGTAGCCGCCCTGGGGCCGGCGCACCCGCAGCGAGGGCACCTGCTGGAGCTCCCGCAGCATCGACTCCAGGTTGGCGCGGGCGGTGCGGGCCCGCTCGGTGGCCACCTCGTCCATCTCGGGCCGCAGCGCGACATGCGTGGCGATCTGGCCGTACGTCGACGCGAAGGAGGTCAGGTTGACCTGGGCCCGCGCCGCGGCCTCCACGATGTCCGGGGGGCCGCACAGGTAGCCGATGCGGTCGCCGTGCATGCCGTACGTCTTGCCGGGCCCGGTCACCCAGGTCGTCCACGGCCGCATGGAGCAGCGCCCGCCGTCGGCGAGGGGGACGTCGATCGCGGCGAACAACCGGGGGCGTTCACCGAGGATGTGGGCCTCGTAGGGGGTGTCGAACAGGACGTGGACCGGGCTGTCGCCCTGTGCCTCGCGGCGGGTGTTGTGCTCGGCGACGACCTGGGCGAGCGCGGTGAGTTCGGCGGTCGAGTACACCTTCCCGGTGGGGTTGATGCAGTCGCCCAGCACGACGATCTTCGTACGGCCGGTCAGGGCCGCCCGCAGTGCCGGCGGGGTGAGACCGTCCTCGGCGGGGACGGGCACGGTCACCGGCACGGCGCCGTGCAGGCGCACCATGTCGGCGTAGTGCGGCCAGTTCGGCACCGGGATCACCACTTCGTCGCCCGGGTCGAGCAGGGCGTGGAAGGTGACCGCGATGGCGCCCTTGACGCCGCCGGGCGTCACCATGATCTCGGTGTCGGGGTCGTAGTCGATGCCGTGCAGTCGGGCCGCCCGCGCCGCGACGGACTCCCGCAGGAAGGGGAAGCCCTTGACGGGGGCGAAGGCGTGGACCACGTCCGGGCGGGTGCGGATGAACTCGGTCACGCCCGCGTCGATCCGGGGGTCGGTCGGGGTGTCGAGCGCGCCGATGCTGAGGTCGATGATGCGGTCCTCGGGGGCGAGTTGCCGGTTGAGGGCGGCCAGTTTCGCCGTGGTGCCGTGGGTGGCCGACTCGGGGAGGGCCAGGACGGCGTCGGATATGCCTCGTGACTTGTGCACGTCCGGTGAGCTGCCTCTCTGTCGTGGGGGTCGGCGTGGGCTCAGCTCGTGACGGCCTTGTACATCGCCTCCCACATCCGCAGCTGCACATCGAGGGTCTCGTTGGCGCCGTAGGCGATCTCGGCGAGGTCCTCCTCGGTGCGGACGTTGTTCAGGACGCACTTGCGGGCGTCGGCGGCGTGGCGTTCCTCGACGCCCTCGTCGCCGACGTGGACGTTGAAGTAGATCTCGACCTTCTCGACGAACTCGGTCGCCGGCAGGCCGGTGTTGGCGTTGCGGAACGCCGTGCGGCACACCCTGAGCATGGTGTCGGCGTGGGACTCCAGCGCCATCGCGACGCCGAGCATGCGCTGGTAGCTGCCGCCGACGAGTTCCCGGGTGCGCTCGCGGTAGGCGAACGTCTCGGGTATGACGAGGGCGCTGTGGCGGGCCTCCTTCACCTTCAGCGGGGCCAGCCCGAACTCGACCTCGCCCAGCAGGTTGTGGGCGTTCTCCATGAGCAGCTCGTGGCACTTCTCCGGCTCGCCGTAGCCGGCCTCCTCGTTGAGGATGAAGGAGAACAGCGTCAGGGTGTCGCGGTCGTCGTGCGCGGCGGCCTGGGCGCACACATGGGCGATGCCCTTGACGGTGCCCTCGGTGCGGTGGAGGAAGTTCGCCCGGTGGAAGTCGTAGGTGCGGGCGTCCCACTGGGTTTCCTGAAGGTACTTGAAGTAGTCGTTGCTGTAGACGGGGTGACGCTCCGGTCCGTCCATGAAGGAGACGACCTGGTCGTGCAGTGCGGGTGCGATGCTCGTCGTCATCGTGCTTTTACTCCCAGTTCAGACAGGGGTGTCGGATCGCGTCCTGGGGAACTTTCGTAAATCACGCACGAACGCCTGGTGCGAGTGATGAGGCACCATGGCCGGGACACGGCCGGGACGATTCTCTTTTCGCGCTGTGGCGCCTTCGGAGCCCTACCGGCGCGTCTTGTCCCATCATGAGCCAACGGCCCTGTCGGAGACAGGTCACAATTCAGCCATTGACTGTCGTGTATTGCATGTCCGATGACATGACCGATGGCTCCAAAAAACCGGCCCGATAACCTGTTCTCGGAAATGCAAAAAGGGCCGACGCACGACTCCCCTTGGCCGTCGGGGGATTTCCGGCCAAGGGGATGCGCGTGGCCTCGCCGAATTCTGCGAGGTGGCCCGTCAGACGGTGCGGGCCAGCTGTTCGTCCTCACTGGAGGCCTGTGCCGGCGTCTCCTTCTTCCAGCCGGTGCCGAGCCGCAGCAGCAGCGAGGCGCCGGCCAGGACGACACCGAACCAGATGACGCTGTTGACGCCCGCGTGGTCGACGAACAGACCGCCGAAGAGGGCACCGAGCGCGATGCACGTGTTGTACGCCATCGTGTTCAGCGACATCGCGGCCTCGAAGGTCTCGGGGGCCGCCGCCAGCGTCATGTTGACCTGGGACAGCTGCACCGCGCCGAAGGACAGGCCCCACAGGACGAGGGCGATCACGGCGCCCGTCTTGGCGTCGCCGACGCCGCGCAGCAGCAGCAGCGCCGCGATCAGGCCGACCAGGCCGACGACGAAGGTGCCGCGCAGGCTGCGGTTGACGGTGTAGCCGGCGACGAAGTTGCCGATGGCGCCGCCGATACCGAAGATGATCAGCACGACCGTGATGAAGGTGGAGCTGGCGTTCGCCGTGTCCTCCAGATACGGCCGCACGAAGGTGTACGCGCCGAAGTGGCCGAGGACGAAGAAGACGACGATGAACAGCACGGTGCGCAGCTGGCCGTTCTTCACCGGCAGGGAGAAGACCTCCCGGACGGAGACGGCGTTGTCCGACGGCAGCGACGGAATGGCGGAGGCGACCCACAGGAACACCGCGAGGCTCAGAGCGGCCCAGATGCCGAAGGTGGTGCGCCAGTTGGTGTGGTCCTCGACGATGGTGCCGAGGGGAATACCGACGACGGTGGCGATGGAGATACCGGACATCACCACGGCTGCGGCACGGCTGGCGTGCCGTTCGGGCACGATCCGCATCGCCATGGAGACACCGATCGCCCAGAAGACACCGCTGGCGAAGCCCATGCACAGTCGGGTGCCGAGAATCAGCGGGTAATTCGGGGAGACGGACGTGATGAGATTTCCGGCCGCCAGCACGGCGAGAAGCACGGAAAGCAGGTAACGCCGGTTGACGCGGCGGGACCATGCCACGATGAACGGAACACCGAGACCGGCCGCGACGCCCTGCGCGGTCACCATCAGACCGGCGGTGCCGACGGAGATGTCCAGGTCCTCACTCAGCGGGGTGAGCAGACCGACGGGCATCAGTTCGGTGGTGAGGAAGACGAAAAGACTGGCGGTGATGGCGGCGACGCCGATCCAGCCCCGGGCGGGCGAGATCGACCGCTCCTGTACAGCGGACATGAATGTTCTCCAACAATTCTGCTCAAGGAAGGTGCCGGTGACCCGGACGGTTCGTCAGGAACGCGGTCCGCCGCGGCCCGCGGCGGGCTTCGACGCGAGCACCGCGGGTTCGTCACCGGCCGGGGCGCTCCCGGCGGGCGGGCCCTGCGGTTTGGGCGGGCGGGGCTGGGCGAGCATCACGGCGACGAGGATCACGACGATGCCGACCATCTGCGCCGGCGAGAACGACTCGTCCTCGAAGGCGATGCCGAGGATCGTCGCGACGACGGGGCTGCCGAGGGCGAGGAACGACACCGCGAGGGCGGGGAGTTTCTCGATCCCGCGGAACCACAGCGCGTAACTGATCACCGCGCCGAGGAGGATGAGGTAGCCGAAGCCGAAGACATTGGTCCCCGTCAGGGAGCCGGGCAGCCCCTCGACGGCCAGGGTGAACGGCAGCGACACGAGCCCGCCGACCAGCAGCTGCCAGCCGGTGAAGGGCAGCAGCCCCACCCCTTCGGGGCGGCCCCAGCGTTTGGTGAAGGTGATGCCGGTGGCCATGCAGGCCGCTCCGCCGAGGCCGGCGGCCACGCCGACGGCGTCCAGCGCCTCCGAGCCCTGGAACACCAGCAGGACCACTCCGGCCACGCCGAGCAGACACGCCAGGGCGTGCACGGGACGTATCTTGTCGCCGATCAGCAGCGCCGCGAGGATCAGCACGATCATCGGCTGCACGGACATGAGCATCGCCGCGACACCGCCGGGCAGACGGTAGGCGGCGACGAACAGCAGCAGATTGAACGCACCGATGTTCAGGGTGCCGAGCACCAGCGCCCGCCACCACCATTCGGCTTTGGGCAGCACCCGGGAGATGAGCAGCAGGATGATGCCCGACGGCAGTGCCCGCACGGTCGTGGCCAGCAGCGGCCGGTCCGGGGGCAGCCATTCGGTGGTCACCAGATAGGTGCTTCCCCAGATCGCCGGTGCCAGCGCCGTCACCGCGGAAGTGAGGAGTTGCCGGCCGCTGTTCATGGCGCACCGCCCTCCGCTTCGGGGCACCCGGCGCCGAGCGCACAGGGGCCGGGCAGAAAATGTGTGTTCACGTCGTCGATTTCCTGGGCACGGAAGGCCGCGTCGCCTAGTCGAAAATGGCGTCGCGCGTACGGGAGCGCTTCAGTTCGAAGAATCCGTCGGTGCCCGCGAGGGCGAGCACGCCGTCCCACAGCCGGCCCGCGGCCTCGCCGCGCGGCGCGGGCGAGATGACAGGGCCGAAGAACGCGATGACTTCACCGTCGGGGCCGGGCACATGGATGACCGGTGTGCCGACCTCGGTGCCGACGGGGTCCATGCCGGCGTGGTGGCTGGCCCGCAGCGCGTCGTCCATCTCGGTGGTGTCGGCCACCTCCAGCAGGTCCTCCGGCAGTCCGGCCTCGGCGAGCGCGGCGACCATCATGTCCCGTTTCAGACCGGCCTGCTTGAGGTGGATGAGCGCACCCATCGCGTTGTAGAGGGGCCGCAGCACCTCGTTGCCGTAGCGCTGCTCGGCGGCGATGCACACACGCACCGGGCCCCAGCCGTCGATCATGCCCTGCCGGTACTTCTCCGGCACCTCGCGGCCCTGGTTGAGCACCGACAGGCTCATGATGTGGAAGCGGGTCTCTATGGGCCGTACCTTCTCCACCTCCAGCAGCCACCGGGAGGTGATCCACGCCCACGGGCAGCGCGGGTCGACCCACATGTCGACGGTTGTCCTCGCGGGCTGACTGGTCGGCGTGCTGCTCATGGGAAAAGCCGGTCCTTCCGTTGCGCATTGAGAGCGGGTGAATGGGGAATTGCCGTGGTCCGGCCATGAGCCGTCGAAAACAGGAATTGCAGGGACAGTCGGCATTCCTGGGCACCGGACGCGGCACGTTCAAATTCTGGACCGGCCGTCACCAATGAGTCCAACACATGTTTGTCATCTCTTTAATCGTGCGGCAAGATAGATCGTCATGGAGCTGCAACAGATGCGGTACGTGGTGGCGGTCGCCGAGACGAACAGCTTCACCCGGGCCGCGCAGCGCTGTCTGGTCGTGCAGTCCGCGCTCAGCCATCAGATCGCGCGTCTGGAGCAGGAGCTGGGAGCGAAGCTGTTCGAGCGGACCACGCGCCGGGTGCGGCTCACGCCGGCCGGTGCGGCGTTCCTGCCCGCCGCCCGCCAGTGTCTGGAGGCCGCCGAACGCGCGGTCGTCGAGGTCGCCGCGGCCGTCGGGGAGGTCCGCGGCCGGCTGTCGGTGGGGCTGATCCCGTCCGTCGCCGCCGTGGACATCCCGCGCGCGCTGCGCGACTACCGGCAGCGGTATCCGCAGGTGCGGATCAGTCTGCGGGTGGGGGCCAGTGACGACCTGGTCGAGCAGGTCAAGCAGGGGGCCATCGAGGTCGCGTTCCTCGGGCTGCCGACCACGTCCCGGCCCGAGGGGGTCAACTGCCGGGAACTGGCCCGCGACCGGCTCGTCGCGGTCGTCGCGCCCGATCACCCGCTCGCCGACGAACCGGCCGTCGATCTCGCGCGGCTGGCCTCCGAGGTGTTCGTCGACCTGCCCGCGAAGACCGCCGGGCGCGCCCAGTCCGACCTCGCGTTCTCCGCCGCCGGCCTCACCCGTGACGTGGCGTTCGAGGTGACCAACGCGGACTTCCTGGCCCGCCTCGTCGGGCAGGGCCTGGGCGTGGCGATGCTGCCGGCCGCGTATGTGGCGCAGCTCAGCGGGGTCACCACCATCGAGGTCGTGGACGCGCCGGCGCGGGTGGAGTACATCATCTGGAGCGCGGACGGGCGTACGCCCGCGGCGACCGCGTTCCTGCGGGCCCTCGGGGTGCCGGAGGCCGAGTCGGGGTGAGCGCGGCGCCCTCGGGCAGGTCCGGGCCGTGTCGTTCGGGGCATGTCGTACGGGCCTGGCGTACGGGCCGTGGCGTACGGGCCGTGCCGTACGGCTCGTGTCGCGCCGGGTCAGTCGGCGAGGAGCGCCGGCTGCCGGGGCCGTACGGCGGCGTGCATCTCCAGCGTCGCCGTGGACCGGTTGAGGGTGATGTAGTGCAGGCCGGGCGCCCCTTCGGCGAGGAGCCGCGCGGCCATCTCCGTGGCGTGGTCGACGCCGATCCTGTGGCCGAGCGCCGGATCGTGGGCGGCGGCCTCCAGCCGGTGGGCCAGGTCCTCCGGGAAGGTGGCCCCGCTCAGCTCGGCGAACCGGCTGATCTGGCGGACATCGGTGGCCGGCATGATCTCCGGGATGATCGGGATGTCGCAGCCGGCCGCCGCCACCCGGTCCCGCAGCCGCAGATAGTCCTCCACACGGAAGAACATCTGCGTGACGGCGTAGTCCGCGCCCGCCCGGCATTTCGCGACGAAGTGCCGGATGTCGCTGTCCCAGTCGGGCGAGCGCGGATGGCGTTCGGGGAACGCGGCGACACCGATGCTGAAGTCGCCCGACTCCCGCACCAGCGACACCAGTTCGTGCGCATACGTGAAACCGTCGGGGTGCGGTGTCCACGGGCCGCGCGGATCGCCCGGCGGGTCACCGCGCAGGACGAGCACATCGCGCACCCCGGCGTCGGCGTACCGGCCGATGATGCGCCGCAGTTCGGCGACCGAGTGGCCGACCGCGGTGAGATGCGCGACGGGACGCAGGGTGGTCTCGGCGGCGATCCGGTGGGTCAGCTCGACGGTGCGGTCGCGGGAGGAGCCGCCCGCGCCGTACGTCACCGACACGAAGTCGGGGGCGAGCCGTTCGATCCGGCGGATCGCCCGCCACAGGCCGCGCTCCCCTGCCTCGGTCCTCGGCGGGAAGAACTCGAAGGAGAACGTGGGCGCTCCGCCGCCCACGACATCCCGCAGCGTCGTCATCGCCGCCCTCCGCTCATCGCCCTCGCACCTCGCTTCCCGCGCCCGACCCGGCCGTCGCGCCCTCCAGGTGCGCCCCGATCTCCCGGGCGGCCGACGGGCCGTACGTGTCGGCGATACGGGCGAGGAGTTCGGAGGGCAGCAGCTTGTACTCCTGGGTGCCGACCGTGCCGAGCACCAGCGTGGCCAGCGCGCAGCCCAATTGGGCGGCCCGCTCGTGCGGCAGCCGCCAGGCGAGGCCCGCGAGGAATCCGGCCCGGAAGGCGTCACCGACGCCGGTCGGGTCGACCACGTCACCGGCCGGCACGGCCGGGACGTCGGTCCGCAGGCCGCCGGCCGCGAGCATGCACACGCCCCGCGCGCCACGGGTGACGATCCAGGTGCCGACCCTGCGCAGCACCTCCTCCTCGCTCCAGCCGGTGCGCTCAAGCAGCAGGGCGCTCTCGTACTCGTTGGTGAACAGCAGCCGCGCCCCCTCCACCAGCCGGCGTGTCTGCTCACCGTCGAGCCGGGCCAGCTGCTGGGACGGGTCGGCGGCGACGGGCACGCCGAGGGTGTGCGCGGCGGCGGTGTGCCGCAGCATCGCGGCGGGGTCGTCGGCACCGACCAGCACCAGGTCCAGTCCCCCGGTACGCAGGTGCACCTCGGCCAGGTCGATCCCGCCGGCCTCGGCCATGGCACCCGCGTAGAACGTGGCGATCTGGTTCTGGTCGGTGTCGGTCGTGCACACGAACCGGGCGGTGTGCAGGGTGTCGCTGACCCGGACGGAGGCGGTGTCCACCCCGGCGTCCCGCAGCCGCTGCCCGTAGGGGGCGAAGTCCAGGCCGGCGGCGCCGACCAGGACCGGCCGCAGACCGAGGCGGGCCATGCCCCAGGAGATGTTCGCGCCGACGCCTCCCTCCCGTACCTCCAGATGGTCGGCGAGGAACGACAGCGACACGTGCTCGACCATCTCGCTCAGGAACTGCTCGGCGAAACGGCCCGGATACACCATGAGATGGTCGACGGCGATGGAGCCGGACACGGCGATACGCACGATGGGTCTCCTCGCTTCAGGACCGGCCGGACCGGGGCGTGCCCACGGGCCGCCCGGCGACGGCGGCGCGCGGGGCGCCGGGGACGGTGCCGGCGGCCTTGTGGGGGTGGTCCTCGGTCATGGACTGCGAGGCGGGCGGGCGACGGGACACGGGCGGCTTCCTCCTGGTCGGCGAGGGGGAGTACGACGGCGTACGGGCGGTGCCTCGGGACGGGGCGCGGCACCGTCAGCCGCCGCGGCACCGGCGGAGATCGCCCGCCGATCGCCGCGGCACCGGCGGAGGCCCCCCGCCTTTCGCGGGCGGCGCGGGGACCTCCGCCGGGCTCTGCCGGTGCTCACGACAGGCGATGGCAGGTGAACTCCACCGGCACGTCGGCGACCGGGTTGGTGGTGCTGAACACGATCTCGTGACGCAGACCGCTGTCGTCGATGAGCTTCCGCAGATACGCCACGTCGCCCATCGTGCTGAAGAAGATCAGCATGCGGCCGTTCTCGGCGAGATGACCGCGCGCCTGGCGGAAGAACCTGGTGAGCGTGGCGTAACCCGCGTCGGTGGTGGCGGAGTCGGCGATGTCCCGTGCGGCGAACCACTGGAACGGCGGGTTGAGGACGATCAGGTCGAAGGTGCCCTCGACGGTGCTGAAGACGTCGCTGACGCGGGCCTCGACCCGGTCGGCGACGCCGTTGCGTTCGGCGTTGGCGAGGACCGCCGCGACGGCGTCCGGGTTGATGTCGACGGCGAGCACGTCCGCGCCCTTCGAGGCCGCGGTGAGCGCGAGGGAACCGCTGCCGGTGCCCATGTCGAGGACCCGGTCGCCCTCCCGTACCTCGGCGAAGACCGCGCCGCCGAGGATCGGGGAGACCGGGCAGGGGGTCATGACCGTCGGCGGGACGGTCAGCTTCAGGCCGAGGAACGGCACGGTCTGTGCCTCCTTCTGGGGTGCGCCGCCGGACAGGACACGGCGCAGCTCCAGGACGGTGGCGACCTGCTCCTCGGGGATCAGCGGACGGTAGTCGTCGGTGGCGGTGTTCTGAAGGGACGTCATGACGTGAAGTGCCTCTCGTACGAGTGATGGCGAGGTGGGGTTGACGTTTCGTCAGACATGTCCGTCGAACAGGCTGGTGACCGAGCCGTCCTCGCAGACCTCGCGGATCGCGCGGGCCAGCAGCGGCGCGATGGACAGCACGGTCAGGCCGGGGAAGCGCTTCTCCTCGGGAATGGGCAGCGTGTCGGTGACGACGACCTCGCGTGCCCCGCAGTCGGCCAGCCGCTGCACGGCCGGGTCGGAGAGGATGCCGTGGGTGGCGGCGATGACGACGCCGACGGCGCCCTCGTCGAGCAGGACGCGGGTGGCGTTGGCGATCGTCCCACCGGTGTCGATCATGTCGTCGATGAGGACGCACAGCCGGCCGCGCACCGAGCCGACGACCCGCTTGGACACGGCCTCGTTGGGCCGGTCCGGGTCGCGGGTCTTGTGCACGAACGCGATGGGCCGGCCGCCGAGATGGTCGGCCCACTTCTCCGCCAGCCGGGTCCGCCCGGAGTCCGGCGACACCACGGTGACGGGCGCGTCCCCGTAGGTGTCGCCGACATAGGAGGCCAGCAGGTTCTGGGCGAGCAGATGGTCGACCGGGCCGTCGAAGAAGCCCTGGATCTGCGCAGTGTGCAGATCCACGGTCATGATCCGGTCGGCGCCCGCGGCCCTGAGCAGATCCGCCACGAGACGGGCCGAGATCGGCTCACGGCCGCGGTGCTTCTTGTCCTGCCGCGAGTAGCCGTAGAACGGCATGACCGCGGTGATCCGCCGGGCGCTCGCCCGCTTCAGCGCGTCCACCATGATCAGTTGTTCCATGATCCAGGTGTTGATGGGCGTGCCGTGGCTCTGGAGGACGAACGCGTCGCTGCCGCGCACCGACTCCTCGAACCGGACGAAGATCTCCCCGTTGGCGAAGTCGTACACCGACTGCGGGGTCAGCGGAACGTCCACATGCTTGGCCACCTCCTCGGCCAGCGCGGGATGGCTGCGCCCGGCGAACAGCATCACCTTCGCGGCGGTCATCGGCCGGCCAGCTCCTTCCGGTGGGCGGCGTGCGCCGCGGCGAGCCTGCCGCCGACCTCGGCCGTACTGACCAGCACGGCCATGTTGGCCTTGGCGGAGCGGCCCTCGGTGGCCCGGTCCACCGCCCGCATCAGGTACTTGGTGATGGCCTGCCCGCGCACCCCGTCCCGCTCCGCCGCCCGCATGGCGTCCTCGATGGCCGCGTCGACCTCGTCGCTGTCGATCGCGTCCTCGGGCCGCACCGGGGTGGTGACGAGGAAGCCGCTGTGGTTGCCGAGCGCCCAGTGGTTCTCGATGGAGCGGGCGATCACCTCGTCGTCGTCGAGCCGCAGCGGACTGCGGAAGCCGCTGGTGGTGCAGTAGAACGCCGGGAAGTCGTCCGAGCGGTACGACACCACGGGCACGCACTGCGTCTCCAGGTACTCCAGCGTCAGCCCCAGGTCGAGGATCTTCTTGGCGCCCGCGCAGACCACGGCGACCTTGGACCGGGTGAACTGGATGAGGTCGGAGGAGATGTCCATGGTCCGCTCGGCACCCCGGTGCACCCCGCCGATACCGGCCGAGGAGAAGAACGGGATGCCCGCCAGCTCGGCCGCCACCAGCGACGACGCCACGGTCAGCGCGCCCATGCCGCCCTGCGCCAGCACCACCGGCAGGTCCCTGCTGCTCACCTTGGGGATGCCCGGCGTGGACGCGAAACGGTCGATGTCGGCGTCGGTCATCCCGACGACGATCTTCCCGCCGTCCACGGCGACGGTGGCGGGCACGGCGCCGCCCGCGCGGACCGCAGCCTCCACCTTGCGGGCTGTGGCGGCGTTGTCCGGGTAGGGCAGGCCGTGCGTGATCACGTTCGATTCCAGCGCCACCACGGGGCGGCCCACGTGCAGGGCCTCGCGCACCTCCTCGGCGTACACGAGAGGCACGGGCTGGTGGGCGGGAGCCTGAGGGGTGAGGGAGTTCGTCATCGTCACGGTCCTCAGCTCGCGTCCAGGCCGTAGTCCGGCGCCTTGGTGAGTATGTGCCGCCGGTTCACTATCTCCGGTATGTAGACCTGCTCGTTCCAGCGTTCCTTGTCGACCGGCTCGATCGCGATGGACACCACGCCCTCGTCGCAGCCGAATGCCGTGGACACCGCCTCCGTCACGGCCGTCACCAGCCGAAGCTGCTGCTCACGGCTGAGCGCCACCGGGAAGTGCTTGATGTTGACGTGCGGCATGATCGTCTCCTTCTGGAGTCCGAGACGCCGGCGGACGGCCTTGGCCAGTTCCCCGACATCCGGGTCTTTCAGGATCGAGTAGTGGTCGGCGTCGAGATCGACCATGACCGGCGGGGTGTCGGCGTAGCCGTCCGCCCCGTCCAGGAACGAGTAGTCGTCGCCCCGCGCCTTGAAGACGGTGATGGGGGCGCTGATCCGGCGCTCGGTCAGCTCCCGGAAGGTGTAGCTGAACTCGAACGTGGTCCCGACGACCTGGATGATCCGCAGCACCAGATCGATGTCGAGGCCGGGGAAGTGCGCGCTGACGAACTCCGCGAACGTACGGTCGTCCCGGGCGACGGCGACGCACTCGTCCGCCAGCGGCCCGTCCAGCGTCCCGGAGAACACCGAGAACAGGATGCGCACATACGCCTTGTTCTCGTACGACGCGTTGCGTTCCATCGCGCACGCCGAGCGGACCTTGGGCGCGCCGGGCGCGATCAGCACCACATGCTCGACGGTCTCCCCCAACTGCTCCAGCTGGTAAGCCGTCTCGAACGCGACGCGCGCCCCGAAGGAGTACCCGAGCAGCGTGTACGGGCCCTGCGGCTGTGTCTCGCGGATCGCCCGGACATCGTGCTCGGCCATCTGACGGATCGTCGGATAGGGCTCCTCGCCCGCGTTGATGCCGTACGCCTGCACCCCGTAGAACGGCCGGCCCTTGCCCATGCGTTCGGCGAGGAGGCGCAGGTTCATGGTGTAGCCGCCGAGACCCGGCCAGCAGAACATCGGCCTGCCCGTGCCCTCCCGCCGCAACGGCACCAGCCGGGAGGCCTCCGCCTCGTCACCGACCTGCACGCGGCGGGCCAGCGCCTCGATGGTCGGGGACTCGAACAGCACCTGTAGCGGCAGCGACGCCCCCAGCTCCCGGTTGATCTTGTTGATGAGGCCGACCGCGATGAGGGAATTGCCGCCCGAGGCGAAGAAGTCCTCGTGCACGGAGACCTGCTCCCGCTTCATCGCCTTCCGCCACAACTGGGCGATACGGCGTTCCGCGGTGGTCCGCGGCGCGGTGAAGGGCCGCTCGTCGCTGCCCACATCGGTCTGGTCGGACGCGGCGAGCGCCCGCACGTCGATCTTGCCGTTGGCGGTGACCGGCAGCTCGTCCAGGACGACGACCTTGTTGGGGATCATGTAGTCCGGCAGGAAGTTGATCAGGTCGTCGCGGATCATCTCCGCCGGCCCGCGCATATGGACGACGTCCTCGTTCATGCCCTCGTGGCGCCGTTGCTCCTCGCTGACCTTGCCGCCGACGAAGAAGTACGACGGCCCGGTCGGCCTGCCCAGAGCGCCGAGCACGGCGTCCATCATCCGGGCGGACGGCAGGTCGTCGCCGCCGCGGGAGCTGTACCCGGACGACATGAAGCCGAGGCCCGTGTCGTTCATCGACAGATGCTGCAAGGTACGGCCCAGGTCGATGTAGCGGCGCCAGTCCGGCCCGCCGCGGCTGATCACGGAGATGCCGAGGCTCGCCCGGTCGTACACCGCCTGGTTGATGGCGATGACCTCTCTGCGCAGCACCATCTCGGAGGAGATCCGCTCCAGCCGGCCGTCCTGGTACGCGTACTGCCCGGCCGGCAGTCCGGCCACTTTGCCCGGGTGGGCCTGCACATAGAGGTCGACCGGCGGGTCCTCGCGCGGCCCGTCGTACGGCACCAGCGCGAACGTCCCCAGGTAGTAGTCCTCCTCGGCGACGTCCAGCCGGTCCTTGACCTGCGGCGTGTACTCCAGGGGCGCGATGTCGAGGCCGTAGCCCGGCAGGACCTCCTCCAGGAGGCCGACCATGTGCCCGGTCTCGATCTCCAGCACCTCACGGATGTTGTTCTTGTAGACCGGTTCGATGGCCCGCTTACGGCCCAGGAAGTGGAGCACGGCACGCGGTCCGGGCCGGCCGGCCGTCTCGCCGATGAGCACCAGCCGGTGCTCGACCGGGTGGTAGTAGTACAGGCCCGCGGGCAGATCGGCGATGCCCGCGAGCTCCAGGTAGAGCTGGGTGGCGTACAGCGAACCGGGCGACGCGTAGCCGTACTTCGGCAGCAGCCGCTCCTCGCTCAGATGCTGGCCGAACCAGCGCAGGATCTCCCCGAACTCCTCCCGGCCCACCTCGGCCGGGGTGCGCCGGCGTCCACCGGTCACCCGGCGGCCCAGCAGCCGCAGCACGTCCTCGCGGGAGACCTCGCCGCCCTCGTAGAAGCGGTACGTCTTGCGGGCGAAGGCCTGCCGGCGCTGCGCCTCGGTGGCCTCACGGCCCGGCAGGTCGGTCACCGGCCGGCCGGCGATCTCCGCCGCGTTGCGCACGCCGGGGTTCGACAGCTGCGCCTTCACCTGGAGCTTGCTCTCCTTGGACTGGTGGTGGGCGCCGTGGTTGCCCTGGTCCATGAGAGCGGCCTCGCGGGGGTTCAGCTCCACGCAGGCGATCAGGTTCTGGAAACCGGTGCGCGGGTCCTTCTTGACGATGACCGCGGCGTGCTTGACCCAGGTGTGGGTCTCGATCGCCAGCTTGATCTCGTCCAGTTCCACCCGGAAGCCGCGCAGCTTGACCTGGTTGTCCGCGCGGCCGACGAACTGCACCGTGCCGTCGGCGTTCCAGTAGGCCAGGTCGCCGGTGCGGAACAGCCGGCCCGGCCCGAACGGGTCGGGGACGAACCTCTCCTCGGTCAGCTCCGGCCGGTGCAGATAGCCGCGCGCCAGCTGGACGCCGCCGATGTACAGCTCGCCGACCTCGCCGACGGCGACCTCTTTCTGTTTCTCGTCGAGGATGCGGTACGTCGTGCCGGCCACGGGGGCGCCGATGGAGACGGAGTTGGGGCCGTCCCCGACGGCGGCGCGGTCCACGGGGAACGCCGAGGAGTTGATGGTGCACTCGGTCGGCCCGTACAGATTGACCAGCGTGGCCTGCGGCACGGCGTCCAGGCATTCCTGGGCGAGGGTTCTCGTCAGCGCCTCACCGCCGGTGAAGATCTGCCGCAGCGAGGCGCACTCCCCCAGCTCGCACGTGTCCAGCAGCGCCTGGAGCAGCGTCGGCACGCACTGCAGGGTGGTGACACCGTGGTCCTGGACGGTGCGGATGATCCGCTCGGCGTCGCGGTGGATGCCGGGGCTGCCCATCACCACGAGGGCGCCGCAGGCGGGCGCGAGGATCTCCCACTGGGCCGCGTCGAAGCTCATGGGTGTCTTCTGAAGCACCCGGGTCCCGGGGCCGATCCCGTGCTCCTCGGCGAGCCAGAGCAGCTGGTTGACGACGCTGCGGTGCTCGATCATCACGCCCTTGGGCCGGCCGGTGCTGCCCGAGGTGTAGATGACGTACGCCAGGTTCTCGGCGGCGGGCCGGACGGGCGCGGGGCCGTGGCCCTCGGTGTCGTCCAGGGTGACGATCGACGTGCCCTCGGGTGCGAGCGCGGTGAGCCGTTCCAGGAGGTCCGGCTGGGTGAGGATGACGTCGGTGGCCGAGTCCTCGATCATGTAACGCAGGCGTTCCTCGGGGTACTCCGGCGACAGCGGCAGATAGGCGCCGCCCGCGCAGAGGATGCCCCAGGCGCCGGTCATCAGATCCAGCGACGGTTCCATGAAGAGGCCGACGCGGGCGTCGGCGCGGACCCCGAGCCGGTGCAGACAGCCGGCCACCCGGTCGCTGCGGCGCAGAAGTTCACGGTAGGAGAGCCGGTCCTCGCCGTAGACGACGGCCGGCTCGTCGGGCCGTCGTGCGGCTTGCGCGCGGAGCAGATCGGGAAGGTTCGTCTTCTTGGAAGGCTCCGGGCTGGATCCGTTGTCTGGCATCATGCGGTCCCCCATTGGATGAGTGGCGCCGGGCCGTTCGTGCGGGAACGGCGCGGCCTCGGGCGTCCTATAAGCCGGCTGCGTATCCGCGCCGCAGTGCGATGGCGACTTCGGTGACCCGCTGGGTCTGGTAGGCGATGGCGGCGAGGTTGTCGTCGGTGACGTTCTCGGCGAGGCGTCCGGGGACGGCCTGCCGGCCGGAGACCGAGCTGACCCCGTAGGGGTTGCCGTTGCTCGGGGCGGTCATGATGTCGTCGGTGACGCCGGGCGGCACGATGATCCCGCCCCAGTGGTAGAAGACGGTGTTCAGCGAGAGGATCGTGCTCTCCTGGCCGCCGTGCGGCGCGCCGGTCGAGGTGAACGACGACATGACCTTGCCGGCCAGTCCGCGACGCGCGTTGAGCGGCCACGCGAGGTCGATGAAGTGCTTGAGCGGGGCGGGGATCATGCCGTGCCTGCCCGGACCGCCGAGCAGGATGGCGTCCGCCCAGTCGAGGTCGTCGAGGGTGGCGGTCGGTACGTCCTTGATGGCCTCGGCGTTCTCCTGCCAGGCCTGCGTCCACTCGGTGAACTCGGGCCACAGGGACTCGTCGACGTACTCGGGCACGCGGCGCAGACGGGTCTGCGCCCCGGCCTTCTCGGCGGCCTCGGCGGCGGCCGTGGCGAGTCTGTGGACGTTGCCCGTTCCGGAGTAGTAGACGACGGCGACCTTGACGGCGCCGTCGGCGCCCGCGGTGGTCATGGTGCGGTGTGCTCCTTGGGTGAGGCGGACAGGGGGCGGGCCGGTCGGGCCCGGTCGGTGTCCTTCCGTGCCGGTCGGTGCCGGGGCGGCGGGACGGACACGTGTCGGGTCGGCACAGAGCGCACGGCGCACGCGCGCCGGGCGCCGTGCTCGGGCGTGGGGCGTGGTGCGTCGGGCGTGCCGCGTGGCGCGTCGTGCGCGTCGTGGGGAAGGACCGGGTGCGGTTCTGCCCTGCGGGCAGGGAAGGGGGCCGCGGTGCCGGGACTGACGGCGCCGGGCCGGAGCCGGCCGCGGTGTCGGGGCCGGCCGGGGGGATCAGGCCGGCAGGTCGGTGCCGAAGTACCGGTCGCCGAAGTCGCCGATGCCCGGCTGCATGTAGGCGTTCTCGTCCAGCCGTTCCTCGATGGACGAGGTCACCATCCGTACGGCGGGCCGGTGTTCGCGGACGACCCGGATGCCCTCGGGGGAGGAGAGCAGGTTGACGAAGACGATGTGCTCCTCGGGCACCCCGTGGTCGCACAGGACGTCGATCGCGGCCAGCGCGGTCCCGCCGGTGGCGAGCATGGGGTCGAGCAGCAGCACATGGCGTCGCGCGATGTCCGAGGGCAGCGCGGTGTAGTAGTGCCGCGGCAGCTTGGTGACCTTGTCGCGCTGAATGAGGATCTTGCCGAGCCGGATCTCCGGCATCATCGCGCGCAGTTCGGCTTCCATGCTGTCGCCGGCCCGTACGACGGACACCCCGCAGATCTGCTCGGTGAGCCTCAGCCCGTGGTAGGTCCGGCCGACCGGGGTCTGCACGTCGTACGGCTCGAACGGCATCAGTTCCAGGCTCGCTTCGATCAACTGCCGCATGATTCGAGCCGCGTTGGGGACGAGGTCCTTCCGCTTGGCATGCCGGTTCCGTATGATGCTGTGCAATGCACGCAACTGTTTGGTCTGCGGCAGGAGGTGAACAGCATCCTGAAGCGTCGTCGCCTCGGTGGCCATCCCCGTCACCCCCGGCCCTCGCCGGCTGTCCGGTGGAACGCCTTGCGCGCTTCCGCGACGAACGTCCGTACTTTCAGCCGGTCCTTACGGCCGGACGGGCCCTCAAGTCCGGTGTGCGCGTCCACCGCCGCGGGCCGGACCTTCTCGATGGCCTCGGCGACGTTCTGCGGGTTGAGGCCGCCCGCCAGCATCAGCGGCCGGGGCGAGATCCGCACCAGCTCGGCGCTGATGTCCCAGTCGTGGACCAGCCCGGTGGCACCCTTGGCGCCGGTGGCCGGGTTGAAGGTGTCGGTGATGAACATGTCGACGTGCTCGGCGGCGCCGTCGACGGTCCGCTTCAGCTCGTCGATGTTGTCGGCCTTCACCACCAGGCTCTTCAGCAGGAACAGCTCGGGGGCGATGCTCCGCAGCCGACGCAGTTCGGCGGGGGTGATGTCGCCGTGCAGCTGGATGGCGTCGACGCCCATCTCCGCGCAGAAGGACTTGATCTCGTCGGCGTCGGTCAGATACGTGATGATGACGCCCTTGTTCCGGGGCTGGACGGCCTTGATGATGGCGGCGGCGGCGGCCTCGGAGAGGTCCTCGTTCTTGGCGGGCAGCCGCAGGGCGAAGCCCAGCCAGTCCGCGCCCTCCTCCACGATCATGTCCGCTTCGGCCTGGTCGATGATTCCCGCGACCTGGATCACGTTCTGCATTCGGCTCTCCCTTTCCCGGCACCGGGTGCCGGCGTCCATGGGTGTGGTGCAGCGTCCGCGGTGTACGGCGGGGTCAGGCGGCGGAGTTCTTCAGCTCGGCCACCACGAGTTCGGCGAGCGGCGCGGCGGACGCCGGGTTCTGGCCGGTCATGACCCGCTGGTCGCTCTCGGTGTTGGCCTGGTACGCGGGCGCCTTGCTGTGCCGGGCGCCGCACTCCTTGAGCCGGTCCTCCAGCAGGAACGGCATGACGTCGACGAGGCTGAGGGAGTGCTCCTCCTCGTTGCTGAAGGACGTGACCCGCTTGCCCTCGACGAGCCGGGTGCCGTCCGACAGGCGCAGGTTCACCAGGGCCGCGGGGCCGTGGCACACGGCGGCGACGACACCGCCGCGTTCGTAGATGCCGGTGGCGATACGGGCGAGGTCCGGGGAGGCGGGGAAGTCCCACATCGCGCCGTGGCCGCCGACGTAGTAGATCGCCGCGTAGTCCTCCGGGCGCACCTCGGCCGCGCGCCGGGTCGCCGCGAGCTTCGCCTTCACCGTCTCGTCGGCGAGGAAGCCCATGATCTCCGGGTCGTTCTCCTCCCCGTCGAACACCACGGCGGGCGGCTCACCGCCGCGTACCGACACGAAGTCCACCTCGTGCCCGGCGGCGACGAACACGTTGTACGGGTGCGCCGCCTCCGAGACGCTGTATCCGGTCCGGTTCCCGGTGTCTCCGAGAACGTCATGACTGCTGACGGCGAGCAGGATCCTGGCCACTTCTCCTCCTGGGTGTGTCGGTCGGGGCGAGCAAGGACGAGGGGCGCTTCCCGGTCGGGCCGCGCCCCTGGTTGCCCTCGGCGGTGCGGTGGCGCGGGTCAGGCCTTGTGGATGAAGTCGTTCACCACGCGCACGAACTCCTCCGGCTGCTCGACGAGGACCATGTGGCCGCTGTCGAACTCGTGGTACTGCGCGTTCGGGATGGACTCGTACAGGTCACGCGAGTGGTGCGTGGGCACAGCGGCGTCCGGGTTGCAGGCGAGGACCAGGGTCTCGGCCTGCACCTTGCCGACGAGGTCACGGATGTCGGTGCGGACGAGCAGTTCGAGCTGGCGGATACGGCCGTCGGACGGGCTCAGTTCGGCGCCCATCTTGTCGACCTCGTCGAGGCTGTCGAGGGTGTTGATGAACTTCGGGCTGAACGCCGTGGTGGTCAGCACCCGGCCGAAGGCCTTCGCGTCGTGCTTCTGGCTGAGCGTCAGACCGATGAGGTTCTCCATGTAGCGGTCGGCCTGCACGAGACCGCCCACGGGGAGGAGCCGGCGGACCTTGTCGGGGTGCAGGGCGGCGGTGGCCGCCACGACGGCGCCGCCGAGGGAGAAGCCCACCAGGTCGACCGGGCCGAGGCCGGCGTGCTCGATGACGGCGGCGACCTCGTCGGCCAGCTGCTCCATGGTCAGGGGGCTGCCGTCGTCCTCGGCCGCCTCACTGGCGGACAGGTCCGGCAGGATGACCGTGTTCCGCTGGGCGAACGTGTCGACCAGATGCCCGAAGGCCGCCTCGCCGCCCTTGCCGACGCCGTGCACGAGCATCAGGGCCGGGCCGGAGCCGGCGACGCGGTAATGGATGCGGGAGCTGCCGACGGTGATCACGGGCATGACTGATGATCCCTTCTGATGAGGAATTCGACGCGCGGGCACCGTTGATGTGCGATCGGCGTCCACGGATTGTTGTTCACGCCGTCGAGGTGCGGGACGGCGGCAGGAAACCCGCGCTCGGGCATGGTGGTGCGACGGCCCGGCGTCGGGTGAAGACGTGCGCTTGCTCTACGTGCGCTTGCGATACGTGCGTGTGCTGAGCTGGAGCTGTATCACCGCGTGGAACCGGCGTACGGCACCACGACTTGGGGACGAGCCATCGACAACTCCTCGAAGTCGGTGGTGCATACGCCCGCGGCAGATCCGGCTGACGCACGGAACACTAACAGACAGTACTGCCTGTTTGTCAACGCTCTCCGTTCGAACATGCGGCCGTTATCCGGAACCTGCACTTCCCCCTGCGGCCACCCATCTGACCTGCGAAAACAGGGAAAATGGAAAGGTCACGGCGGAGGCGGTGAACCGATCGGCGGGCCAGCTTTCGATGCGAGCCTGCCTGTTTTTGTTGTCACCTGAACTACACATACGAGAAGCCGTCGGCCCCGGTGAGTGCGGGGACCGACGGCTTCGGGCGGTACGGGTCGTGCTTCGGGCCATACGGAAGTGCTGGGGGTTGTGGTCGGGCTCGGCCGAGTCGAAGGGGGCAGCCGAACCGGTCGGGCGTCCGGATCGACCGGGCCGGGTCGTCGGTTACAGGTGCCAGGTGGTGACCTGGGCCGTGAACACGGTGCTGTCGTTCTGCACGGCCCGGACATGGACCAGGGCGGGGCCGTCCGTCACGGAGGGCGTCGTCTCGGCCTCGATCCAGCAGGGGGCGTCGAGTTCGGCGTAGCGCGAGAACGTGCTCTCCATCGCCACCGCCAGCACCGGCATCGGGTGCACGGCCTGCGCGGCCTGGCGGGCGGCCTCCATCAGCACCATGCCGGGCACGTGGTCGACCGGGTGGTCGAAGAGGATGGGGTGCAGGGTGTCCACGTACAGCCGCCAGCGCGGCACGGCACCCTCCGGCTCCAGCAGCACCACGTCACCCTGATGTGCGCGGCCGACCGACGCGGGGTCGAGTCGCCGCCCCTCCGCCGGCGGCGCGCTGGTCGGCCGGTCGCCGCGCAACCGCCGGTAGACCTCGGGCGACAGACAGCTGAACGCCGCCTCCGCGAACCCGATCGACCGTCCGTCGCGCAGCAGGGTCGCCTCGTAGCGCATCCCCGTGAACTTCCCGCCCCGCCAGGACTGTTCCGGGCAGGTCACCTCCAGTTCCACCTCCGTCGGCACCAGGTCGGCGGCCAGGCCCTCGGGGGTGGCGGTGTAGGACAGACCGCGCATCATGAAGCTGTGCCCCAGGGGCACCCCTAACTCGGCATGGGCGATCAGCGCCCCCGCCTGCCGGAACGATTCCGCGACGAGCATCGGGTCCTGGAACCCCGCACGCGGGGCGAAGAACGAATGGCCGCGCGGCCATTGTGCGTGCACCAGAAAACCGTCAGACCTTCCCGGCTTCCAGTCCGTCAGGAACACCTCCGCCACCGCTGCCCGGTGCGTGTACTCCCGGGGAACGGTCCGTGTCAGGCCCTGCCCGCTGTCGGAACCTGTTGTGTAACGTTCGTGTTGAAGTTGGATTGCCTGTTGAGCAGTGCGCACGTGCGCCCTGAGATCCTTCTGCATGTCTGTGGTCTCCGAGACAGTCGCCTGTACATACGTGCGAGCGGCCGCGTCGTACGCTACAGGCCGACCTGTCTTTTTTCAGAGGATCCAGGAATTGGTACGCCAGGAACGAGCTATCAGAACGCGGCAGGCGATCCTCGAAGCGGCGGCGACGCTGTTCGACGAACTCGGCTACGAGGGTGCCAGCACGACGGACATCATCACGCGCTCAGGTCTGACCCGGGGCGCCCTCTACCACCATTTCCCGTCCAAGGAGTCGATCGCCGTCGCCCTTGTGGACGCCCAGTCCCAGGCCCTGGAGGCGCCCGACCGCGAGCTGCGGCTCCAGTCGCTGATCGACCTCACCTTCGTCTACGCCCGCAGACTGCAGACGGACCCGGTGCTGCGCGCCGGGGTGCGGCTGACGGTGGAGCAGACCTCGTTCCGCCGGCATGGCAGCCGCCCCTACCGGACAGCCGAGGAGGCGGTCCACGGCCAGCTCGAACTGGCCGCGCAGAAGGGTGAGTTGCTGCCGGGGGTGGACACCCTGGAGGCCACTGAGTTCATCGTGGGGGCGTTCACCGGGGTACAGCTGGTGTCTCACGTGTACTCGGAACGTCGAGACCTGCTGGAACGGGTGTCCGCGATGTGGCGGCTGCTTCTGCCGGGACTCGCGGTGCCTGGCCTGCTGGTACGTCTGCGGCTGACTCCCCCGTAGCCAGCAGCGGCCGGACGAGGTCCCAGATGTCCGTCGAGCTGTCCGGGTCCCACCAGTGCACCTTGACCCTGCTCAGCGACTCGAGACCGGCCGCGATCACCACGACCAGGTCGGCGACGGCGGTGGCGTCCGGCCTGCCCCGCAGCAGCTCCTCGGTGCGCTCGTGCAGCGCCTCCAGCGCCTCCTCGCGCAGCCGGGGCCCCGGCTCCTCGGTGCCGTCGGCGGTCAGCCGCAGCCCGGCGCCGACCACCGGGTCCTCCCGCGCCGCCCGCCACAGCTCGTCACCGAAGCGGGCGGGTGGCTCGGTGGACGGGTCCGAGAAAGCCGCGTCCAGCAACGCGGTCACAGCGGCACGGGCCTCGTTGTAGACCGAGGCCGCCAGAGCGCCCTTGGTCGGAAAGTGGAAATTCAGGGCTCCCCTGCTCACCCCCGCGTCGCGGGAGATCGCGTTCAGTCCGGCGGACCGGAGTCCCGTACACCTGATCAGCGTCGCGGCGGCCCGGATGAGTTCGTAACGGGTCTGCTCAGCGCGAGGATGCATCCGCTACCTCAGTCCTCTCCTACACACGCTCCGTAATGAGGGGTGCCATCGTTACACTGGGACCACGAAACAGACAACACTGTCGGATATTTGCTGACCGGATTTCTGGCTTCCTCTGGCCTACCTGCCCGGAACTCGCCCAAAATGCGCCCAGCGCCCACAGGACGGCGGCGAACATACCGGGACACCGGTATCCGCAAAGGCCCCTCACCCGGCCCCGCCGGCGACGCGCGTAACCGACTTCCCCACTGCCGCCCGCAGGCATCACCGATGCCGTGATCCGAGTTCCCCCCGACGCCGTGATGCGACTTCCCCGATGCCCTGATCGGACTTCCCCACCGCGGCGCGCCGACTTGCCGTGCGCGGCTTTACGGCTTCCCCGACGCCGCCTTCCGGTGTGCTTGCCTCGCCGCGCGGGCTTCCGGACGCATCGAATCGTCGAGGGAGCTTCCGGCGGCGCCCGGAAGGTCTCCGGAAGCCTCCGGAAACGACGAAGTCCCACCCGGCTCCATGAGCTGGGTGGGACTTCTGCGTGCGTGGACCTGAGGGGATTTGAACCCCTGGCCCCCTCGATGCGAACGAGGTGCGCTACCGGACTGCGCCACAGGCCCTTGCAACGAGTGAAACTTTAGCATCCCTGCGGGCGTGCTCAAAAATCCGTGTGAGGCAGGGTCACTCGTTGGCGGCGCGCGGCCGGTCCCCGTCCTCGTACTGGTCGAAGAGCGGGGTGCGGCCACGCTCCCGGGCCCGGCGGGCGGAGGCCGCGCGGCGGGCGTCGCTGCGGGCCGGGGACGCCGCCGCGTCGTCCGTGCCGGGCGCGGGCTCCTCCCCGGCGCCCTGGGCCGGGACGTGCGGCGCCGACTGCGCCGCCTGCTCCGCCCCGGCACCGGAGCCGGCCGCGTCCGGGACTGCGGTGCCGGAACGGGCCGGGTCGGGGGCGGCGGTGCTGGAGCGGGCCGAGCTCCACGCGTCGGGCGCCTCCAGGTCCACGTCCGCGGTCGCCCGGGGCGCGACCGGTGCCGTCACATACGTCGGCAGCGGCACGGGCACCGGCTCCCAGCTCTCCCCGTGTCCGGGGCGGCGCTGCCGCTCGCGCTGCTGGTCGACCCACTCGGCGTGGTCGGTCTGCTCCACGAGCGCCCGCCGGTCGGCGGCCAGCGCCGCAAGTTCGGGGTCGGTCTCCGGCACGGCGCCTTCGGCGGGCTCCTCGGGGTCGGCCCCTTCCCCGGCGTCCGAGGCACGGCCGCGCGGCCGGCGCTCCCGCAGCCGCTGCGCGGCGGCCTCGGCCCGGCGGCGGTCCATCTGGAAGGCGAACCGGCGGCGTTCCTGGCGGCGCAGATAGGCGATGTACGCGCTGAGCAGGACGGCGGGCACACCCGGCGCCCACAGGAAGGCCAGCCCGCCGACGGCGGCGACGATCGCGCCGAGCGTGAAGGCGAGGAAGAGGACGACGGTGGTGCGCCTGCGTCGCGCGAGGACCTTGGAGCGCCGGGCGCGTGCCGCCGCGGTCTGCGCCGAGGACGCGCGCCGGGGCGCGGGCACCCGCTCGTGCTCCGGTCCGGTCGGTCCGGTCGGTCCTGAAGGTCCAGACGTTCCGGCCGCCGCGGCCACGGAGGCCGGCTCGCCCCGCTGCCCCTGCTCGGTGTGCGTCGTCCCGTGCTCGCCGTGTGCCTGCCCGGGCCCGGCGTGCTCGCGGACGCGGGGCGTCTGCGGTTCCGCTGTGCTGTCCGGGGGCGTGGCGAAGGACCGGACGTCCACCGAGTCGGTGACCGCGTCCGGTGCGTCGGCGTCGTACTCCCCCTCTTCGGCGGAGCGCGCCCGCAGGTCCTTGGCGTACCGGCGCTCCATGCCCGCTCGTCCGGACAGCAACCGGATGGCCGTGCTGAAGCGTTCCGTCGGACGGGCCTCGTTCAGCTCGTCCTGCCTACGGAGCCACATCGGCACCAAGTAGGCGGCCCAGGCCCCGACAATGACTGCGTAGATGAGGCCGCTGCTGCTCACATCTCACACGGTAGAGGGGTTTGCGGGAGGCCATCCGCCAATTGGGCCGGTGTGTCGCACGATCTGGCTGATATTTCGAACCTTTTTTGTGATCGATGTGATCAACAGCCCACCCGTAGGTGAATTCCTTGCCTCTCAACCGGTCATCCGGCGATCAAATTCGAACGTTTATTCAATTTCCGGGTCGGCCGGGATTCCCCGCGCTCTGCGACCGCGCCCGCCGCCAGCGGTTCAGCAGTCCGTCCGGCACTTCCTCCGCGGTCAGCGCGAACACGAGGTGGTCGCGCCAGGCGCCGTCGATGTGAAGATAGCGGGGCCGCAGCCCCTCCTCACGGAATCCGAGTTTCTCCACCACCCGGCGGCTGGGCCGGTTCTCCGGACGAATGCACACCTCAAGACGGTGCAGGCCGACGGTGCGGAAACAGTGGTCCACGGCGAGCGCCACGGACGTCGGCATCACGCCCCGGCCCGCCACCGCCTCGTCCACCCAGTAACCGATGTGCCCGGAACACATCGAACCCCAGGTGATTCCGGCGACGGTCAGTTGCCCGACCAGTTGCCCCCGGTACTCGATGACGAACGGCAGCATCCGGCCCGCGTTCGCCTCACGCTTCAAATGGCGCACCATCTGGCGGTAGGTCGGCCGGTGCACGATCGGGCCGCTGGGCGTGGGCGGCGGGATCGTCGCCTCCCACGGCCGCAGCCAGTCCCGGTTGCGCCGGTTCACCTCACGCCAGACCCGCTGGTCGCGCATCTTTATCGGCCGCAGGACGACATCACCCTCGGCGAGCACCACGGGCCAGGTCGCGCTGTTCAGCTCGCACCCCCACTGCCGGCGCCGGGTCTCGGGTGATCGCCGCCGCGGATCTGCTCGACGGCGTGCACCAACAGGGACTCCAGGACGGCCAGACCGTCCCGCACCCCGCCGCTCGAACCCGGCAGATTGACGATCAGCGTGCCCCCCGCGACCCCGGCGAGCCCCCGCGACAGGGCCGCCGTGGGCACCTTGCGGATGCCGTACGCCCGGATCGCCTCCGCGATGCCCGGCACCTCCCGGTCGATCACCGCGCGCGTGGCCTCCGGGGTGCGGTCGGTGGGCGAGATGCCGGTGCCTCCGGTGGTGACGACCACGTCGTACCCGGCGGCGACACCCTCCCGCAGCGCCTGCTCCACCGGGTCGCCGTCCGGCACGACCCGCGGACCGTCCACCGCGAACCCGAACCCCCGCAGGCCGTCGGCGACCAGCGGGCCGCCCTTGTCCTCGTAGACCCCGGCGGCGGCCCGGTTGGAGGCCGTCACGACCAGCGCCCGGTACGGCACGCCGCCGGCCTCGGCCCCGGCGCTCATGCCCGGCTCCAGTCGCCCGACTTGCCGCCTGTCTTCTCCTCCACCCGCACGTCCGTGATGACCGCTCCTTTGTCGACCGCCTTCACCATGTCGATCACGGTGAGCGCGGCGACCGAGACCGCGGTGAGGGCCTCCATCTCCACGCCCGTACGGTCCGTCGTCCTCACTGTGGCGGTGATCTCCACGGCGTCGTCCGCGACCGACAGGTCCAGTTTCACACCGGACAGGGCGAGGGGGTGGCACAGCGGGATCAGATCGGGGGTGCGTTTGGCGCCCATGATGCCCGCGATGCGTGCCGTGGCCAGGGCGTCCCCCTTGGGGACCCCCTCGCCGCGCAGCAGCTCCACCACACGCGGGGAGACGAGGACACGCCCGCTGGCGCGGGCCGTGCGCGCGGTGACGTCCTTCTCCGACACATCGACCATGCGGGCCGCGCCCGCCTCGTCGATGTGGGTCAGGCGGTCCTGCGCGGGGGTTCCGGGGGCGGTCCCCCGGGTGGGCTCAGTCATGCTCGTACGGCGCTCCCGGTCCGGGCCCGGTGCGGTGCGGCGCGCGGGCCTGTTGTGCGCGACACGCTACCTCCCGGCCCGCGCCCGTGACCGCCTGGGACCCGGCGGGACGGTGTGCGCGGGGGCGGGGCGCGGCGTGGCGCGCCGCCACGCGCGCGCGTGATCGTTGTGCCGGGTGCCTGTGCTCGGTGGGGTTCTTGCGCGCCGCCACGCGCGCGTGGTCGTACGGGTGGACGCGTGTCGTCGGTACGGCGGCGCGGTCGGCGTGCGGCCGGTCCGAGGTCCTCGCACGGCCGGTCCCGTGTCGTCGTGGCCCGGGAGGGGGGCGGGCGGTCCCGTGGCTCAGCCGAGCAGGACGACCTCGACCTCGGTGCCCGGTTCGACGGTCTCCACGTCCTCGGGGACGACGATCAGCGCGTTCGCCTGGGCCAGCGCGGCCACCAGGTGCGATCCGCTGCCGCCGACCGGGGAGATCGTGCCGTCGGAGTACGCGCCGCGCAGGAACTGGCGGCGGCCCTTGGGTGAGGTGAGCGCCCGGCCGGCGGTCAGCTTCGCCCTCGCCCGCGGCCGGTGCACGTCCTCCAGCCCCATCAGCGTGCGGATCGCGGGCCGTACGAACAGTTCGAAGGAGACGTACGACGACACCGGGTTGCCCGGCAGGGCGAGCAGCGGCGTGTGGTCGGGCCCGATGGAGCCGAAGCCCTGGGGCTTGCCCGGCTGCATGGCGAGCTTGCGGAACTCCACGCCGCTGCCGGGCTCGTCCTCGTCGCCGGTGTGCGACAGGGCCTCCTTGACGACGTCGTACGCCCCGACGCTCACCCCGCCCGTGGTGACCATCAGGTCGGCGCGGACGAGCTGGTCCTCGATCGTGGCGCGCAGCGTCTCGGCGTCGTCGGCGACCGCGCCCACCCGGTAGGCGATGGCACCGGCGTCCCGGGCGGCGGCGGTCAGCGCGAAGCTGTTGGAGTCGTGGATCTGACCGGCGCGCAGTTCCTCACCGGGCGGGACGAGTTCGCTGCCGGTGGACAGCACGACCACGCGCGGGCGCGGGCGCACGCGTACCGTGCCGCGGCCGATCGCGGCGAGCAGGGCGATCTGCGGCGGGCCGAGCACGGTGCCCGCCTCCAGGGCGCGGTCACCGGCCTTCACGTCGCTGCCCTTGTCGCGCACATGCGCGCGTGCCTCGGCGGGCCGGTACACGCGGACCTGTCCGGCGGCGCCCTCCGGGGCGAGCGCGCGGGCGCGCATCCCGGTCACGGGGCCCTCGCCGAGTCCGCCGTCGGTCCACTCCACGGGCACGACGGTCTCGGCGCCGGGCGGCAGCGGGGCGCCGGTCATGATGCGCGCGGCCTGGCCGGGGCCGACCGTGAGCGGGTCGGCCTGGCCCGCAGCGACGTCCCCGACGACCTCCAGGACCGCCGGGAACTCCTCGCAGGCGCCCGCGACATCCGCGACCCGCACCGCGTATCCGTCCATCGAGCTGTTGTCGAACGGCGGGAGCGAGACCGGGACGGTGACGTCCTCCACCAGTACGCACCCTTGAGCGTCGAGCAGTTGCAGCTCGATGGGCTCCAGTGGGCGGACGGTGGCGAGGATGTCCTCCAGGTGCTCGTCCACCGACCACAGACGGTCCTGGCCGGTGGTGCGGGGCGCGGTGCTGCTCAAGGTGGCTACATCTCCTCGGTGACGTAACTGCGGAGCCAGGTCCGGAAGTCCGGGCCCAGATCCTCACGTTCGCACGCGAGTCGGACGATGGCACGCAGATAGTCGCCGCGGTCGCCGGTGTCGTAGCGGCGGCCCGTGAAGACGACGCCATGGACCGGCCCGCCGACCTTCTCGTCCTCGGCGAGCTGCTGGAGGGCGTCGGTGAGCTGGATCTCGCCGCCGCGGCCCGGCTCGGTCTGCCGCAGTATGTCGAAGACGTGCGGGTCGAGGACGTAGCGGCCGATGATGGCGTAGTTCGACGGGGCGTCGGCCGCGTCGGGCTTCTCGACGAGCCCGCTCACCTTGACGACGTCGCTGTCCTCGGTCTGCTCCACGGCCGCGCAGCCGTAGAGGTGGATCTGCTCGGGGGCGACCTCCATGAGGGCGACGACGCTGCCGCCGTACTGCCCCTGGACCTCGATCATCCGCTGGAGCAGCGGGTCGCGCGGGTCGATGAGGTCGTCGCCGAGGAGAACGGCGAACGGCTCGTCACCCACGTGCGGGGCCGCGCACAGCACGGCGTGGCCGAGACCCTTGGGGTCGCCCTGGCGCACATAGTGCATCGTGGCGAGGTCGCTGGATTCCTGCACCTTGGCCAGCCGCTCCGCGTCGCCCTTCTTCTCCAGGGCGGACTCGAGTTCGTAGTTGCGGTCGAAGTGGTCCTCGAGCGGGCGCTTGTTGCGGCCCGTGATCATGAGGACGTCGTCGAGGCCGGCGGACACGGCCTCTTCGACCACGTACTGGATCGCCGGCTTGTCCACGACCGGCAGCATCTCCTTGGGCGTGGCCTTCGTGGCCGGCAGGAAGCGGGTGCCGAGCCCTGCTGCCGGGATGACAGCCTTGCTGATCCTGGGGGGCGACTGGGTCATGCCCGCCACCTTATCCGGTGCCCAGGAAGGGTTTGTGCCCCTGCGGGACCATGGACACTCATATGAGCACATGGAAGCGGTACGGGAGTCTGGAGTGAACGAAAAGGACGCGGCGGGCGGTTCCGGCAAGCGTGCGCTGCGGCGGGACTTCCTCGCCGCACGGCAGGCGCTGTCCGACGACGGCCTGCGGGAAGCCGCCGAGGCGCTGGCCCGGCGGGCGCTGGAGCTGCCCGAGCTGGCGAAGGCGCGCACGGTGGCCGCGTATGTCTCCGTGGGGAGTGAACCGGGCACCCTCGCGCTGCTGGACGCGTTGCGCGCGCGGGGCGTGCGCGTCCTGCTGCCCGCCCTGCTGCCCGACAACGACCTGGACTGGGGCGAGTTCACCGGCCCCGGCTCGCTCGTGCGCGTGCGGCACGGCGGGCGGATGGCGCTCATGGAGCCGGCCGGGGAGCGGCTGGGCCCCGATGCGGTGACCGGGGCGGACGTCGTGCTGCTGCCCGGGGTCGCCGTCGACGGGCGCGGCATGCGGCTGGGGCGCGGCGGCGGCTCGTACGACCGGGTGCTGGCCCGCCTGGACCGTGCGGGTGCGCGGCCCGCGCTGGTGGTGCTTTTGTACGACCGGGAGGTCGTCGCGCATCTGCCGGAGGAGCCGCACGACCGGCCGGTGCACGCGGTGGTGACGCCGTCGGGGGTGCGGCGCTTCGACCGATGAGGGCGGCGGAGGGCCGCTGAGGGCAACTGCGGACAACGGAGAAGGGGCTCCACGCGTGCGCGTGGAGCCCCTTTCCGCTCATCCGCGGCCGTGGGCCGTCAGGTCCGGCTCACGGTTGCAGGGTGAGGGTGTCGCCGGTGCTGTCGTCGACGGCCTGCGGCGAGAACGACCACGGCAGCAGCTCACCGGCGGCCCACCTGTCCGTCTGGTCGGTGTAGTGGGCGTTGTAGGCGTGCCCGGACGCGCCGCTGAGGTTGATCCACTTCGACTTGTCGAGGTTGCCGAGGTTGACCACCATCCGCATCGACGGCACCCAGACGACGCCGTAGCCGCCCGCCGCGTTCCAGCCGGACGCGTTGACGGCCGCCTCGCCGCCGCCGAGCTTCCACGGGCCGCGGTTCAGCACGTACTTGACGATGCCGGGGCCTTCGGTGCCCAGGGTCTGGTTCTTCAGGAACAGCCGGTGCAGCCGGCCCCAGCTCCAGGTGTCGATGTCCTTGCCGAGCTTGGCCGTCAGCTCCCAGCGCGCGTCGATCATGGCCCGCGCGAACAGCTCGTCACGGTTGCCCGCCGCCGGGCGCGTGCCCGAGCGGGGCGTGGTCCACCAGTCGCTCTTCTTGTCGTCCATCAGCCTGCGCACCACCTCGAACCAGCGGTCGCCGCCGTCGGGCTGCGCCTGGTCGGCCTCGCGCTGGCCGCACTCGCGGACCTTCGTGGTGTCGTCGACGGGGCCGGTGGAGGAGACCGGGTCCACCCACAGGCACTGTCCCTCGACACGCAGCTCCTTGGGCAGCTTGTTGCCGAAGGCCAGCTTGAGGATGTTGCGCCACACCGAGTTGAAGTAGGCCGCGGCGGCCGAGTCGGCGTCCTGGGTGTAGTCCCAGCCCTCCAGCAGCTTCTGCGCCTTGCGGACCTCGGGGTCGTCGATGTCGATCTTCAGCAGGACCGGCACCAGCAGCTTGGCGATCTCGCTGCTGTTGTCGAGCTGCATCTGCCGCATGTCCTCGGTGGAGATCTTGCCGCCGCCCTTGATCTTCTGCTCGATCAGGTCGGTGATCCGCTGGCTGCGGGTGCCGTAGCCCCAGTCGGTGGTCAGGGTGTACGGGTAGGCGTCCGGGTCGACCACGGCCTGGTTGGCGGTGACGATGTAGCCGCGCTTCGGGTCGTACTCGCGGGGCAGCTTGTCGAAGTCGAGGAAGCCGGTCCAGCGGTACCTGGAGTTCCAGCCGGGCACCGGCACCGAGCCGTCGGTGCCCTTGACGCGGGTGGGGATCTTGCCGGGCAGCTGGTAGCCGATGTGGTTCTGCGTGTCGGCGTAGATCAGGTTCTGCGACGGCACGTCGAACAGCTCGGCCGCGGCCCGGAAGTCGTTCCAGTCGGCCGCCTTGTCCATGGCGAAGACGGCGTCCATGGAGGTGCCGGGGTCCAGCGCGGTCCAGCGCAGCGCGATGCCGTAGCCGTCCCCGCGGTCGGGGGCGCCGTTGGCGACGGTGGCCTTCTTGCCGACCTGCACGAGCTCGTCGCTGCGGTCGGACAGCAGGGGCATGCCGTCCCTGGTCTCACGGACGACGATCTTCTTCGAGGCACCGCCGGCGACCTTGATGGTCTCCTCGCGGGTCTTGAAGGGGACGACCTTGCCGTCGTACAGGTAGCCGTCGCCGGTGATCTTCTCCAGGTAGAGGTCGGTGACGTCCACGCCGGAGTTGGTCATGCCCCAGGCGATGTTCTTGTTGTGGCCGATGACGACGCCGGGCAGGCCCGCGAAGGTGTAGCCGCTGACGTCGAACTGGCACTTCGCGGTGATCGTGCGGCAGTGCAGGCCCATCTGGTACCAGACCGACGGCAGGGAGGCCGTCAGGTGCGGGTCGTTGGCCAGCAGGGGCTTGCCGGTGATGGTGTGCTTGCCGCCGACCACCCAGGAGTTCGAGCCGATGCCGTTGCCGTTCACGCCGACGGCCTCGGGGAGGTCGTCGAGGACCTTGTAGAGGCCGGTGAGCTGGCCCTGGAGGGCGGTGGCGTCCGCGTCCGTGGAGGAGGACGTGGAGGACGAGGACGTGGAGGACGACGAGGCGCCGGTCGCGCCGCCGGTGCCCGTGCCGGTTCCGGTTCCGCCGGTCGAGGTGCCGGTTCCGGTGCCCGTGCCGCCCAGGGAGCTGCCCGAGCCGCTGGACGTGCCGTCGGCGTCCTGGTCGTACTCACCGGTCTGCTCGTCGTACGCGCCCTCCTGGACGATCGTCCGGTTCCGGTCGTACGGGTACTGCGGGTAGAGCTGCGCGATCTGCTGCGGGCCGAGGCGGCTGGTCATCAGCGCGCGGTCGATCTCGTCCTGCATGTTGCCGCGCAGGTCCCAGGCCATCGCCTTCAGCCAGGAGACCGAGTCGACCGGGGTCCACTTCTCCGGCTTGTAGTCGTTGACGAAGCCCAGGGCGGCGTACTCGAGGGAGATGTCCTTGCCGGACCTGCCGTCGAGGTAGGCGTTGACCCCGGCGGCGTAAGCGTCCAGATACTTCTTGGTGCTCGCCGACAGCTTGGTCTTGTACTCCTGCTCGGCGACCCGGTCCCAGCCCAGCGTACGCAGGAACGCGTCGTTGTCGATCTGGCCCTTGCCGAACATCTCCGACAGGCGCCCGGACGTCAGGTGCCGGCGCACGTCCATCTCGTAGAACCGGTCCTGCGCCTGGACGAAGCCCTGCGCCATGAACAGGTCCTCGTCAGAATTGGCGTAGATCTGCGGGATGCCGTACCCGTCACGTTTGACCTCCACGGGACCCGACAGCCCCTTCAGGGTGATCGTCCCCGAGGTCTGCGGGAAGGAGGCGCGAACGGTACTGATGGACCAGTACGCCCCGTAGGCGACGCCTCCGATGAGCGCCAGCACCAGTACGAGCACGAGCAGGCGGGCTTTGCGCCCCTTCTTCCTGCCGGACTTGCCGGGCTTGTCACCCGTTGTGGCGGTGGTGTTGGGGGGCATCGCTGTCCTTGCTGTCCTAACGCGAGCGGCAGGCGGTCTGTGACATTGAATGAGCGCTGGAGCAACCATAGGCGCAGGGCCCCTGGGTGCTTGACGCGGAGTCGGGAACCAGCGCGGGCAGGCGTTCGATCTTGCCCTGGCCAGCGTCAAGAAATCGTCAAGAGTTAGGTAAGGTAACGAAGTAGTTGCGTGAGGCGCGCGCAGGGTTGTCCGATTCATGGGTGCGCCCCGCGATCCGGGAAGGAAACCGCCGCTGACTGTCCACCACCTCAACCAGCTTCTGCTCGTCTGCTCGCTGGTCCTGCTCGTCGCGGTCGCAGCGGTCCGGATCTCCTCGCGCAGCGGGCTCCCCAGCCTGCTCGTCTACCTGGGCATCGGCGTCCTCATGGGCTCCGACGGCATCGCCCACATCCACTTCGACAACGCCGAGATGACCCAGGTCATCGGGTACGCCGCCCTGGTCGTGATCCTCAGCGAAGGCGGTCTCGGCACGAAGTGGAAGGAGATCAAGCCCGCCCTGCCGTCCGCCTCCGCGCTGGCCACCGTCGGCGTCGCGGTCAGCGTCGGCGTCACGGCCGCGAGCGCGCACTACCTGGTGGGGCTGGAATGGCGGCAGGCGCTGATCATCGGTGCGGTGGTCTCCTCGACGGACGCGGCGGCGGTCTTCTCCGTCCTGCGGAAGATCCCCCTCCCCTCGCGCGTGACGGGCACGCTGGAGGCCGAGTCCGGCTTCAACGACGCCCCCGTCGTCATCCTCGTCGTCGCCTTCTCCCAGGCCGGCCCCATCGAACACTGGTACGTCCTGCTCGGCGAGATACTGCTGGAGCTGGCCATCGGCGCCGCCATAGGCCTCGCCGTCGGCTGGCTCGGCGCCTGGGGCCTGCGGCACGTCGCCCTGCCCGCGTCCGGCCTGTACCCGATCGCCGTCATGGCCATCGCCGTCACCGCGTACGCGGCCGGCGCGCTCGCCCACGGCAGCGGCTTCCTCGGCGTCTACCTGGCGTCGGTGGTGCTCGGCAACGCCAAACTGCCGCACTGGCCCGCCACCCGCGGCTTCGCCGAAGGCCTCGGCTGGATCGCCCAGATCGGCATGTTCGTCCTGCTCGGCCTGCTGGTCACCCCGCACGAGCTGGGCGACGACATCTGGCCCGCCGTCGTCATCGGCCTCGCCCTCACCGTGGTCGCCCGCCCACTGAGCGTCGTCACCTGCCTGCTGCCGTTCCGGGTGCCCTGGGCGGAGCAGGCCCTGATGTCCTGGGCGGGGCTGCGCGGGGCCGTGCCCGTCATCGTGGCGACCATCCCCATGGTGAACGGCGTCGACGGCAGCCGCCGTATCTTCAACATCGTCTTCGTCCTCGTCGTCGTCTACACCCTGGTGCAGGGGCCGACGCTGCCCTGGCTCGCCCGCAGGCTGGGGCTGGGCCGCGGCGACGAGGCCACCGACCTCGGCATCGAGTCCGCGCCGCTGGAGCGACTGCGCGGCCACCTGCTGTCCGTCTCCATCCCGCCGGGGTCGAAGATGCACGGCGTCGAGGTCAACGAGCTGCGGCTGCCGGCCGGCGCCGCGGTCACCCTCGTCGTGCGCGACGGCACCTCCTTCGTGCCAATGCCCTCGACGATGCTGCGGCGCGGCGACGAACTGCTCGTCGTCGCGACCGACCCCGTACGCGACGCCACGGAACGCCGCCTGCGCGCCGTCGGCAAGGGCGGCAAGCTCGCCGGGTGGCTCGGGACGGGGAACGGGGGGTGACCGAGGGGACGACCGAAGGGTCGACCGGGAGGCCGCCTTTCGGGTGGCGGGCCTTCCGGGGAG
>NZ_JALLGL010000110.1 GCF_023072675.1 Streptomyces sp. XM83C
CCCGTGGACGTCGCCCCGCCCCCGTCGCGGGCATCGCCTCACGCGCCCCACAGACATCAGGAGCATCGCCGGATGAAGTGGTCCGAAGGCGTGCGAATCAGGGGGCGCGCCATACATATATCTATGCGCCGGTGGCTCACGCCGTGGCGCGCATCCCCCGTGCAGGTGAGTTGAGACCTCTTCGAGACATCGGACAGTCGGCAGGTCCATGCGCGCGGACACGCTCACTCCTGGCATATGGAAGGTCAAGTTCCTTGCATTCCAAGGTATTTGACGGCTCAACACCTTGCAGAAACGTGCCTGTCAACGTCCGCATATGCGTCCGCACGACCCCACCGCATGAGCCCTACTATCGGCTCGCCATGACAGCAGCAGGGAAGCATCAGGTGAGCCGCGCGGAAACCTCACGCCGAGGAAACCGGCCGGGCCGGGCGGGCATCAGGGACGTGGCCGCCGCCGCCGGAGTGTCCATCACGACCGTCTCCGACGCCCTGAACGGCAAAGGCCGGCTCCCTGATGCCACCCGGCGTCACGTGAGGGAGGTCGCCGACCGACTGGGCTATCGCCCGTCGGCGGCGGCCCGCACGCTCCGTACCGGCAAATCGGGCCTCATCGGTCTGACCGTGACGACGTACGGGGATGAACCTTTCACCTTCACCGAGTTCGCGTACTTCGCCGAGATGGCCCGGGCCGCCACCTCCGCCGCGCTCGCCCGCGGCTACGCCCTGGTGATCCTGCCCGCGACCTCCCGGCACGACGTCTGGTCGAACGTCGCCCTCGACGGCACCGTCGTCATCGACCCCTCCGACCAGGACCCGGTCGTCAGCGAACTGGTCCGCCAGGGATTACCGGTCGTCTCCGACGGCCGCCCGGCCGGTTCGCTCCCGGTCACCGCCTGGGTCGACAACGACCACGAGGCCGCCGTACTCGACATCCTCGACCATCTCGCCGAGGCCGGCGCCCGCCGTATCGGCCTGCTCACCGGCACCACCACCGACACGTACACCCATCTGTCGACCACGGCCTATCTGCGCTGGTGCGAGCGCGTCGGCCAGGACCCGGTCTACGAGGCCTACCCGGCGCACGACCCCTGCGCGGGTGCCGTCGCCGCCGACCGGCTGCTCGCCCGGCCCGACCGGCCCGACGCCGTCTACGGCCTGTTCGACCCCAACGGCACCGACCTGCTCGCCGCCGCCCGCCGCTACGGCCTGCGCGTCCCGGAGGACCTGCTCCTCGTCTGTTGCAGCGAGTCCACCGTGTACGCCAACACCGAGCCGCCGATCACCACCCTGTCGCTGAAGCCGCGGCGCATCGGCACGGCCGTGGTGCAGCTCCTCATCGACGCCATCGAGGGCGTGGAATCGGATCAGCCGGTCGAGCAGGTGATACCGACGGAGCTGATCGTCCGCACCTCCTCGCAGCGCCGGCCGCCCCGTACGACGGTCAGTCCGCCGCGCGCGCCGGAGAGATAGACACGGCCGAGAGGCCGATGGGGGAGCAGGTCCCCGGGTGTCCGAGCCGACCGGCACGGCGCCCGGGGACCGGGCGATCGGTCGGCCGTCGGCGGTTCGCCGGCGGGTCCGACAGCGGGTCCCTCAGCGGGTCGTGAGCGGGTCGTCACCCGGTCAGGCCGGTGGTCACCCGGCCCAGCATGTCGTCACCGGATGGGGAAAGCCCTTCCCAAACGGGGCGAATGCCGCAGCGAACTGGAGTCTTGCTCTGATTCACCACCCCTGGGTCATCACACGGCGCGATCCGCATTCCTATGATGGGCCCACGACACCGCGGGCCGCTGCGACCAGGCAGTCCGATGCGGTGCAGATGCGGCGCGATGGTGGAGGGGTCGATGACTCAGGGGGCCGGTCAGGGACCCGAGGTGGAGCGGACGGCGACGCTGCGCGACTTCCGGGTGCCCGCGTACGTCCATGAGTCCGGTCCGTACGCCCACACCCCGCTTCCCGGCGAGGCCGCCCGGCCCGTCGAGAGCCCGCTCGACCTCCCGGAGGGGTACACCCCCACCCAGCGGGACCTGCCCGTCATCAACCGGGGCGACACGGTCCAGGTGGCCGTCGGCCCCGCCGCCGTGCCCGCCGCGCCCGCACCGCAGCCGGCCGACGGGCCCGGCCCGCTGTTCGTCGTCGGCGATGTGCACGGCTACCTGGACGAACTGGTCGCCGCGCTACAGGAGAAGGGCCTCATCGACGGCTCCGGCCAGTGGTGCGCGGGCACCGCCCGGCTGTGGTTCCTCGGCGACTTCACCGACCGCGGCCCCGACGGCATCGGCGTCATCGACCTCGTGATGCGGCTGTCCGCCGAGGCCGCCGCCGCGGGGGGCTACTGCAAGGCCCTCATGGGCAACCACGAGCTGCTGCTGCTCGGCGCCAAACGGTTCGGCGACACCCCCGTCAACTCCGGCGCGGGCACCGCCACCTTCCAGGCGGCCTGGCTGCTCAACGGCGGCCAGAAGACCGACATGGACCGCCTCCAGGACCACCACCTGCAGTGGATGGCCCGCCTGGACGCGCTCACCGAGACCGACGGCCATCTGCTCGTCCACTCGGACACCACCGCCTACCTCGACTACGGCTCGTCGATCGAGGAGGTCAACGACACCGTCCGCGAGACCCTCACCCGCAACGACGCCGACGAGGTGTGGGACCTCTTCCGCAAGTTCACCAAGCGGTTCTCCTTCCGCGACGAGGGCGGCGCCGACGCCGTGCGCTCGCTGCTCGACACCTACGGCGGCAGCCGGATCGTCCACGGCCACAGCCCCATCCCGTATCTGCTCGGCGAAGTGGGCTCCGAGGACGGGGAGGACGGCGCCGGACCGGTCGTCGAAGGCCCGCACGTCTACGCCGACGGGCTCGCCATCGCCATGGACGGCGGCGTGACCATGGCCGGAAAACTGCTGGTCCAGCAACTCCCGCTCGACGCCTGACCGTTCGATCCACACCTTCACCGTCGCCGCCGACCTGCGGCGACGGTGCACGACGACCGCGAATTTGTGGAAACCCCCTGTCACGGCACGCCGTGACCGCTCTACCATCGGCTTATCCGTAGCAGGCTCCCCTCCGTTTCTGCCCGACGGCTCGTTCGTCATGCGAGCCCCAAGCCCTACGGAGCATCGGGGGATGCACATGAACAGCGTTCCGCAGCACCTGCTGAGTGAGGACCGCCAGGAGTACGAGCGGCTCCTCGACGAGGCGCTGCGCTCCGCCCCACACCGCCCGGAGCTGGCCGCCGTCGGACAGCGGCTCAACTCCGAACAACTGCGCACCATGGCACTGAACGCCACCGCCCTCATCACCGCGGCCGCGGCGACCGAGTACCAGCACTATGTGAAGGTCCGCGAGGAACTGCGCCACCCGGCGCCGTCCCCGGCCCCGTCCTCCGCCCACGACGGCTCCGCCGAATCGGGCCCGGGCGCGATGGGGATCGCCGCGACCATGGGCGAGGTCACCGAGGGCGCGGGCGCGGGCGCCGTGGCCGTGGTCGCGGTCCTCGCGCCGGTCCTCGCCGGAACCGCCGCGGCGATCTTCCTGCTCGTCGGCTACATCCTGAAGATGCTCGACCCCGAGCCGGCCTTCGCCCGGACCATGATCACCGCGGGCTGGGTGTTCGGCGCGCTGACCGCGGCCGCGATCCTCGTCGCCACCGTCGGCCTGCTGATCACCGCCCTGCGCAACCGGCCCGCACCCGACACCGGGCCCTACGGCGAACTGGCCGAGGAGGTCGCCCGGGCCAGGGACGCCTGGCGCGAGGCCCTGCTGGAACGCGGCATCGTCCCCTTCCTGCGGGACGCCCTCGCCGACCCCGGCACCACGGCCGCCGTACGGCACCCGGCGCCACAGGCACCGAGCAGCAGCCGCATCCCGCGGCTCGGCTACGACCGGCCGGGCTTCACCAGCCCCGACGACGGGCCCGCGTCGGCCCACCGCCCGAGTTTCACGAGCCCCGACTACAGCGGTCCGGGGTTCGGAGGACCGGAGCACCAGCCGGAGTGACGGATCGGCGGATCGGCGGATCGGCGGATCGGCGGATCGGCGAACTGACCGAGTGACGCCGCTGCCTGCGCCGTGCCGTCGTCCGGGGCCACACCGGCCGGGCCCCGGCGGGCGGGAGGGCTGGCCGCCGGGCTGTGGCGGCCCTACAGACGCCGGATGATCTGCGCCTCGACCCGTTCGACGAGCGTGCGGCTGTACGCATGGACCAGCGCCAGATGGAACAGCGCCGGCGCCAGCGGGGCCCAGCGGTGGACGCGGTCCTCCCGCAGCATGTATCTGACCACCGTCGCGGGCCGGAAGGGCACGTAGTCGATGCTCTGGTGCTCCCACCGGTCCGCCACGCCCCGGCTCATGCGTGCCTGAAGGTCCGTGCTGCTGAGGTCCTTCAGCTTGGCGTAGAAGTGTCCGCTCCAGTGGCGCTTGCCTATGTCCAGGACGAAGGCGAGCAGGTCGAGCGCGTACTCGTGCGGCTCCAGGGAGAGTTCTTCCCGCATGCCGCGGCGGGCCACGGCATGCAGATCCGGTGCGCTCCTCCCCGAGGAGTCGATGTGCCGGGACAGGCCCTCGTTGACGGACGAGTTCCACACCCCGGGGGCCATGCGGACCCGGTCGCTGCGACGGCTGACCACGAGCATGTCGTCGGAGGTGACGACCGCGACATTGACGGCGAAGCTGCACTGCAGGAAGGCCGGCGCCTTCAACGGCTCGTCCGGGTCCAGATAGCGGGAGCGGGGCGTGCTGCCGTCCGGCAGCCGCCGGTCGAGCTGCTGCGCGGCGAGGAAGGTGTAGTAGTCCGTCGGCCGCAACCGCAGATGGACCTCGGGTACCTCGTCGAGCGCGGTGCGGGAGATGTCGAACGACTCCACCGCGTACCGCGGGCCGTTCCACAGGGGAGTGCGCCCCTCGGCGCGCAACTGCTCCCCCTCGGCTTCGATCTCGTCCCGCCAGGGCCGCATGTCCGAGGGGAGTTCGATCTCGTCGTCGAGTACATGGACGTAGACGGTCTCGGGCGGGATCGGGGACTCCCCGTCGCCCTCCACGATCAACGCGGAGGTGTGCAGGGGGCCGAGGGAGAACGTGCGCCACGCCGGCCCCGACACCTCGCGGCGTCGCAGGCTGCGGATCGCACGCGTCGACCGCCTGCGCAGCCGGTACCAGCCGTCCTGTAAAGGCTGCTGGAACAGCACCGCGAAGAGCATCCCGATGACGGCGCCCGCCACTCCGTTGGCAACATCGATCCCACCCACAGGCGGACACGCTACGGATCTTGGTCGGTACCGAACGGCGTCGTGTCGTCTTCGTTACCGAACGGCACGCGCGCCCCGGCCGACGGGGCCCGGGGTGCCCGTCCGGCCATGGCACGGGTGCCCGTCCAGTCCGCACACGCGTGCCTGTCCGACCCGCACGCGGATGTCCGTCCGGCCCGCACGCGGATGTCCGGGCCGGACAGCACTCGGTCAGGGCGAGGCTCGGTCACCGCCGAGCGGATGCTCCGCGGATCAGTCGGCGATGGGCAGATAGACGCGGTTGCCGGCCGCCGCGAACTCCTTCGACTTCTGTGCCATACCCTCCTCGATCTCGTCCTTGGTCGACCCGTGCTCACGGCGGATGTCCTGCGAGATCTTCATCGAGCAGAACTTGGGCCCGCACATCGAGCAGAAATGGGCCGTCTTGGCCGGCTCGGCCGGCAGCGTCTCGTCATGGAACTCCCGTGCCGTGTCCGGGTCCAGAGCGAGGTTGAACTGGTCCTCCCACCGGAACTCGAACCGGGCGTCGGACAGCGCGTCGTCCCACTCCTGCGCACCCGGGTGCCCCTTGGCGAGGTCGGCTGCGTGGGCGGCGATCTTGTAGGTGATGACGCCGGTCTTGACGTCGTCACGGTTGGGCAGGCCCAAATGCTCCTTGGGCGTGACATAGCAGAGCATCGCCGTGCCCCACCAGGCGATCATCGCGGCACCGATGCCGGAGGTGATGTGGTCGTACGCCGGGGCGACGTCCGTGGTCAGCGGGCCGAGCGTATAGAACGGAGCCTCATCGCAGATCTCCTGCTGAAGGTCGATGTTCTCCTTGATCTTGTGCATCGGGACGTGACCGGGGCCCTCGATCATCGTCTGTACATCGAAACGCCTGGCGATGCGGTTGAGTTCCCCGAGCGTGCGCAGTTCCGCGAACTGGGCCTCGTCATTGGCGTCGGCGATCGAACCGGGCCGCAGACCGTCACCGAGAGAGTAGGTGACGTCGTAGGCGGCGAGGATCTCGCAGAGCTCCTCGAAGTTCTCGTACAGGAACGATTCCTTGTGGTGGGCCAGGCACCAGGCCGCCATGATGGAGCCGCCGCGGGAGACGATGCCGGTCTTGCGGTTGGCCGTCAGCGGCACATACGCAAGACGCACGCCGGCGTGGACGGTCATGTAGTCGACGCCCTGCTCGGCCTGCTCGATCACCGTGTCCTTGTAGATCTCCCAGGTCAGCTCCTCGGCCTTGCCGTCGACCTTTTCCAGCGCCTGGTAGAGCGGGACGGTGCCGATCGGCACGGGGGAGTTGCGCAGCACCCATTCGCGGGTGGTGTGGATGTTGCGGCCGGTGGACAGGTCCATGACCGTGTCGGCGCCCCAGCGGGTCGCCCAGGTCATCTTCTCCACCTCCTCCTCGATGGAGGAGGTCACCGCCGAGTTGCCGATGTTGGCGTTGACCTTCACCAGGAAACGCTTGCCGATGATCATCGGCTCGATCTCCGGGTGGTTGACGTTCGCCGGCAGCACGGCCCGGCCTGCCGCGATCTCCTCACGGACGACCTCCGGGGAAACGTTCTCCCGGAGGGCGACGAACTCCATCTCGGGTGTGATCTCGCCCCGCCGCGCATAGGCGAGCTGCGTGACGGCCTTGCCGTCCCGGCTGCGGCGCGGCAGGCGCGGACGCCCGGGGAAGACGGCGTCGAGGTTGCGCAGCCCGCCGCGCGGCGAGGTGTGCTTGATCCCGTCGTCCTCGGGCCGGACGGGACGGCCCGCGTACTCCTCTGTGTCGCCGCGGGCGATGATCCAGTTCTCCCGCAGGGGAGCCAGCCCCCGGCGGACGTCGGTGTCCACCTGTGGATCGGTGTACGGGCCTGACGTGTCGTACAGCGTGACGGACTGCCCGTTGGTGAGGTGCACCTGACGGACCGGCACCCGGAGGTCGGGGCGTGAGCCCTCGATGTACGCCTTGTGCCAGCCGATGGACTTCCCGGCCTCCTGGGACGTGGTGTCCTGAACGGAGGCAGGCGTGCGTGCGTCCTTGTTGGTCATGAGACCTACTCCCTACGCCGGCATTACCCGGTAACAGGTTCGGCGGTCGACGCAGCGGTTTCCGTCCGGCGATGTTCCACGTGAAACATCGCGTGTCTACGGAGGTCAGCGTCCTCTCAGCCCGGTGCTCCGAGCTCCCGCGTGTGCAAAGGTGTCCCCACGCTAGCGTCCGTCCGGGCGCGGTGAACAGAGGGTCCCCCTCGTTCTTGCAATGATCGGGCGGTGACCACGACACACCAGCCCCAGCCTCATCCGCCCGAGCCGTCCGACGGGCCGGGCTCGGACAGCCGCAGTCAGGGTCACGCACACGGCCACCCTCCTGCGCACAGTCCCACCCATGAGCCCGCGCACTCCCACGTCCCCGGACCTGCCGCCGCCGGCCCTTCCACCACCTCCCGCCCTTCCCACGCACCCGGTCCGTCCCCCGCACCCAATCCGTCCCATGCGCACGGTCACGCCCCCGCACCCGGTCCGTCGCATTCACACGGTCACTCCCATGCGCACGGCCCGGCCGCGCCCGTCTCCCGGCATCTGCGCAAGGTCATCGCGGCCGTGCTGATCCCGTTCGCGGCGGCCGTGCTGATCGGGCTCGCCGTGCTGTGGCCGGGCGGCGCACCCGCCCATGAGCGCACCGGTGTCGGCTTCGACCGGCAGACGCAGCAGGCGACGGTCACGCGGGTCGAGGCGGTGGGCTGCGGTGCCGTCAACGCCACAGGCGGCGGCGCGTCGGCCACCGGCGGCTCCTCCACCGGGCAGCGAGCCGCAGGCACGTGCAAGAAGGCGACGATCCGGGTCGACACCGGCAAGGACAAGGGCCGTACGTTCACCGAGATCGTGCAGCCCGACCAGACACGTCAGCTGCACGAAGGTCAGAAGGTCGTGGTCGCCTACGAGCCCTCCGCACCGAAGGATCTGCAGTACTCGGTCACCGATGTCGACCGCCGCCTCCCCCTGGCGCTGCTCGCCGGTGTCTTCGCCCTGGCTGTGGTCGTGGTGGGCCGGCTCAGGGGTGTGATGGCGCTGGTCGCGCTGGCCATCAGCTTCCTGGTGCTGAACTTCTTCATCCTGCCGGCGATCCTCCAAGGCTCGAACCCGCTGGTCGTGGCGGTCGTCGGGGCGAGCGCCATCATGCTGATCGCCCTGTATCTGTGCCACGGCCCGTCGGCCCGGACTTCGGTGGCCGTGCTGGGCACGCTCGTCTCGCTGCTGCTGATCGGGATCCTCGGCTCGCTGTTCATCGGCTCGTCCGCGCTCACCGGCAACACCGACGACAACACCGGCCTGATCCACGGGCTGTACCCGTCGATCGACATGAGCGGTCTGCTGCTCGCCGGCGTCATCATCGGCTCGCTCGGTGTCCTGGACGATGTGACGGTCACCCAGACCTCCGCCGTGTGGGAACTGCACGAGGCGAACCCGTCGATGGGCCGGCGTGCCCTGTACCGGGCGGGCATCCGCATCGGACGGGACCACATCGCGTCCGTCGTCAACACACTGGTGCTGGCGTACGCGGGCGCGGCCCTGCCGCTGCTGCTGCTGTTCTCGATCGCGCAGAGCAGCATGGGCGCGGTCGCCAACAGCGAGCTGGTGGCGGAGGAGATCGTCCGCACCCTGATCGGCTCGATCGGCCTGGTCGCCTCCGTGCCGGTCACGACGGCGCTGGCCGCTCTGGTGGTGTCGGCCGACCGGCCCGGTCCCGCAGCCGAGGGCCGGGCGACGGGCCCCGCGGCGGCGCGGGGCGGCCGGGGGCGGCGGCGCAAGCGCTGAGCAAGCGCCGGCACCTACCCCGTCGGACGAGCACGCCAGGCGGCCCCGGCTCGTCGGAGCGCCGGGCCGGGTTCGCGATCCGGTGGAGCGCCCGGAAGAGAAGCGTTCCTGCGGCGTCCGTACTCCCGCTGAAGCGTTACGGCACCTGTCGTGCCGTAACGCTTCAGCCCGCGCTCTGCTCCTCGGCCAGGATGCGGCCCAGCGCCTCGTCGAGATGTGCGTCGAAGTCGGCGAGGGCGCCCTCCTGCCCGAGCGGCACCAGCTTGTCGGTGCGGTCGAGGAAGGCCACCAGCGGGGCCGACGAGGAGCGGAACAAGGCCTGGTCGCTGCCGACCTGAAGCCGGATCAGCACCTCGCTGAGCGAGTCGGGCTCCACGGGGGACACCCGCACATCGCCCTCGCCGCAGGGCCGCCCCAGCCCGTCGATCAGCAGTTCACGTCCGAACGCCCAGGTCACCGGGGCGTCACCGGGCAGGTGGAAGGTCAGCCGTACGGCGTAGGGATCACAGACCTCGTAGCGCAGCTCCACGGGGATACGGAAGGACAGCTCCTCGGAAACGAGGAAGCTCATCATGACCTCTGCCTGGACTGCCTGTGCGGACTCGCGCATCGCTACCCCGTCATTTGCCGTCGACTGGCGGGAAGAACCCCTTGACACTACGGGAATCTTGCTGAAAGTACACGGGAGATCACAAGGAGTGAGTTTTCAGATACTGATAGAGAGCGCGATCGAGGCCAGGCGCCGTCCGACCTCGTCCTGAAGTCTGCGGGCAGCGGGCAGCAGCCGGTCGGCCTGGTCGTGGGGCAGGGAGATCGCCATCGTCGCCGCGGTGGTGCCGACGGTGATCGGGATCGCGGCGCACGCCGTCCCCAGCGCGTACTCCTGCCGTTCGATCACCGGCGCCATACGCCGGGTCCGCTCCAGCCGCCGCAGCAGGGCGTTGTTGTCGGGCACGGTGTACGGGGTGATGGCCTGGACGGGATACCGGTCGAGGTGGTCACGGCGGGCCTCCTCATCGAGCTGGGAGAGCAGACACTGCCCGATGGCGTGCGCGTGGCCGGTCTCACGGAAGTCGGCCCACTCCTCGACCGCAGGATTGCCCGGCGTGTCCGAGACGCACATGACCTCGATCTCCCCCTCGCGGTACACGGCGTAGTAGACGGGGACGCCGATGGCGTCCCGCCAGTGCGCAAGGGCGTCGACCAGAGTGCTGCGACGTTTCTGCGCCGCCGTGTCGCTGCCCAGCCGCTCGGCGGCGTCCCCGAGGAAGAACAGTCCCTTGTCGCGGCGCAGATAGCCCTCGTGCACCAGGGTGCGCAACAGGTGGTAGGCCGTGGGCAGGGCCAGACCCGTGGTCCTGGCCAGATGCTTGGCGGTCGTGCCGTGCTGGTGCGCGGCGACGGTCTCCAGCAGACGCATCGCCCGCTGGACCGAGCTGATCAGGGTCGTCGCGGCGGGCTGCGGCCCGGCCGTGTCCGGTGCGGCGCCCCGCTGCCGGGGTGGTGCGGAGACGAACGGCGCGGGGGGTGCGTGCCGTCCCGTGAGGGCGGTGTCGCCGGTGGCCAAGGGTCACTCCCGGTGCGCGAGGGGGGAGCCCGTGCGGGGAACACGGGTGCGGGGGTGTACGCCGCGCGGGGGTCCTCCACCCGCGTGGGGTTCCGGACTTTAACCGTCCGCTGCCCCTTCAGACCCGCCTGGACGGGAAACTTCCCCCGGGCGAGGGACCTGGTGCACGCTGCCGCTGATCAGCGGTCAGCGGCCCGGCCGCCCATGACCCTGCGAGGGGGTCTCACCAGTCGCTGCGCGAGGAGGAGTTCGAGGTGAACTTCCGCACGATGTAGATCAGTCCGCCGACGAGGGCGACGAAGACCAACGCCTTGAACAGCAGTCCGATCACAAAACCCACGACGGTCGCTATCACACTGCCGAACACGACCAGAGCGATGACCGGCACCGCGATCCACTTCACCCACCACGGCAGTCCCGCGAAGATCTCCTTCATCGCCCTCGACCCACCTCTCCGCCCGTCTGTGCCGGGCACCGGAACCCGGCACGGGCCGGGCATCGTTCATGTCCTGCACTCGATGCTAGGGCGGGAGCAGGGCCTCTCGGGGCCCTCGCACCCCTTGTCTCCCCCTGACCGATCCCCTAGGGAACCCGGAGGTCCGGACTCAGCTCTCGGGCGGAGAGAACACCACGAGGACCCTCAGATCCTCGCTGATGTGGTGGAACTTGTGGGCGACGCCGGCCGGCACATAGACCACACTGCCGCGCGCCACCTCGGTCGTCTCCAGTCCGACGGTGATCGAGGCGCGACCGCTCACCACGAAGTACACCTCGTCCTGGCCGTGCGGCTTCTGCGGGTCGTGCTCACCCGCGTTCAGCGCGTACAGTCCGACCGACATGTTCCTTTCACGCAGGAACTGCAGATACGCACCGTCGTTGGCGGCGCGCTCCGCCTCCAGTTCGTCCAGCCGGAAAGCCTTCATTCCTGTTTGCCGCCCTCGCCTCACTGCCGTTGGCCCCATGTCGTCTGCCACGATCAGATACATGAAAAATTTCGTAGTCAAGACGATCGCCAACGCGGGCGCTCTGGCGGTCGCCGTGTGGCTGCTCGACAAGATCACCCTGACCGGGGACAGCACCGGCAAGAAGGTCGGCACGCTGATCCTGGTCGCCATCGTGTTCGGCCTGGTCAACTCCGTGGTCAAGCCGATCGTGAAGGTGCTGACCTTCCCCCTGTTCATCCTCACGCTGGGCCTGTTCACCCTCGTCGTGAACGCCCTGATGCTGCTGCTGACCTCGTGGGTGTGCGACAAGCTCGACCTGAGCTTCCACGTGGACGGCTTCTGGACGGCCGTGCTCGGCGGCCTGATCATCTCCGTCGTCTCCTGGGCTCTCAACGTCGTGCTGCCCGACGGAGACTGAGTCCATGACCTACCGCGTCTGCTTCGTCTGCACGGGCAACATCTGCCGCTCCCCCATGGCCGAGTCCGTCTTCCACGCGCGCGTGGTGGAGGCCGGACTCGACGGCCTGGTCGAGGTCGACAGCGCCGGCACCGACGGCTGGCACGAGGGCGAGGGCGCCGACCCGCGCACCCTCTCCGTCCTCGAGGAGGCCGGGTACGCCCTCGACCACACCGCCCGCCGCTTCCGGCCGTCCTGGTTCTCCCGCCTCGACCTGGTGATCGCGCTGGACTCCGGTCACCTCCGGGCGCTGCGCCGGCTGGCCCCCAGCGAGGAGGACGCAGCGAAGGTGCGTCTGCTGCGCTCCTACGACCCGGAGGCCGGCGACGACCTCGACGTGCCCGACCCCTACTACGGAGGCATGGCCGGTTTCGCGGAATGCCTTGAGATGGTGGAGGCGGCGAGCAAGGGTCTGCTCGCCGCGGTACGCGAGCATGCGGAAGGACGAGCGGCATGAACGACACGACGCCGGGCGACGGCATCGGTACGGGCGACGGCACACGCGCGGTACGGGCCGGGCTGCCCGAACCCGTCAAGCACGAGCCCACCCTCCCGGGCCCGGTGTTCGCCGCCCACTTCCACCTGCCGGGCGACCCCACCGGCCCGTACACCTACGGCCGCGACGAGAACCCGACCTGGACACTGCTGGAGCAGGCGATCGGCTCCCTGGAGGCCCCCGGCGCCGACGACGTGGAGACGCTGGTGTTCGCGTCCGGCATGGCCGCCATCTCCTCCGTGCTCTTCTCCCAGCTGCGCTCCGGGGACGCGGCGGTCCTCCCGAACGACGGCTACCAGGCACTGCCCCTGGTCCGCGCCCAGCTGGAGGCGTACGGCATCGAGGTACGCACCGCACCGACCGGCGCCGACGCCCAGCTGGAGGTCCTGGACGGGGCGAAACTGCTGTGGATCGAGTCCCCGTCCAATCCGGGACTGGACGTCTGCGACATCCGGCGGCTCGTCGAGGCGGCCCACGCCCAGGGGGCCCTCGTCGCCGTCGACAACACCCTCGCCACGCCGCTCGGGCAGCGGCCACTGGAGCTGGGCGCCGACTTCGTCGTCGCCAGCGGCACCAAGCAGCTCACCGGCCACGGGGACATCCTCCTCGGGTACGTCGCCGGCCGCGGCGAGCCCATGACCGCCGTACGCCGCTGGCGCAAGATCGTCGGAGCGATCCCCGGCCCGATGGAGGCCTGGCTCGCGCACCGCTCCATCGCCACACTCCAGCTGCGCGTCGAGCGGCAGAACGCCACCGCGCTGAAGGTGGCGGAGGCTCTGCGCAGCCACCCGGACGTCACGGGGCTGCGCTACCCCGGGCTGCCGGACGACCCCTCCCACAAGATCGCCGCGCAGCAGATGCGCCGCTTCGGCTGTGTGGTCTCCTTCGTGCTGCCCGGCCGGGAACGCGCCGACCGTTTCCTCGACGCGCTGCGGCTGGTCGACGACGCGACGAGCTTCGGCGGGGTCCGCTCCACGGCCGAGCGACGCGGACGGTGGGGCGGCGACGACGTGCCGGAGGGCTTCATCCGTCTGTCGGTCGGTGCCGAGGACCCCGAGGATCTGGTGGCCGACCTGCTGCGCGCGCTGGACGAGTCCGCGCGCTGACCGGGACCCCGGCACCCGGCCCGATGCCTGGGTACGCACATCGGACGGTCCGAGCCTCCCCCCTCGTGGCTCGGACCGTCCTGCGGTTCCGCGCGCGAAGGACCGCGCAAACAAGGCTAGTTGACTCTGTGTCAGTGTCCAATCACGGTAGCGACAGAGACCTATCGACTTATTTATAGTTGGGGCCCGGCCGGGGGCTCGGGGGAAGGGCGGCGACAGGGGAGGGGCACGCCATGGATCTGGCCTTGCTGCGCACTTTCGTGACCGTGCACCGGGCCGGCTCCTTCACCCGCGCCGCCGCGCTGCTGGGTCTGTCCCAGCCCGCCGTCACCTCGCAGATCCGCACACTGGAGCGGCAGCTGGGCCGCCCGCTGTTCCTGCGCCAGGCCCGCGGTGTGACCCCGACGACGATCGGCGACGAACTCGCGCACAAGGCAGCTCCGCATCTGGACGCCCTCGTGGAGATCACCGAGTCCGGTCTCGACGACGAGTCGGCGTCCCGCACCCTGCATCTCGCCGGCCCGCCGGAGTTCACCGCCGAGCGGGCGCTGCCCGTCCTCACCGAGCTGACCGGCGACGACGGCCGACGGCTCTCCCTGCGCACCTCGTTCGGGACGGCCGAGGAGGCGCTGGAAGGCCTGGCGGCCGGACATCACGACCTGGTCATCAGCACCGCCCGCCCCCGTGGCGCCCTGCTCACCGCGACCGCGCTGTGCGACGAGGAACACGTCCTGGTCGCCGCCCCGCACTGGGCGGAGCAGCTCGGCGGCTCATGGTCCCCACACAAGGACGCGCCGTCGCTGGAGCACGTCCCCGTCGTCGAGGTGCACGAGTCGCTGCCGTTCGTCTCCCGCTACTGGGCCTCCGTCTTCGACTGCCGTCCCGCGGCCTCGGGCACCGTCATCGTCCCCGATCTGCGGGCCGTCCTGGCCTGTACCGGCGCAGGCGCGGGGCTCGCGGTCCTGCCGCGCTATCTGTGCGCCGCCGCCCTGGAGCGCGGGGACATCGTCACCCTGCACGATCCGCCGGTGCCTCCGCTGCGCACGTACTTCCTGGTGGTGCGTACCGGCACGCTCGCCATGCCGCACATCGCCCGCGCCCATGACTGGCTGCTGCAAGCGGCGGCCGACTGGTGCTGAGCCGGTCGCCCAGCGGACGCGACCGGTCACCGGTGGCAAGGTTTCACGTGGAACATGGCCGGATGTTTCATGCGGAACCTGCGGGGCCACATTTCTCCCATGACCGTCCGACCCGTGGTCAAGCGCACCGCCCGTGCAGTTCTGCTGGACGGCAATGACCTCATCCTGATCAAGCGCACCAAGCCGGGTGTGGATCCCTACTGGGTCACCCCCGGAGGCGGGGTCGAGCCGGGAGACCCCACCGTCGTCCACGCCCTGCACCGCGAGGTGTACGAAGAGCTGGGCGCCAAGATCACCGATGTCGTGCCCTGCTTCGTCGACACCGTCGAGCACATCGGCGAGGACGGCGGCGCGACCGGCGTAAAGGTCCAGCACTTCTTCGTCTGTCGGCTGGAGTCCATGGACCCGTCCCTGCGCCATGGCCCGGAGGTGGAGGAACCGGCAGGCGAGTACGAGATCGTCCGGGTGCCCTTCACCCGGGTCGGCATCGCCTCCGTCCACCTCGTCCCCCTCTCCCTGCGGCACTACCTCGACGGCAACATCGAGGGCGTCCGCGCGATGCACGCTCCTGACCTCGGCTGACCACCGGCCTGCCGGTGTTTCACGTGAAACAGCCGGCGGCCGGCCCCCAGGTGTGCGCAGGGCCACGGCATGGCCAAAAGCACATGTCACTCCTCGGAAAGCGGTGGACGCCGGGGGTCTCCGTCGGACAGCCTGACCTGCGTGCCGACTGCTTCCCCCGCCGCTCTGCCCATCCGCCGTCTGACCCTCCGCGATCTCACCGCCTGCGCGGACCTGTCCGAGAACCGAGGATGGCCACGCGAGGAACACAAATGGGGCTTCCTCCTCACGTCCGGGACGGGATACGGAATCGACGATCCGGACGGCGGACTGGTCAGTGCCTGCGTCGTCACCCGGTACGGCCCTCAGGAGCGGCCTGATCTCTGCGCCATCGGCATGGTGCTGGTCGCCGAGCGACACGCCCGCCAGGGTGTCGGGCGCCGCATGATGCGCCATGTCCTCGCCGAGCTGGGCCCCGTCCCCCTGACACTGCACGCCACCCGATACGGCCGGCCTCTGTACGAGGAGCTCGGCTTCAAGGTCATCGGCCAGGCCGAGATGATCCGCGGTCGCTTCACACCGGACGGCACCGCACCGGCCGTGGCCACCCGGCCCGCCACCGCCGAGGACCTGTCCGCGATCCTCCGGCTCGACAAGGAGGTCGTCGGCACCGACCGCACCCCCGTCGTCACCCGGCTCCCCGCCTTCGCCGACCTGCTCCACGTCGCCGAGGAACACGGGCGGATCATCGGGTACGCGGCTGCCTGGCCCACCGCGGACACCCATGTCGTGGGTCCGCTGATCGCCCAAGACACCCGGACCGCGAAGGCACTCGTCGCCTCCCTCGCCACCCGCAGTGGCCGGCCGCTGCGCACCGATGTCGATGTACGGCACGAGGAGCTGCTGACCTGGGCAAAAGCCCGCGGCCTTCAGTCCGTCGGCCTCAACGCCGTCATGTCCTGCGGCATCACGGAACTGCCCGGCGACTGGCGGCGGCGCTTCGCCCCGGTGACCGTGGCCGCGATCTGACCCATGTACTTGCACACGCACGCTATACGCCGCCGCCGCTTTTTGCACGCCTGCCTTACCCTGGGTGTCAGCCGCTCCGGGACGAAGGGAACGCCATGACAGCGACGGACCCCGCGCTCACCGCCCTCGCCCAGGGCTGGTGCGCGCTGTCTCTGCTCCACAGCAGGATCGAGGCGCACATCGAACGGGCCCTTCAGGCCGGGCACGATCTCAGCGTGCGTGAATACGCCCTGCTCGGTGTCCTCAGCCGACAGCACGATGGCGAGGGCGGCCACCTCCAGATGAAGCAGGTCGCCGACGCGGTGGTCCTGAGCCAGAGCGCCACCACGCGGCTCGTCACCCGGCTGGAGAACCGCGGCCTGCTGGAGCGGTACCTGTGCCCCACCGACCGGCGTGGCATCTACACCAACGTCACCGAGGCCGGGCTCAAGCTCCTGGAGGAGGCCCGCCCCACCAACGACCGTGCCCTGCGCGAAGCCCTGGACGAGGCGGCCAAGGATCCCGAACTCGCCCCGCTGGTCAAGGTGGTGGAGTCACTGGACGTCTCGACCCTGAAGCCGGCCGCATAGGCTGGGCGCGTGGAAGACCTTGTCATACGTCCGGCCGCCGAGGACGACATCCCGGCGCTCGTCGCCATGCTGGCGGACGATCCGCTCGGCGCACGGCGCGAGTCTCCGGACGACCTGACGCCGTACCGCACGGCGCTTCAGCGGCTCAGCGGAGATCCCCACCAGCATCTGGTCGTGGCCGAGCGGGAAGGCCGGGTCATCGGAACGCTCCAGCTCACGATCATCCCCGGCCTGTCCCGGCGCGGCGCCACACGGTCGATCATCGAGGCCGTACGCATCCACTCCGACGAGCGAGGCAGCGGACTGGGCACCCGGCTCATCGAGTGGGCGGTGGAGACCTCCCGCCGTGAGGGCTGCCAACTGGTGCAGCTGACCTCGGACAAGAGCCGTGCCGACGCCCACCGGTTCTACGAGCGTCTCGGCTTCGAGCCCTCGCACATCGGCTTCAAACTCCCGCTCTGAGGGCCGGAGACCATGCACACGGGGGGCTGTTTCACGTGAAACAGCCCCCGTCCAGCAGCCCCTGTCCAGCAGCGCCGGTGAAGCCGCGACGCCGAAGCAGCGGCGCGTCCTCACGGCCTACTTGATGCCGCGCCACCCGTCCGGATCGACACCGCCGGGCACGGCGGACTGATCGTCGTACGGCGTCCGGGTGAAGACGAAGCTGCCCAGGTCCAGATGGTCCACGGTGCCGTCCTCCCGCCGGACGACCCGCAGGGGCTCCCCGGCGAAGTAGCCCTCCAACCCGGTCCAGGTGCCGTCCCCCTCAGGCCGCAGCCGTGTCCGCCGTCCCATGCCCGACAGCGGCTCCAAAGAGAGCAGGCCGTCGGCCGTCAGACGCAGCGCGAACCCGTTGGTGCCCCAGTACCACGGTCCCACCAGCTCCAGCACCGCCGGATCGGCATCCTCCCTCAACGGCCGCCACGGCTCCGGAATCCGCGGCTCGGCCTCCGCGACGATCCGCACGAGATCGGCGGCAACAGTGAACACCGGGCACCCGGACGTGCAGTTCGTCAGCACCACCGCCGCCACATCGTCCTCGACGCCGATGACCAGGCCCGCCAAAAAGCCCGGCACGGATCCGGCGTGGCCGACGAGGAGCCGGCCGTCACGGTGCAGGAGCTGCATCCCGAGACCGTACGTCGCACCGTCACCCAGATCGGCGGCGTCGGCGGGCGCCGCCGGGGTCCTCATCTCCCGCACACTCGACTCGCTCAGCACCCGGTCGTCTCCCCGGAGAAGGAAGGAGGCGAACCGCGCGAGATCCGCCGTGGTCGACCAGAGCTGACCGGCGGGCTCCATCCGGCCGTAGTCCTCGGCCGGCTCCGGCAGCAGCACATCGGCCCATGGGTGCACCGCCCAACCGGCCGCGTGCGGCACCCGCGGTCGCACGCTCGTGTGTGTCAGGCCCAGAGGTTCGAGCACTTCTCGCCGAAGTACGTCCGACCACGGCGCGCCGCGCAGCTCCTCGACAAGAGCGCCCAGCAGGGTGTAGCCGGTGTTCGAGTAGTGGAACCGGCGGCCCACCGGGTGCCGCAGCGGCTGCTCGCCGAGTACGTCCGACAGCTCGGGACGCAGCGTCCCGGGGGTGCGCTCCCACCACGGTCCCGTGGACTCCGCCGCCAGCCCGCCGGTGTGCGCGAGCAGGTCGGCGATGGTCGCCTCGCCCGCGCCGGTGCCGGGCAGATGCTTCTCCAGCGGATCCCCGAGGTCGATGAGTCCCTCGTCCCGCAGTCGCATCACCAGCACGGCGGTGAAGGTCTTGGTGATCGAACCAATCCGGTACTGCGTGTTCTCGTCCGGGGCGTGCCCCTCGACGGAGGTCCGGGCCCCGTCCCACACCCGCTGTCCGTCCCGTACGACGGCGGCCACGAGCGACGGGGTGCGTCCCTCGTTCTGGGCCACGGCGACTCGGTGCAGCAGCGCGCGGCGGGTGGCGGGAAGCAGTTCATGCTGAGCAGACGTCATGACCTCAAGTCCACCCCGTTCCCCGCCCGCACGTCGAGCGCAATACGCCCCTGATCGCCACCGTGAAGACCGCGCGGCGGGGCAGGGACGCCGGTGAAGCTTCCCCTTGATCGTGGACACCTGGAGACTGGGACCTGAGGTTCCAGAGGAAGTAGCGCCAGGTGGGAAGCAAGTACACGAAGCGGTACACCGAGGAGTTCAAGCGGGACGCGATCGCGCT
>NZ_JALLGL010000111.1 GCF_023072675.1 Streptomyces sp. XM83C
GGGGCCGGGGTGGAGGGCGGTACCGGGGCCGGTCGGGAGGGTGTCGGCGGGTGTGCCGGTGGAGGTGCGGACAGAGGGGGTCGTGGGGCGGTGCCCGTGTCGTCCTGCTCCCGCGTCCGCTCGGGGCCTTCGGGGCCGTACCCCGAAGGCAGGGGACCGATCTGGTCGAAGACCTCGATGATCTCGTCGTCCGGTCCAGGTTCCGGCAGGAGTTCCACCGCCGCGGCGAGGGCCTTGCGCGCCCCTGTCGCCGTGCGGAAACGGTCCTCCGGGTCGGGCTGGAGGAGGGTCGCCACGACCTGCCACAGCGGCTCGGGGATGCCCTTGGGGGCGCCCGGTGTGCCGTGCTCCGTGAACAGCTCCACGAGCGCCCGGGTGTCCGGCTTGGCGCCCTCCAGCAGATACAGGGCGACCAGTCCCGCCGCGAACAGATCGGCGGGGAAGTCGGGTTCGGCGCCCAGCACCTGCTCGGGCGCGAGATAACCCGGCGTCCCCACAACGAGGTTGGTCTCCGTCAGACGCGGTTCGCCCAACCGCATCGCGATGCCGAAGTCCGACAGCCGCAGCCGGGGGCGGCGCGTGCCGGTGGCCTCCAGCAGGACGTTGGCCGGCTTGATGTCGCGGTGGACGACGCCCTCCGCGTGCACGGCGGCCAGGCCGGACAGCAGCTGGTCCAGCAGCAGGCACACGAAGCGCGGCGGCAGAGGGCCGTAGTCCCCTACGAGATGGACGAGCGAGCCGCCGGTGACCAGGTCCATGGTGAACAGGACCTTGTCGTCGTCGGCGGCCCAGCTGTGGGGGGCGAGCACATGCGGGTGGTCGATGCGCAGCGCCTGCTCGCGGACGAACCGCAGCAGGGAGTGGGCGTCGCGCTGCTGGAGGACCTTCGCGGCGACGTAGCGGCGCCTGCGGTGGTCCCAGGCGCGCCAGACCGCGCCGACGCCGCCGCGTCCGATCGGATCGACCAGTTCGTACCGGCCGGCGAACACCTCACCCATCGCTGTGCGCTGCTCCTCCCCCTGTGGAACGCCCTGACGTCGTGGCGCTCCGACGCCGGGTCGTCCGTCGGCCGCCGGTCGTGCCCGCCCCCCTGTGGTCAGCTCTGGTGGGACTGGTAGTGCGCCACCGCGTCGGCGGTACGGCCCGCGCCGTACACCCTGAGGAATTCGGCCAGTTCGGGATGGGCCGGGGCGAGAGTGTCGGCGGCCTGGAGGATGTCGCCGGCGGCGGCCACCGAGCGCAGCAGCGACTGGATCTCGCGGACCACGCGCTTGACCGTCGGAGCGCCCGAGCTGTTCGTCGTGTTGGTGGTGGTGAGCACCGAGCCGCCCTGCGAGCGCTTGATCTCCTCCATGCGCTCGGTCGCCTCGGCGGCGCTGACGCTGCCGTCCGCGACCTGTGCCGCCAGCTCCTGCAACAGCTGTACCCGCTGGACGACCGCGGGATTGCCGATCTTGGCCCGCTGACCGCTCATCAGCTGGGACAGCATCGGGGCCGACAGCCCCAGTACCCCCGCCAGACGCGCCTGGTTGAGCCCCAGGTCGTCGATGAGCTTACGGAAGAGCGCCCCCAACGGCTCCCCGTACCAGTTCCGCTGCAGTTCCCGCGCTCTGGCGGTGGCTTCCTGCTGTGCGGCGTCCATTGCGTCTCCCCATCGCTTCCCCAAAACTGTGGCTTCGCTGTAGCGAACCCGCCGTGCATCTTACGGAGCGTGGTTGTGTGCGGGGACCCCCAATCTTTTTGTGAGATACGGGGGGCGACCGGGTAGTCTGGTGCGAGGCATCCGCCGGGACGTGGTCCTTTTGGCGGGCGCCTCCCTTGCGGGGCCTTAGCTCAGTTGGTAGAGCGCCGTCTTTGCATGGCGGATGTCAGGGGTTCGACTCCCCTAGGCTCCACCCCGTCGAATGCCCTCTGATCTGCGGTGACGCAGAGCGGGGGGCATTTTCGTGTTCCCGGGGCCGGTACAGGGCGGGCGTGACGGTGCTCACGGCGGCAGCCCTGGGGCCCGGCCGGTCGGGGCGGGGGCGGCCCATCGGTACCGACCGGCCGTTCCGCTCGCCGCGCCGGGCGCCGCAAGCCGGTTCTCCCGCCCCGGTGGTGACCTGCCGCCCGCTCACGGGACCGTCGGCGGCGGTCATTTCGTGGTGGGGGTGCGGGTGCCGAGTTGTTCGGCGGCCTCCCGGTAGGCGCTGGTGGCCCGCGTGAAGTAGTCGAACAGGGTGTGGAGCTGTTCGGCCGAGTAGCCGCGCAGGATCTCGCCGATCTTCTGGCGGGCGGGGGCCATGACCAGGTCCAGGTCGGCCGGCTTGCCGACGGGTTCGACGATGACCTTGCGGCGGTCCTCCGGGTCGGGGGTGCGGCGGACGTAGCCGGCGCGTTCCAGCCGGTCGACGAGACGCGTCGTCGGCCCGGTCGTCAGGCCCGTGCGCGTGCCCAGCTCACCGGGGGTCATCGGGCCGCCGAGCTGGAGGATGTTCAGCGCGTACAGATCGGTCGCGCCCAGGTCGCAGGCGCGCGCGCTCGCGTGTCCGTGCAGCATCACGGCGCTCAGGTACTCGCGGTAGACGCGGGCGGCGTCGGTCTCCCCGCCCGGGACCGGCAGCCGGGGGCCTGGCTCGGTTTCCGGCTGCTCCGGGTTCTGCGGTGCGTTCGGCGTTGACACGGGGTGTCCCACTCTCTAATGTCTTCCTCAAGGAAGAGAAATCTTCGACAAAGAAACTTCTCTTGAGAAGTTACCACGGGGAGGGGAATCCATGGTGGCCACCACCGCTGAAGGGACCGCCGCGTCGCCGTCCCGGCCGTCGCAGCCGGCCCAGCCGTCCCAGGCGTCCGAGCCGTCCGAGAAAGCCGAGAAGGCCGAGACGCCCCGGGCTCCGGCGCAGGGCCGCACCCGCCGGACGCGCCGGCGCCGCCGTATCAAGATCGCCCTGGCGGGCACCGTGCTGACGCTCGCCGCGGCGGCCGGCGGCGGATATCTGTGGCTCGACGCCACCTCCGACGTGCACGACGTCGGCCAGGCCGACTGCGCCGCGGTCACCCCGGCCGTCGTCGCCACCCCGGCCGGCCGGGCCGGTGCCGAGGACCACGCCGCCGTCTGCGGCAGACTGCGGGAACTCACCGGCGCCTGGGCCCGGGGCGACGCCACGGCGTTCGGCGCCCAGTTCACACAGGACGCCACCTACACCACCTACGTCGGCACGCACTACCGGGGACGCCGCGACATCGCCGAGGCCCACCGCGCGCTGTTCGACGGGTTCCTCAAGGACACCCGGCTCGCGGACTCCTTCCTCGACATCCGCTTCTACGGCCCCGACACCGCCGTCGTCACCACCCGCGGCGACACCTACACCGGCAGCCCGAAGAAGCCCGCGGACCTGTCCAAGACGCAGACGTACACGCTGGTCCGGCAGAGCGGCCACGACTGGCGGATCGCCGCGTTCCACAACACCCAGCGCCAGCGCGTCATGGAGCGCATCTCGTTCCTGCTGTCCCCCGACACGAAACCCGAGGCCGAGAAGTGAGCACCCGTCACCCCCGTTCCGCCTGTCAGCCCGCGGAGTCCACCCGCACCGCCGACGAGACCGCGATCCGCGCCCTCCTGGACCGCAGCCGTGACGCCTGGGACCGCGGCGACGGCGCCGGCTACGGCGCGCAGTTCACCGAGGACGCCACGGACGTCACCTACGTCGGCACCGTCTACCGCGGCGCCGCCGAGATCGGACGCGCCCACCAGGCCCTCTTCGACAGCTTCCTCAAAGGCACCCGCCTCGCCCTGGAGATCACCGACCTGCGCTTGCACGGGCAGGGCACCGCAGTCGTCGTCACCCGAGGCGACGTCCACAAGGGCACCCGTCGGCCGAGGAGGCCGGGCAAGGTCGCCACGTACACGGTCGTCCGGGACACGGACGGGCAGTGGCGGATCGCCGCCGTCCAGAAGACGCGGCGCAGGCCGCTGATGGAGGCGTTCTCCTTCCGTCTCCAGCCTTCCACCCGGCCCGCCGCCGGCTGAGCCCGCCAGGGAGGACACACCATGGTCGGCACGGAACACCGCAGGACCGCTCTGGTGACCGGGGCGAGCGCGGGCATCGGACGGGAGTTCGCCCGCCGGCTCGCCGCCGACGGACACCGGGTGATCGCCGTGGCCCGTGACCCCGGCCGGCTCGGCGCCCTGAGGAACGAGCTGGGCCCCGGTCACATCTGCCTGGAGGCCGACCTCACCACCGCCGACGGCAGACAGCGCGTCCTCGACGTCCTGGGCAGGGAGAAGGTCCATCTGCTGGTCAACAACGCCGGCACCGCCGTGGCCGGCCCCTTCACCGGCGTCCCCCTCGACGACGCCCTGGCCACGACCCGGCTGAACTGCGACGCCCTGCTCGTCCTCGCCCACCGCTTCCTCACCGAGGCCGAACCCGGCGACGCCCTGCTGAACGTCTCCTCCACGCTGGCGTTCGCCCCGATGCCGGACCTGGCCGTCTACAGCGCCACGAAGGCGTTCGTGACGGCGCTGTCCGAAGCGCTCTGGTACGAGCACAAGGACCGCGGCGTGTACGTCCTGGGCCTGTGCCCCGGCGTGACGGCCACCGAGTCCCGGCCGCAGACCGGTGACGACACCCCGGCCGCCCTCGTGCAGACCCCCGGGCAGGTGGTGACGGCAGCGCTCACGGCGCTGCGGAACCGCAGCCGCCCCACCGTCGCATCCGGCTGGAAGAACGCCTTGTTCGTCACCACCGCCCGTGTCCTGCCCCGCCGCGCCCGCCTCGCCCTGCTCGCGCCGGCCGGGCACTGAGCCGGCCGGCCCCAGGCCCGGGGCGGCCGGCTCGGGCATCGGGTCGGCCGGAGAGGCGGCGCCGGACGGCCCGCCGCCTTCACCAGGTCAGGGCGTCGCCCATGTCCTGCTGCCAGTACGTCACGCGGATCGAGTCGTCGACGTAGACGCCCTGGGAGGGCAGCGACGGGGTCGCGGCCTTGCCGACGCTGCCGCTGCCGGGGCCGCCCTTCCCGAAGAAGTGGACCTTGAGGGACTTCTCGGTGTGCCCGTGGCCGCCGCTGCCGTCCGTGGCGGACAGCAGCACGCCGGCGTACCCCGACCGGCCCGGGTCGAGCGTGACGACGGCCTGCGGCTGGGAGTCCTCGACGACCGGCGGGACGGACTGCGCCTCACCGAACTGGACCGCCGGGTAGTAGTACAGGTAGCACGGCACGGAACCGGTGTTGGTGACGGTGAGGAGCATGTGGTTGACGGGGCGGGCCACGGGCGCGGCGACCGTCTTCGTGTTGGAGCCGTCGCACGTGACGGGCTTGCCGGAGGAGCCGGGCGCCTTGGCCGTGGGCTTCGACCGGCCCCCCGTGGCCTGGGCCCCCGAGGCCTGACCGCCTGCCTGGCCCCCGGAGGCCTGGGAGCCGGAGCCGCCCGAGCCCTTGCCGGAGGAGGACGAGCCGGCGTCCGGGTTCGAGCCCGTGGAGGACGCGGCGGACTCCGACGCCGCCGCCGACGGGGAGGACGTCGCCGCGGACGAGGAAGCAGGAGCGGCACCCTCGTCGTTGACGCCTGTGCCGTCGCCGTTGCACGCGGTCAGGGAGAGCGCGGCGAGTGCGACACCGGCGGCGGCGGTCAGCAGGCGGGTACGGGAGTTCCGGATCGTGGACATGTGGTCGAGCCCTTTCGTCGTTCCGCGGTGCGGGGTGTTTGGATGACCAGAGCTTGTGCCGTGATCCGTCCCAGGCACCACAGTTGACCGGTCATCAGGGACACCGGAACGCTGGAACGGGCTCTGACCAGGGGGAATGTCCCTCTCCTGGAACGGGTGACTGGGACGTGGTGGGATGAAGAGGAAGGTGACCGGGGGCGTGGAGGACGGTTTCGCGGCGCTGCTGCGCGAGTTGAAGGACCGTTCGGGGCTCAGTTACGGGGCGCTCGCCAAGCGCCTCCACATGAGCACCTCGACGCTGCACCGCTACTGCAACGGCGCCGCCGTGCCGAACGAGTACGCGCCGGTCGAACGGCTCGCCAGAGTGTGCCGAGCGACCCCCGAGGAACTGGTGGAGCTGCACCGCCGATGGGTCCTCGCCGACGCGTCGCGCGGGCGGGCGGCGGCCGGCACCCCGGACCCGGACCCGGCGACGGAGCCGGCGCCGGGTTCGCCGGAGCCATCCCGGAGCGGTCCGGCGCCGCAGCCGGCCGAGGACCCGGACCGGTCCCCGTCGCCTGTCGCGCCGACGGCGTCCGACGAGGCGCCGCCTCCCACGGAGGCCCTGTCCTTTGACGACGCGCCCCCGGCCCGCACGGCGCCCTCCGCCTCTCCGTGGCGGCGCCGCCGTACGGCATGGATCGCCGCGGCCTCCGTGGTCGCCGTGCTGGGCGCCGTGACGCTGGCGCTGCAACCGTTCTCCGACCGGGGCACGGACGACAAGGGCGGCCGGCGGCCCGCCGGTGCCACGGCCGGGGCCGCCCCCGGCGACACGGCCGGTGCCGCCACCGCCCGGCCCTCGACGTCCACCCCGTCCGCCTCCGCATCGCCGTCCGCCTCGGAGAGCGGCGCGAGCGGCGCACCCTCCGCCCCGGTGTCCGCCCGCGCCTCGTCCACCGCGTCCTCGGCCTCCGGTGGGCTGCCGCTCGCGGTCGGGGTCCGGCCGTACGTCTACGACACCCCGTGCAGCCGGCACTTCCTCGTCGACAGCGAGCCCGAGCAGGTCGGTCCGCCCGCCGGTGAGCAGGACGCCCCGCGCTGGTCCGACGCGTACGGCGCGGTGTCCTCCACCGAGCAGGAGATCGCCGTCACCGTGCAGGGCACCGGCCCCGAGACCGTCGTCCTGGAGGCTCTGCACGTACGGATCGTCAGCAAGGGCAAGCCGCTCGCCTGGAACGACTATTCGATGGGCGTCGGCTGCGGCGGTGACGTCGAGACCGCGTCCTTCACCGTCGACCTGGACGAGGGCAGCCCGACGGTCGCCGTCGGCGGCGCACGGCACGGATTCCCGTACAAGGTCAGCGAGTCCGACCCGGAGGTCTTCTACGTCACGGCCCGTACCGTCGCGCACGACGTGCGCTGGGAGCTGACCCTGGACTGGTCGAGCGGCTCCCGCAGGGGCACGGTCCGCATCGACGACGACGGGAAGCCGTTCCGGACGAGCGCCGGTGAGGGGCGGCCCGGCTACGACTACCCGCTGGGCGGCAACGAATGGATCGAGCGGACCGGGTGAGGGCGCTGCCTCAGCCCTGTTCGCCGGCGCGGCGGGCGGCGAAGTTGCGGGCGGCGCGCTCGTGCAGGGTGATGCCGACGGACACCGACACGTTCAGGGACTCGGTGGAGCTGAGCATCGGGATCGACACCGTGGCCGCCGCGGCCTTCCGGAACAGCCCCGAGGGGCCGCCCTTCTCGCTGCCGAACACCAGTGCCAGCCGGTCCTCCGGCCGGTCGCCGAGGTCCTTCACCCCGAGGTCGCCGTCGGCGTCCAGCACCATCAGCGCGATGTCGTCGTCCCGCAGGAAGGAGACCGCCTCCTCGCGGTCGGCGAGGACGACGGGCAGGGAGAAGACATAGCCGCGGCTGGCCCGCAGCAGGCGCCGGTCGGCGATGGTCGTCAGGTCGCTGTCGACGAGGACGATGCCCGCGGCGCCCAGCGCCAGCGAGGTCCGCACGATCGCGCCGATGTTGCCGACGATCTTCACCCCGTCGAGGACGACGACGTCACCGCCGCGCGCGGCGATGTCCGCGAGCCGGGCCGGGCGCGGCACGCGCGCGATGCCGAACGTCTTCGCCTTGCGCTCGGCCTTGAAGATCTGGTTGACGATCGACACGTCGATCAGCCGGACCGGGATCTCCCGCTGCCGGCACAGATCGAGCAGCTCCGGGTCGACGCCCGTGCTGCTGGAGCCGTACACCTCGATGAACTGCACACCGGCGCGGATGCACTCCATCAGCGGCTCGGTGTCCTCGATCAGCGTGGTCTTGACGCTGGCCCGCGAATGCTTCGTGACGTCGATGATCCTCTGGACCGCGGGGTCGGAGGCATTCGTGATGGTGTCCAGCTCAGTCATGCGCGCAGTCTAGGCCCTGCTGTCCCCTTCATCCCTCCGGTGCCGGGACCGGGGGGAGGGGGGCGACCCCGCACTCGGGGCGGTTGTGACGGCGGCCGGCGCCGGCCGGGGGTCCCTGCCCCGGCCGCGCCGGCCGGTGCTCGTTCAGCTCTGGTCGTCCCGTTCCGAGGTGTCCTTCTCTGCGGCCTCCTTGGCCTGGACCTCCGGGTCGAGCGCGGCCTCGCCGCTGCCGTCGACCGAGGTCAGACGGCCCGACTCGGGCACTTCCGTCGCCTCGGGCGGCTCCACCAGCCAGTCGGGGTTGGCCTGCTTGTCCCACCACTTCCACGCGGCGAACGCCCCACCCGCGAGGAGCCCCAGCACGGCCAGCACGCGCAGGGCGTGGCCGGTCCTGGCGCGCCGCGCGTTCCTGCGGGCCAGGCGGTGGATGTCCTCGGCGGTCACCTGACCGCGCAGGGCGGCCAGGGCGGCGGCGGCACGCAGGGCGGCCTCGTCACGGACGGGTCCGGCGGCGGCCACCGCCTGCTCGAGCTTCGGCCGGGAGTACTCGGCGGCCTGGAGCGCCGCCTTCCGGGCGCGCAGCGCCGCCTCCTGGGCGGCGAGGTCCACCTTCGGCGGCACATGGCTGCGGGCCTGCTCCAGGCGGGGAGCGACATGGGCGCCGTACTGGACGCGGGCCTGTTCGGCGGCCAGCGTCACCTTGGGCGCGAGCCGTACGCGTGCCTCGTGTGCGTAGTGTGCGGCCCTCTCCTTGGCCGTGTCGGCGTAGGGCGCCACCACTTCCGCGGCGTGCAGCACGCTGTCCTTCGCCGAACCGGTCGCGGCGCGCACGCTGTCGATGCGGGTCACGGGTTCCTCCTCCTCGGTGGCGTACGGTAATTCGACTTTCCACCCTTTTGCGGATCATGCCTGCACCGGAGCCGCCGGGCATGCGGGGAGGGGCATACGGGTGCAGACGCCTCATCGCGGTGCTTGTCGGGCGCTGTCGTCCACAATTCCACGGATCGGCGCCGCGCGCTCCCGTCCCGGGAGGACCGCCGCGCACTTTCCGCGGAGGCGTACGGCGGCGTGGGAGGATTCGGGGCAGCACCGGAGAACGAGGGAAGGCGCACCGTGGCCGAGCAGCTCTACGCCACTCTGAGGACCAGCCGCGGGAACATCAGGCTGCGGCTCTTTCCGCACCACGCGCCCGTCACGGTGAGGAACTTCGTCGAGCTGGCGCAGGGGCTGCGGGAGTGGACCCACCCGGCGACCGGGGAGAAGACGACGGCACCGCTGTACGACGGCACGGTCTTCCACCAGGTCAGAAGCGGTTTCATGATCCAGGGCGGGGATCCGCTGGGCAACGGCACGGGCGACCCCGGCTACCAGTTCGCCGACGAGTTCCACCCCGAGCTGCGCTTCGACCGGCCGTATCTGCTGGCGATGGCGAACGCGGGTCCCGGCACCAACGGCTCGCAGTTCTTCATCACGGTCGCCCCGACGGCCTGGCTGAACCGCAAGCACACGATCTTCGGGGAGGTCGCCGACGCGGCCGGGCGGAAGGTCGTCGACACGATCGCCTCGGTGCCGACCAATCCGCGCACCCACCGCCCGGTGGAGGACGTCGTCATCGAGTCGGTGGCGGTGGAGACCGTCCAGGAGTGACCGGCGGAGGAAGGCCCTCCCGACGTGACCGGCGGAGGAGTGCGTCCCGACGCGACCGGCGCGGGACGGCCTGCCTGGCGTGGCCGGCGGGGGACGGCCTGCCTGGCGTGGTCGGCGGAGGTCGGCCTTTCCGGGGAGACCGGCCGGACGAAACCGGCCGACCGGGAACCTTTCGCCCCTCTCGTCCGTAAGGATGGGCGGGTGCGTCCCGTGTCAGGCGGACACGGCCCAGGGCGGCACCCCGCGATCATCGACGACCTGGGGGATCTCATGGAGCAGGCTCCCGGCAGCGGCCGGCCGGCGGCGCAGACCCCGCTGACCTGCTACCGGCACCCGGACCGTGAGACGGGTATCCGCTGCACCCGCTGCGAACGCCCGATCTGCCCGGAGTGCATGATCAGCGCCTCGGTCGGCTTCCAGTGCCCGGACTGTGTGCGCGGTGCCTCCGGCGGCGGGCCCTCGCCCGCGGCGGTCCGGCCGCGCACGATCGCGGGCGGGCCGATCGCCGCGGACCCCCGCCTGGTGACGAAGATCCTCCTCGGGATCAATCTGGCCGTGTTCATCGCCGTGCAGGCGAGTACGACGGTGCTGAACGACCTCGTGCTGGTCGGCGCCTGGCCGCCCGCCCCGTTCCACCCCACCGAAGGGGTCGCAGGCGGGGAGTGGTGGCGGATGGTGACGTCGATGTTCACCCACGAGGCGATCTGGCACTTCGCGTTCAACATGCTCGGCCTGTGGTGGCTGGGCGGACCGCTGGAGGCGGCCCTCGGCCGGGCCCGCTATCTCGCGCTGTACCTCACGTCCGGTCTCGCGGGCAGCGCGCTGACCTATCTGCTGGCGGCGCCCGCCTCGGCCACGCTGGGCGCCTCCGGCGCGATCTTCGGTCTCTTCGGGGCGACGGCCGTGCTGCTGCGCCGGCTGAACCAGGACATGCGGCCGGTCCTCGCGCTGCTGGCGATCAACCTGATCTTCACGTTCTCCTGGTCGAACATCGCCTGGCAGGCGCACATCGGCGGCCTGGTCGCCGGTGTGGTGGTGGGGTACGCGATGGTGCACGCCCCGCGTGAGCGCAGAGCGCTGGTGCAGTACGGCACGTGTGCGCTGGTCCTCGCCGCGATCGTGTTGATCACCCTGTTGAGGACGGCCCAGCTCACCTGAGCGCCCGGTTGTCCACAGGACGTGGCGAATCTTGTGCACAGCGTGCGGGAACAGGTGTGCCCCCTGATGCCGGCCGACGTATCCGCAGGTCAGGCAGGGGGCGAACAGACTTTCGAGTGACGGTGGTGTGCGGTACTTCCGTCACACCGGCGTCAACCTCCGAGAGGTTATCCACAGATCGTCGTTCTTTTGTCCCCATGGTGTGGACGAGGCCTGTGGATAACTCTGCGCATACCCCTGGGCAGGGGTATGCGCCATGGCGGTCAGGCTTATGCGGCCGGGCGGACGAAGGCCATGAGCGGCCCTTCGCACGGAACTCCGCGCCGGGCTACTTCCACTGCGTGGAGACGCCGAATCCCGCCGCGATGAAACCGAAGCCGACCAAGATGTTCCACTCGTTGAGACTGTCGATCGGCAGGGAACCGTCGGTGACGTAGAAGACGACGATCCAGGCCAGACCGATCGCGAACATCGCGAGCATCACCGGGGCGACCCAGCCGCGGCTGTTCAGGTTGATCGACGCCGCCTGCTTGGCCGGCGGCGGCGTGTAGTCGGCCTTCTTGCGGATACGTGACTTCGGCACGAGGGTCTCTCCTGTCGATGCGCTGCGTGGCCGCGCAGGGAACTGGATCGGGGGACACTGAGCACTCCCCCGGGCGTCCGTTAGCGTAGTGCTTCCGTGGCGCCGAAGGAGATAAGGGTACGTTGAGCAATTCTGCCGACTCCCCCCAGCCGGGATCCAGTGCCCCTCAGCGGGGCGGCTTCCGTCCTGTCCGCGTGCTCACGGTCGCGGTCTTCGCCCTCGCGGGACTCCTTTTCTTCACCAGTTTCCAGACGGCCAAGGGCACCAATATCCGCACGGACACGTCCTTGCTGAAGCTTTCCGACCTGATTCAGGAGCGAAGCCGCAAGAACAAGGAACTGGACGATTCCAACGCCGTCCTGCGCGGGGAGGTCGAGGCCCTTGCCGGACGCGACGACGGCAGCACCAAGGCCGACGACGACCGGCTCCACGCCCTGGAGAAGAGCGCCGGCGCGCAGAAACTGACCGGCGAGGCCATCACCGTCACCCTGAACGACGCCCCGCCGAACGCCACCGCCAAGCTCCCCGGCTACCCCGAGCCGCAGCCCGACTACCTGGTCATCCACCAGCAGGATCTGCAGGCCGTGGTGAACGCGCTGTGGGAGGGCGGCGCCGAGGGCATCAAGGTCATGGACCAGCGGCTGATCTCCACCAGCGCCGTGCGCTGCGTCGGCAACACCCTGATCCTCCAGGGCCGCGTCTACTCACCGCCGTACAAGATCCAGGCCGTCGGTGACCCGAAGCGGTTGCAGAAGGCGCTCGCGGACTCCCCCGCGATCCAGAACTACATGGTGTACGTCAATGTGTACGGCCTCGGCTGGAAGGTCACCGAGGACGGCACCGTCACCCTGCCCGGCTACACCGGCGCCCTCAACCTGCACTACGCCCGTCCCGCGGAGTGACCCCGCGCCGGGCCGCCCGGACGTGACGCTCCACCCACCCTGTGGACAACGGCCACCGGAACCCCTCGCGCCGTTAGTCTGGTGGGCGGTACGGCGTGAGGGTGATGCCGTGGGCTACGGAAGGGACGGCATGTACGGCTGGATCTGGCGGCATCTGCCGGGAAACGCCTGGATCAAGGCGCTGATCTCGATCGTGCTCGTCCTGGCCGTGGTCTACGTACTGTTCCAGTACGTCTTCCCGTGGGCCGAACCGCTGCTTCCCTTCAACGATGTGACGGTGGACAACTCGTGAGCGCGCGCATCCTCGTCGTCGACAACTACGACAGCTTCGTCTTCAACCTGGTCCAGTACCTCTACCAGCTCGGAGCCGAGTGCGAGGTGCTGCGCAACGACGACGTGGCCACGTCCCACGCCGACGACGGCTTCGACGGCGTCCTGCTGTCGCCCGGCCCCGGCAAGCCGGAGGAGGCGGGCGTCTGCATCGAGATGGTCCGCCACTGCGCCGCCGCCGGCATCCCCGTCTTCGGCGTCTGCCTCGGCATGCAGTCCATGCAGGTGGCGTACGGCGGTGTCGTGGACCGCGCCCCGGAGCTGCTGCACGGCAAGACCTCCCTCGTCGAGCACGAGGGCAAGGGCGTCTTCGCGGGACTGCCCTCCCCGTTCACCGCGACCCGCTACCACTCGCTGGCCGCCGAACCGGCGACCGTGCCCGCCGAACTGGAGGTCACCGCCCGCACCCACGACGGCATCGTCATGGGCCTGCGCCACCGTGAACTCCCCGTCGAGGGCGTGCAGTTCCACCCCGAGTCGGTGCTCACCGAGCACGGGCACCGGATGCTGGCCAACTGGCTGGCCGAATGCGGCGACCGCGACGCCGTGGCGAGGTCTGCGGGGCTCGCCCCGGTGGTGGGCAGGGCCACGGCGTGACCGCGCTGCGCCCCGAGCGCGAGGACTCGTACGGCGCCGTGCCGTACGAGTACGGCGCCGCGCCGTACGGGACGCAGGACGGGACGTACACCGACCAGGGGACATACGCGGACGAAGGGTGCGCGGCAGGGGGCGGCGAGCCCTATGTGCCGCCCGCCGACGACGAGACGATGGCGCTGCGCGTGCCCCCGCCCCCCGAGAAGGGCGCCACAGCCGCCTCTGAGGCCTCGTCCGCCTCAACTGCCCCCGCCGGGGCACCGGGAGGCCGCGCGGCCCGCAGGAAGGCCGCCAAGCGTCGCCACGGCCGACGCGGCGCGGGAACCCCGGCGGAGAACCGGGCCGGCGCCCCCTCGGACGACGAGCCACGGGCGCCGCTCTCCCGTGTCGAGGCCCGCCGGCAGGCCAGGGCGCGCAAGCCCGGGGCAGCGGTCCTCGTCAGCCGGGCCATCGGCGAACTGTTCATCACGACCGGCGTGCTCATGCTGCTGTTCGTCACCTACCAGTTGTGGTGGACGAACGTGCGCGCCCACGCGCAGGCCGGCAAGGAGGCCAGCAACCTCCAGCAGGACTGGGCCGACGGCAAACGCAACCCCGGCGTGTTCGAGCCCGGGCAGGGCTTCGCCATCCTGTACATCCCGCGGCTCGACGTGGTCGTGCCCATAGCCGAGGGCGTCAGCAACAAGAAGGTGCTCGACAAGGGCATGGTCGGCCACTACGGGCAGGAACCGCTGAAGACGGCGATGCCCGGCGACAAGACCGGCAACTTCGGCCTGGCGGGCCACCGCAACACGCACGGCGAGCCGTTCCGCTACATCAACCGGCTCCAGCCCGGCGACGACATCGTCGTCGAGACCCAGGACACCTACTACGTCTACAAGATGGCGTCGATGCTGCCGGTGACCTCACCGAGCAATGTCTCCGTCCTCGACCCGGTCCCGCGCGGGTCCGGATTCACCGGTCCCGGCCGCTACATCACCCTCACCACGTGCACGCCGGAGTTCACCAGCAAGTACCGGCTGATCGTCTGGGGCAAGATGGTCGAGGAACGGCCGCGCAGCAAGGGCAAGCCGGATGCGCTCGTGAGTTAGGGCAGATAACAGTGGCAGCGACCGCAGAGGACACCGACACCTCCCCACCCCCGTCCGGCGGACGCCGCCGCCCCGGCCGGATCGCCATGGCCGTCAGCGTTCTCGGTGAACTCCTCATCACCGCGGGCCTGGTGCTCGGCCTGTTCGTCGTCTACTCCCTGTGGTGGACGAACGTCATCGCCGACCGGGAGGCCGACCGGCAGGCCGACAAGGTCCGCGACCACTGGGCGCAGGGGGGCACGGCACCGGGCGGGCCGGGCGCCCTCGACACCGGGGACGGCATCGGCTTCCTGCACGTGCCCGCCATGAGCGGCGGCGAGATCCTCGTCGAGAAGGGCACCTCGGCCAAGGTCCTCAACGACGGCGTGGCCGGCTACTACACCGACCCGGTCAAGGCGGTCCTGCCCACCTCGGGCAAGAAGGGCAACTTCTCCCTCGCGGCCCACCGCGACGGCCACGGCGCCAAGTTCCACAACATCGACAAGATCAAGAAGGGTGATCCGATCGTCTTCGAGACGAAGGACACCTGGTACGTCTACAAGGCGTACGCGATCCTCCCCGAGACCTCGAAGTACAACGTCGACGTGCTCGACGCGGTGCCGAAGGAGTCCGGCAGGACGAAGCCGGGCCACTACATCACCCTGACCACCTGCACCCCCGTCTACACGAGCCGCTACCGGTACGTCGTCTGGGGCGAGCTGGTCCGCACGGAGAAGGTGGACAGCGAGCGCACCCCGCCCGCCGAACTGCGCTGACACCGCCGGCCGGAGCACGCACCGGCCGCCTCCCACCGGCGCACCGGCTGCCTCGCACCGGCGCACCGGCCGCACCGCACCGCACCGACCACCCGGCCGCACAGGCCGCCTCGCACCGGCCGGCCACAGCCACCGCGGTCCGCGCCGCCGCAGGCCGCCCGGCCTCACCGCCGCCGACAGCCGCCCCGCGCCCCCGCGCCCCCGACAACGCCGGAGCCCCGGCATCCGCTACCGGATGCCGGGGCTCGGCCGTGTGCGCGAGGCGCGGGGCGGGCGTCAGCCGAAGAGGCCGCCGCCGTCGTCACCGCCGGGGCCGCCGTTGCCGCCGCCGCCGAAGACCACGGTCGTCAGCGTGATCGTGGTGCTCGCCGGGTCGGCCGGGGTGCCGCCCTGCGGGTCCTGGTTGATCACTATGGCCCGGTCCTCCTGGCTGCCCACCACATTGATGTTGGTGAACCCGGCCGCCTCCAGCGCCTGCCGCGCCTCCTTCAGCCGCTGGTTGCGGACCGTCGGCACGGGCGTCTGCTGCTGCTGGAACTTGCCGACCTTGATCTGGACCTCGGAGCCCTTCTTGACCTCCGTGCCCGGCGCCGGGTCCGTGCCGACCGTCTTGCCGTCCTGGTCCTGGCTGGTCACCTGGACCTCGACACAGGTGCCGACGAGGTTGTTGGCGGCCATCCGGGCCTTGGCGTCGTCACAGGTCAGACCGTTGGTGACATCCGGCACGGTCACCGTCGCCGGGGCCACCGCCACGGTCAGGGTGACCTTGGAGCCCTTCTCCAGCTCCGTGTCGCCCTTCGGGTCCTGGTCGGTGACGACACCGGGCGTCTGGTCGGACTCCTTCTCCTTCTTCTCGACGGTGAAGCCCTTCGCCTCCAGCTGCTCCTTGGCCTTCTCGAAGGACAGGCCCTGCACGTCCGGCACGGGCAGCTTGGGCGCACCCGTGGAGACGACGACGTTGATCGTGTCGCCCTTCTTGACCTCGGTCTGCGGGGCCGGGTCCTGGGAGCAGACGTTCTTCGCCGGCTGGTCCTCGCAGGGCTGTTCCTTGACCGCCAGTTTCAGATCGGAGTTGGTCGCCTGTTTCTGCGCGTCGTCGATCTTCAGGCCGATGAACCGCGGGACCTTCGTCGTGTCGTCCGTGCCGCCGCTGCTGGTGATCCACATACCGATCAGCACCGCGCCGACGAGGACCAGCACCGCCGCCGCGACCAGCAGGACCGTGGAGGCGTTGGACTTCTTCTGGCGGCGCCGGTCCGGACGGTCGTCGTAGCCGTACCCGCCGTCGTCCGGGTTCATCGGCGGCAGCATCGTCGTCGCCCCGGCCGCGGCGCCCGGATCGGCCCGCAGAGCCGTGGTCGGCTGGTCGTCGGGGTAGGCGGCGTAGCCGACCGAGCCCATCGCGGCGGTCGCCCCGACCGGCTGGCCGTCGAGGCAGGCCTCGATGTCGGCGCGCATCTCGTCGGCCGACTGGTACCGGTAGTTGGGGTCCTTCACCAGGGCCTTCAGCACGATCGCGTCCATCTCGGGCGTGATCTCGGGGTCGAAGACCGAGGGGGCCTGCGGTTCCTCCCGCACATGCTGGTAGGCGACCGCCACCGGAGAGTCACCGACGAACGGGGGGCGGACCGTGAGCAGCTCGTACAGCAGACAGCCCGTGGAGTACAGGTCGGACCGGGCGTCCACCTGCTCGCCCTTGGCCTGCTCGGGGGAGAGGTACTGGGCGGTGCCGATCACCGCGGCCGTCTGCGTCATCGTCATGCCGGCGTCGCCCATGGCGCGGGCGATGCCGAAGTCCATCACCTTGACCTGACCGGTGCGTGTCAGCATGACGTTGGCCGGCTTGATGTCGCGGTGCACGATGCCGTTGCGGTGGGCGTACTCCAGGCCCTGGAGGATGCCGATGGTCATCTCCATGGCCCGCTCCGGCAGCAGCTTGCGGCCGCTGTGGAGCAGCTCGCGCAGCGTGGAGCCGTCGACGTACTCCATGACGATGTACGGGATCGACACCCCGTCGATGTAGTCCTCGCCCGTGTCGTAGACCGCGACGATCGCGGGATGGTTGAGCGAGGCGGCCGACTGGGCCTCCCGGCGGAACCGGGCCTGGAAGGACGGGTCGCGCGCGAGATCCGCGCGCAGGGTCTTCACCGCCACCTGGCGCCCGAGGCGGGTGTCATGCGCGAGGTAGACCTCCGCCATGCCACCACGGCCGAGCACCTGGCCCAGCTCGTACCGGCCGCCGAGGCGACGCGGCTCTTCCATAGCTTCCTACCAGCCCTCTCCGTCGGTCCCGGCCGGCACGAGTGTGCGGCCGGAGGCTGCCGTCCGGGCATACCGTACCCGGCTCCGTTTGCGTGACCTGGCCAAGCCCGTCACCCGATACAGGACCGGTATCGCAACGTGCATCGATGTGGAGGTGACGTGAGCGGTCTCACTTCTTGGCGTTGATCACCGCCTGCATCACCTTCTTCGCGATGGGGGCCGCGAGGCCACCGCCGGAGATGTCACCGCGGTTGGCGTCCTCGTCCTCGATCACGACGGCCACGGCCACCGGCGAGCTGCCGTCGGCGACCTTGGCGTAGGAGATGAACCAGGCGTAGGGGTTCTCACTGTTGTCGACACCGTGCTGGGCGGTACCGGTCTTGCCGCCCACGGTGACGCCGCTGATCCGGGCCTTCGTGCCCGTGCCCTCGTTGACGACGGTCTCCATCATCGACTGGAGGATCTGCGCGTTCTTCGAGGACAGGGGCTGGCTCAGCTCCTGCGGCTCGGTCTGCGCGATGGTGTCCAGGTTCGACGACTGGAGCTTGTCGACCATGTACGGCTTCATCAGCTTGCCGTCGTTGGCCACCGCGGACGCCACCATCGCCATCTGGAGCGGGGTGGCGGCCGTCTCGAACTGGCCGATCGAGCTGAGCGCGGTCTGCGGACGGTTGATCTTCTCGGGGAAGACGGAGGCGCTGGAGCGGACCGGCGTGAACTGCTCGGCGTTGAAGCCGAACTTCTCCGCCATCTCGATCATCTTGTCCTTGCCGAGGTCCGAGCCGATCTTGCCGAAGACCGTGTTGCAGGACACCCGCAGCGCCTCCCGCATGGTGGCGTTCTTGCAGGGGATGTTGCCCTCGTTCTTCAGCTCGGTCGTGGTGTCCGGCATGATCCACGGCAGCGGTGAGTCGGTCGGGGTGTCCGCGTCCGGGTACTTGCCGTACTCCAGCGCCGCGGCGGCCGTGACCACCTTGAACGTCGAACCCGGCGGGTAGGTCTCGCGCAGCGCCCGGTTCAGCATCGGGTCGTCGGGGTTGTACTTCTTCTGCAGCTTCTTCCACGCCTCGGCGTCGTCGTTGCTGTTCCCGGCGAACACCGAGGGGTCGTACGACGGGTAGGAGGCCAGCGCGAGGATCTTGCCGGTGGACGGCTCCAGCGCGACGACGGCGCCCTTGGCGCCGCGGGCCTTCAGCCCGTTGTACGCGGCCTTCTGCGCGGCGGCGTTCAGCGTGGTGACGACGTTGCCGCCCTGCTTCTGCTTGCCGGTGACCATGTCGAGGGTGTTGCGGAAGAACAGCCGGTCGTCGTTGCCGGTGAGGATGCCGTCCTCGAGGTTCTCCAGCTGGTTGGCGCCGAACGCCTGGGAGGCGTACCCGGTGACCGGCGCCCACATGGGGCCGTCCTTGTAGGTGCGCTTGTACTCCAGGTCGTTCAGGCCGGACTTGCTGGTCTTTGTGGAGCCGGTGACGGGACGGCCGTCGACGATGATGTCGCCGCGCGGGGTGGAGTAGCGGGCGATCGTGACACGGCGGTTGTTGTCGTCCGTCGCCAGAGAGTCGGCCTTGACGTACTGCAACCAGTTGTCCCGCAGGAGCAGGGTCAGGACGAGCAGGCCGCAGAAGATCGCGATCCGGCGCAGGGGCTTGTTCATGACGGGCGGACCACCTGGGTCATCTCGGCGTCGGGGTTGGTGGCGGGGGCGGGTGCCGGGC
>NZ_JALLGL010000112.1 GCF_023072675.1 Streptomyces sp. XM83C
TTGATGGGGTAAGGCTCCCAGTAGACGACTGGGTTGATAGGCCGGATATGGAAGCCAGGTGACTGGTGGAGTTGACCGGTACTAATAGGCCGAGGGCTTGTCCTCAGTTGCTCGCGTCCACTGTGTTGGTTCTGAAACCATGAACAACCTGCCCCTGTTCCGGGGGTGTGCTGGTTGAGAGTTTCATAGTGTTTCGGTGGTCATAGCGTGAGGGAAACGCCCGGTTACATTCCGAACCCGGAAGCTAAGCCTTACAGCGCCGATGGTACTGCAGGGGGGACCCTGTGGGAGAGTAGGACGCCGCCGAACGATTTTTCCGGGGAGCCCCGCACCATTTGGTGCGGGGCTTTCCGCATTTTGCTTCCAAGACTCCTCCGGCGATGTGCAGCCATCCCACGGGCACCGCCGGCCGCAGGGGTGGCCGGGCCGTCGAGCGAATTCAGGCCCCGCTGACAGGGTCGGGCAGTGCCCGTCGGCGGGTTTTGGCACTGGGGGCTGTTCGGGGTATGATCTATTCCGTTGCCGCGAGGGAAACCTCGAAAAGGGACAAGCCCCTATAGCTCAGTCGGCAGAGCGTCTCCATGGTAAGGAGAAGGTCAACGGTTCGATTCCGTTTGGGGGCTCAGAAGAAAAGGCCTCCGCCCATCGGGCGGGGGCCTTTCTGCTGTTGTGCCCCCTCGGGGGCCGGTATCAGTGTCAGTCGATGTGGACCTCGGGCACGCGCATCGCCAGGATCGCCATGTCGTCGGACGGGGCGTCCGACGCGAAACGCTCCACCGCGCGCATGATGCGCGCCGCCACCGCGCCCGCCGTGAGCCCCGTGCACGTCGTCAGGACGTCGGCCAGGCCGTCGTCGCCGAGCATGTGCGTGCCCTCCCGACGCTCCGTCACCCCGTCCGTGACACACAGCAGGACATCACCGGGGTCGAGCGTGACCGTCTGCTCGTACAGCTCCAGGTCCTCCATGACGCCCAGCAGCGGCTGCGGTTCGGCGGCCGGCTCCACCGTGCCGTCCTGACGCAGACGCAGCGGCAGCGGATGACCGGCGCACACCACCTTCAGCTCGGCGCTGCCGTCCTCCTGCGGGCGCATCTCGCCGTACAGGAGGGTGAGGAAGCGGCTGCGGGCGCCCTCGTCGAGAATCGCGGAGTTGAGGCGCTGTAGCACCTCGGGGCCACTGAGGCCCTCCCGGGCGAGCAGACGCAGCGCGTGCCGGGCGAGGCCGGTCACGGCGGCGGCGTTGGGGCCCGTACCGCAGACGTCGCCGATGGCGAAGCCGTACGCGCCGTCGCTGATGGGGAACAGGTCGTAGAAGTCGCCGCCGACCTCGTTGCCCTCGCCGGCCGCGCGGTAGATGACATCGACCTCGACGCCGTCGACCTGGGGCAGCTCCGGGGGGAGGAGGCTGCGCTGAAGGGACTGGCTGATGGCCGTGCGTTCCGAGTAGAGGCGGGCGTTGTCCAGGGCGAGAGCGGCCCGGCGGGAGAGGTCCTCGGCGAGTTCCAGGATCTCCTGGCGGAAGTGCTCGTCGGTGGGCTTGCCCAGGGTGAGCATGCCGATGACGCGGTTGCGGGCCACCAGCGGCAGGACGACGGTCTCGCCGCCGAGGGCGGACGCGACCGCGAGCGTCGGGCCCATCGCGGAGGCGACCTGCCGGGTGGGGCCGCCGCTCAGGCCCAGGCTGCGCATGGAGCTGCGCAGGGCCTCACGGTGCGCGACCTCGCCAGGGGCGCTCCACACGCGGGCGCCGGGAGTGGGCACCGGGTCCGGCGGGGGCACCTTGGACAACAACGACTTGATGCCGTCGATGAGTTCCTCGTCCTCGTGCAGCACGTACGACAGATACGGCTCGGTGGCCTGGTCGGCGATCGTGTACACCGCGCACCACGTGGCCAGGGTCGGCACGGTCATCTGCGCCATCAGAGCGAGAGTCTGGTCGCGGTCCAGGGTGCCGGCGAGCAGGTCTGACGCCTCGACGAGAAAGCTGAGGGAGCCGCGGCGCAGCCGCTCCAGTTCGCCCAGGCGGGCCGACTCGACAGCCAGGGCGATACGGTCGGCGGCGAACTGCAGGCGCAGCGCCTCCTCGTTGGAGTAGCGGCCCGGAGCCTCGGCGGCGACACCGAGGGAGCCGGTGAGGCGGCCCTCCACCTTCAGCGGGACGGTGACGACGGAGCGCATGCCGGTGCCGTTCAGCAGGGGTACGGCGCCGGGGACGGCCGTGAGGTCCTCGTGGACGGCGGGCATGCGGGCCGAGCCGTAGCGGCCGGGGCCGGCCTCGACGGGGACGCGGGCGAAGCGCTGCCGGGCGGAGGGCAGGCCGGTGGAGGCGCGGACCTCCAGTTCCGTCTCGTCGTCGGTGGCGAGGAGGAGGAAGGCGGAGTCGCCGTCGAGCATGTCGCGGGCGCGTTCCACGGTGCGCTGGAGCAGGCCGTCGAGGTCGTCCGGTGCGGGCGAGCCGATGAATGTCTCGAACGGGTCGGTGCTCGGCCCGTCGCTGTTGCCGCCGGTATCGGAGGCGGGGGTGCGTTGCGGGGTCTGCAGGACGGCGCGTTCGTGGTCGCGTACCAGCAGGCACACCGTGGAGGGCTCGCCGGCGGCGTCACGGACGCGCAGATGGGAGGCGTACACGGGGACGACACGGCCGCTGGTGTCGCGGATGCCGTAGCTGCCCTCCCAGCGGGAGAGGCGCAGGGCCTCGGCGATGCCGGTGCCGGTGCCCGCGGTGTGCGGCCAGGCGGCGAGGTCGGTGAGGGGTTTGCCGGTGACCTGGTCGGCGGCGTAGCCGAAGAGGTCCTCGGCGTCCTCGTTCCAGGCGCTGATGGTGCCGGCGCGGTCGATCTGCACGACGGCGACGCGGATGCGGCCGTCGGCGAGCGGCAGCAGCTCGGCGGGGAGGGCCGGACCCGCGGTGCGGGTGCCGACCGGGCGCTCGGGCAGGTCCAGCTGGAACCAGACATTCTTGTGCGTGGGGGTGTACTCCACGCCCCAGCGGCCGGCGAGGGCCGCGCACAGCTGGAGGCCGCGTCCGCCCTCGCGGTCCGGGCTGCCCATGGAGATCGCCGCGGCTTGCAGGGGGATCTCGCGTTCGGGGTAGCGGTCGGAGACCTCGATGCGTACGCCGTCGCCGGTGCGCAGGCACAGGACGTCGGCGTGGGTGCCGGCGTGGACGACGGCGTTGGTGACGAGTTCGCTGGTGAGGACGACGGCGTCGTCGACGATGTCGGCGAAGCCCCAGCCCTGGAGTGTGTCACGGACGAAGGAGCGGGCGGTGGCGACCGAACGCCCCACGGGCTCGAAGGTGGCAGCCGCGCGCGCGGTGATCACAGAACTCCTCGGCCGGTCGTCGACATGCTGGGCTGTCCGGTCGTCGGGCGCGTTCCGCTGATGCGGTGGGCGCGTGCTCGTCGGCCGGGGGTCCGGGGGCTGGTCCCCGGGGATCAGTCCGGTGGTCATTGCTGCGGCCGCCCCTCCGATGCCCGCTCGTTCCCGTGCCACCGCCCAGGCCGGACGGACCGGCGTGGCTGGACAGCCGCATGCAAGGTTACTTACCTTCCCCGTCCATGCGGATGCCGGTCACCGGTGTTTCCGTCCGGAGGGTGTGCGGACGATGTGCGAAGCTGCCGAACTGTTATGGCCTGGTTCGGCGAGGGTGAAACACTGGGCAGGCTTCTGGTGAAGGTCCGGGCAGGCCGAGTGTCTTTGTGAGTATGGCGGGCAGCAGCCCGTTCGTGTGGCCTGACAGCGTCGGGCGGACACGGGCAGCGGCATCTGGTACGCCGGGCAAGCGGTACCCGGTACGGCACTTCGAAGCACAGCAGTGACGGTCGACCCTTGCGGGAGGGACACAGTGGAGTCTGGCGCAGCGGCGCGGGGCACGAAGGCGCGCGCGAAAGGCGGACAGTCCCTGAGCAGTCGGCGCGCACCGCGCGGCGGTACGACGGTCGTGGACACGGCGGCGTTGAACCGTCTGCTGGCGGCGCTGGTGGCGATGCGGGACGGGAACTTCCGCAAGCGGCTGACCGTGTCCGGCGACGGGGTGATGTCGGAGATCGCGGCGGTCTTCAACGAGGTCGCGGACCGGAATCTGCATCTGACGGGCGAGCTGGCCCGGGTGCGGCGCATGGTGGGCCGTGAGGGAAAGCTCACGGAGCGGCTGGAGACGGGGGCCTGCGAGGGGTCCTGGGCGGCGGCCGTCGACAACTCCAACGCGCTGGTCGACGATCTCGTACGGCCCGTGTCGGAGGTCAGCCGGGTGCTGTCGGCCGTCGCGGAGGGCGATCTGTCGCCGCGGATGGAGCTGCGCACGCTGACGCCGGACGGGGTGGGGCAGCCGCTGCGCGGTGAGTTCCTGAAGGTCGGGCGGACCGTGAACAACCTCGTCGACCAGCTGTCGACGTTCACGGACGAGGTCACGCGGGTGGCCAGCGAGGTCGGTACCGAGGGCAAGCTGGGCGGGCAGGCACGCGTGCGTGGTCTGTCGGGTTCGTGGAAGGACCTGACGGACTCCGTCAACACGATGGCGTCGCGGCTGACCGCTCAGGTGCGGGACATCGCGCTGGTGACCACGGCCGTCGCGAAGGGTGATCTGTCTCGCAAGGTGACGGTGCATGTGGCCGGCGAGATGCTGGAGCTGAAGAACACCGTCAACACGATGGTCGACCAGCTGTCCGCGTTCTCCTCGGAGGTGACGCGGGTCGCGCGCGAGGTGGGCACCGAGGGCATCCTGGGCGGTCAGGCGCAGGTGTCCGGTGTGGACGGCGTGTGGAAGGAGCTGACGGACTCCGTCAACACGATGGCGGGCAACCTCACCGCGCAGGTGCGGGGCATCGCCGAGGTGACGACGGCCGTCGCGAGCGGTGATCTGTCGCGGAAGGTGACGGTGCCGGCGCGCGGTGAGGTGGCGCAGCTCGCCGACACGATCAACCAGATGACGGAGACGCTGCGGATCTTCGCCGACGAGGTCACGCGGGTGGCGAACGAGGTCGGTGCCGAGGGGCGGCTGGGCGGTCAGGCGAACGTGCCGGGGGCGGCGGGCACGTGGAAGGACCTGACGGACTCGGTCAACACGGCGTTCCGGAACCTGACCGGTCAGGTGAGGGACATCGCCGCGGTGACGACTGCGGTGGCCAACGGTGATCTGTCGCAGAAGGTCACCGTGGATGTGTCCGGTGAGATGCTGGAGCTGAAGAACACCGTGAACGGCATGGTGGATCAGCTGTCGGCGTTCGGTGCCGAGGTCACGCGGGTGGCGCGGGAGGTCGGTGTCGAGGGTGAGCTGGGCGGTCAGGCGCAGGTGCCGGGGGCGGCCGGTGCGTGGAAGGACCTGACGGACTCGGTCAACACGGCGTTCCGGAACCTGACCGGTCAGGTGCGCAACATCGCGCAGGTGACGACGGCGGTCGCGAACGGTGATCTGTCGCAGAAGGTCACCGTGGACGTGTCCGGTGAGATGCTCCAGCTGAAGAACACCGTGAACCGGATGGTGGACCAGCTGTCGTCCTTCGCGGACCAGGTCATCCGGATCTCCCGGGACGTGGGCACGGAGGGCCGGCTGGGCGGTCAGGCGCGTGTGGACGGTGTGTCGGGCACGTGGAAGGAGCTGACGGACTCCGTCAACTCGATGGCCGGCAATCTCACCTCGCAGGTGCGGAACATCGCGCAGGTGACGACGGCGGTGGCGCGCGGTGATCTGTCGCAGAAGATCGACGTGGACGCGCGCGGGGAGATCCTGGAGCTGAAGAACACCATCAACACGATGGTCGACCAGCTCTCTGCGTTCGCCGACCAGGTGACGCGGGTGGCGCGTGACGTGGGTACCGAGGGGCGGCTGGGCGGTCAGGCGCAGGTGCCGGGCGTGGCCGGTGTGTGGCGGGACCTGACGGACTCCGTGAACGGCATGGCCGGGAACCTGACGGCGCAGGTGCGGAACATCGCTCAGGTCGCGACGGCGGTGGCGCGCGGTGACCTCTCGCAGAAGATCACCGTGGACGCGCGCGGGGAGATCCTGGAGCTGAAGAACACCCTGAACACGATGGTGGACCAGCTGTCGTCGTTCGCCCAGGAGGTCACGCGGGTGGCGCGTGAGGTGGGCACGGAGGGCATTCTGGGCGGTCAGGCCGAGGTGCAGGGTGTCTCCGGCACCTGGAAGGACCTGACGCAGTCGGTGAACGGCATGGCGAACAACCTGACCCTTCAGGTGCGTTCCATCGCCGAGGTCACGACGGCGGTCGCCAAGGGCGACCTGTCGAAGAAGATCACCGTCGATGCCAAGGGCGAGATCCTGGAGCTGGTGACGACGGTCAACACGATGGTGGACCAGCTGTCGTCGTTCGCCGAGCAGGTCACGCGGGTGGCGCGTGAGGTGGGCACCGAGGGCATCCTGGGCGGTCAGGCGAACGTGCCGGGTGTCACCGGTATCTGGAAGGACCTCAGCGACAACGTCAACCTGATGGCGAAGAACCTGACCACGCAGGTGCGGAACATCTCGCAGGTGTCGGCGGCGGTCGCCAACGGTGACCTGACGCGTCAGGTGACCATCGAGGCGCGCGGTGAGGTGGCGCAGCTCGCCGACACGATCAACACCATGGTCAAGACGCTCAGCTCGTTCGCCGAGCAGGTGACCAAGGTGGCGCGTGAGGTGGGAACGGACGGCATCCTGGGCGGTCAGGCGCATGTGCCGGGTGTGGCGGGCACGTGGAAGGACCTCACCGAGTCGGTGAACCAGATGGCGTCCAACCTGACCGGTCAGGTGCGGAACATCGCCATGGTGACCACCGCGATCGCCAAGGGCGACCTGACGAAGAAGATCGACATCGATGCCCGCGGTGAGATCCTGGAGCTGAAGACGACCATCAACACGATGGTCGACCAGCTGTCCTCCTTCGCGGAGGAGGTCACGCGTGTGGCCCGCGAGGTGGGTACGGAGGGCCAGCTGGGCGGTCAGGCACGCGTGCGTGACGTGGACGGCACGTGGCGGGACCTGACGGAGTCGGTGAACGAGATGGCCGGGAACCTGACCCGGCAGGTGCGGGCCATCGCGCGCGTGGCGACGGCGGTGACCCGGGGCGACCTGAACCTGAAGATCGACGTGGACGCCGCGGGCGAGATCCAGGAGCTTCAGGACAACATCAACAAGATGATCGCCAACCTGCGCGACACCACGGTCGCCAACCAGGAGCAGGACTGGCTGAAGGGCAACCTGGCGCGGATCTCCGGTCTGATGCAGGGCCGCCGTGATCTGGAGGACGTCGCCTCGCTGATCATGAGCGAGCTGACGCCGGTGGTGTCCGCGCAGCACGGGGCGTTCTTCGTGGCGATGCCGCTGGTGGACGGGCAGGACGTCGGGGAGGACGAGGACGACCGCTACGAGCTGCGGATGCTGGGCTCGTACGGCTACTCGATGGGTTCCATGCCGACGTCGTTCCGGCCCGGTGAGGCGCTGGTCGGCACGGCCGCCAAGGAGAAGCGCACGATCCTCGTGGAGAACGCGCCCAGCGGCTATCTGAAGATCTCCTCCGGGCTCGGGGAGGCGCCGCCCGCGCAGGTGATCGTGCTGCCGGTGCTGTTCGAGGGCAAGGTGCTCGGTGTGATCGAGCTGGCGTCGTTCACGTCGTTCACGCAGATCCAGAAGGACTTCCTGAACCAGATCGCGGAGATGATCGCGACCAGCGTCAACACCATCTCCGTCAACACCAAGACGGAGCAGCTGCTGAAGCAGTCGCAGGAGCTGACCGAGCAACTGCGTGAGCGGTCGGTGGAGTTGGAGCAGCGGCAGAAGGCGTTGCAGGCGTCCAACGCGGAGCTGGAGGAGAAGGCGGAGCTGCTGGCGCAGCAGAACCGTGACATCGAGGTGAAGAACACCGAGATCGAAGAGGCGCGGCAGGTCCTGGAGGAGCGTGCCGAGCAGCTCGCGGTGTCGATGCGGTACAAGAGCGAGTTCCTCGCGAACATGTCGCACGAGCTGCGTACGCCGTTGAACTCGCTGCTGATCCTGGCGAAGCTGCTCGCCGACAACGCGGAGGGGAACCTGTCGCCGAAGCAGGTGGAGTTCGCGGAGACGATCCACGGCGCCGGTTCGGACCTGTTGCAGCTGATCAACGACATCCTGGACCTGTCGAAGGTCGAGGCGGGCAAGATGGACGTCTCGCCGACGCGGATCGCGCTGGTGCAGCTGGTGGACTATGTGGAGGCCACGTTCCGGCCGCTGACCGCGGAGAAGGGCCTGGATCTGTCGGTGCGGATCTCGCCGGAGCTGCCGGCGACGCTGCACACCGACGAGCAGCGGCTGCTGCAGGTGCTGCGGAATCTGTTGTCGAACGCGGTGAAGTTCACCGACTCCGGTTCGGTGGAGCTGGTGATCCGGCCGGCCGGTGCGGATGTCCCGCAGTCGATCCGGGAGCAGCTGCTGGAGGCCGGTTCGCTCACCGATGCGGGGGCGCCGCTGATCGCGTTCTCGGTGACGGACACCGGTATCGGGATCGCCGCGAGCAAGATGCGGGTGATCTTCGAGGCGTTCAAGCAGGCCGACGGCACGACGAGCCGCAAGTACGGCGGTACGGGGCTGGGGCTGTCGATCTCGCGGGAGATCGCGCAGCTGCTGGGCGGTGAGATCCACGCGCAGAGCGAGCCGGGCCGAGGTTCGACGTTCACGTTGTATCTGCCGCTGCACCCGAGCGAGCTGCCGCCGCACGGCTACCAGCAGCCGGCGCCCGCGCTGGAGGCCGGTGACCTGGTGGCGTCGGAGGCGCAGCTGTCGGAGCTGGCCGAGGCGGCGATCGAGACGCCGGCGGAGGTGAAGTCGTACCAGGAGACGCAGAACGGTGCCGCGGCGCTGTTCCGGCGGCGGCGCCGGGGCGCGGGCGGGCAGGACGCCCAGGACGTGCCGCAGGAGGCGCCGGGGGAGCAGTGGACGGGCGGTGAGCAGGCGGCGTCGCAGCAGCCGTACCGCGGGGTGCGCTTCGGCGGGCAGAAGGTGCTCATCGTCGACGACGACATCCGCAATGTGTTCGCGCTGACGAGTGTGCTGGAGCAGCACGGGCTGTCGGTGCTGTACGCGGAGAACGGCCGTGAGGGCATCGAGGTGCTGGAGCAGCACGACGATGTGGCGGTCGTGCTCATGGACATCATGATGCCGGAGATGGACGGGTACGCGACGACGACGGCGATCAGGCGGATGCCGCAGTTCTCGGGGCTGCCGATCATCGCGCTGACGGCGAAGGCGATGAAGGGCGACCGGGAGAAGGCGATCGAGTCGGGGGCGTCCGACTATGTCACCAAGCCGGTCGACCCCGATCATCTGCTGTCGGTGATGGAGCAGTGGATGCGCGGGGAATGAACGGTGACGTTCGTCCGCCGGAGCTGACGGTGAGTGCGTACGGCCGTGTAGAAAGGCGGGATTCGGGGAACCTTCTGGTCTCCTGCTGCGTTTCTGCTATGTGCACAGTGACATCGCGGTGACAGGGTGTGGCGACCGGCGGGGTGCGGCTACGATGACCGGCACGAGGACGGGCGGCGTAAGGGAGTCGTCCCCAGGGGCGGCACCCGCCGGTGTTGCCCCGAGTCCTGCGGACAGGGGTGGCCCCATGCCGGGGCGAGGAGGGCGGGCCATGGTGCAGAAGGCCAAGATCCTCCTGGTCGATGACCGGCCGGAGAATCTGCTGGCGCTGGAGGCGATCCTCTCTGCGCTCGATCAGACGCTGGTGCGGGCATCGTCCGGGGAGGAAGCACTCAAAGCACTGCTCACGGACGATTTCGCGGTCATCCTGCTGGACGTCCAGATGCCGGGGATGGACGGTTTCGAGACGGCCGCGCACATCAAGCGGCGTGAGCGGACCCGGGACATCCCGATCATCTTCCTCACGGCGATCAACCACGGACCGCACCACACCTTCCGCGGGTACGCGGCGGGGGCGGTGGACTACATCTCCAAGCCGTTCGATCCTTGGGTGCTGCGCGCCAAGGTCTCCGTCTTCGTCGAGCTGTACATGAAGAACTGCCAGCTGCGCGAGCAGGCGGCGCTGCTGCGGTTGCAGTTGGAGGGCGGCGGCCGGGGCGGTGTCGGCGGCAAGGAGTCCGCCGGGCTGCTCGCCGAGCTGTCGGCGCGCCTCGCGGCGGTGGAGGAGCAGGCGGAGGCGCTGTCGAAGCAGTTGGACGACGAGTCGGCGGACGCGGCGGCGGTGGCCACGGCCGCGCATCTGGAGCGCAAACTCACCGGGCTGCGGCGGGCGCTGGACGCGCTGGAGCCGGGCTCCGGAGGCGGCGGCGCGCAGGTCTCCTCGCAGAACTGACGGAACTGGCCCGCTCCGCGCGGGACGTGCGGGTGAGAGCGCGTCAGACACGTGTGACCGCAAGGGCGACACGAACGGGTGAAGCGGCGACCACACGTGTCCCCCGGCGCCTCCCCCGGTAACCTCACACCTATGGCCTCACGTCCCTCCGCAGCCAAGAAGCCGCCCGCGAAGAAGGCGGCCGCTCCCGCGAAGGCTCCGGCGAGGAAGGCCGCTGCGAAGAAGGCACCCGCAAAGAAGGCACCCGCCAGGAAAGCCGCCGCGAAGAAGCCCGCACCGAAACCGGCACCGAGCCCCACCGGTGGCGTGTACCGGCTGGTGCGTGCGCTGTGGCTCGGCCTGGCGCACGCCGTCGGCGCCGTCTTCCGCGGGATAGGGCAGGGCGCGAAGAACCTCGACCCCGCCCACCGCAAGGACGGGGTCGCGCTGCTCCTGCTCGCCCTCGCCCTGATCGTCGCCGCCGGCACCTGGGCCGACCTGAAGGGCCCGGTCGGCGACTTGGTGGAGATCCTCGTGACGGGCGCGTTCGGCCGGCTGGACCTGCTGGTGCCGATCGTCCTCGCGGTGATCGCGACGCGGTTCATCCGCCACCCGGAGAAGCCGGAGGCCAACGGCCGTATCGTCATCGGCCTGTCCGCGCTGCTCGTCGGCGTGCTCGGGCAGATCCACATCGCGTGCGGATCGCCCGCCCGCAGCGCCGGCATGCAGGCCATAAGGGACGCGGGCGGCCTCATCGGCTGGGGTGCGGCGACCCCGCTGACGTTCATGATGACCGAGGTTCTCGCCGTACCGCTGCTGGTGCTGCTGACGGTCTTCGGTCTGCTCGTCGTCACCGCCACCCCCGTCAACGCCATCCCGCAGCGGCTGCGGCAGCTCGGTGTGCGCCTCGGCATCGTCCACGAACCGGCGACGGACGAGTACACCGAGTACGGCGACGACGACGCCCGCTACGAGGAGCAGTGGCGCGAGGCGCTGCCCGGCCGGTCGGGCCGGCGCTCGTCCGGGCCCGCCGCGTACGACCCCGACACCGCCGAACAGGAGGCGCTGTCCCGGCGCCGCGGCCGGCCGCGCCGCGCTGCCGTGCCGCAGCCCGCGTCGGACCGGGAACCCGACGCGGTGGACATCGCGGCAGCAGCCGCCGCGGACCTCGACGGTGCCGTCCTGCACGGCATGCCGCCTTCCCCGCTGGTCGCCGACCTCACCCAGGGCGTGCGCATCGGTGACCGCGACCGCACCGGCGAGGCCACCGCGCCGACACCCGTACCCGCCGCGCGGCCCCGGCAGGACCAGGCCGGCAGCGCGGTCCCCGACCTCACCAAGACCCCACCGCCCGAGCCGCGGGACATGCCGGCGCGGGCCGAGCAGCTCCAGCTGTCCGGCGACATCACCTACGCGCTGCCCTCGCTCGACCTGCTCACCCGCGGTGGCCCCGGCAAGGCGCGCAGCGCCGCCAACGACGCCATAGTGGCCGCGCTCACCAACGTCTTCACCGAGTTCAAGGTCGACGCCGCCGTCACCGGCTTCACCAGGGGGCCGACGGTCACCCGCTACGAGGTCGAGCTGGGTCCGGCCGTCAAGGTCGAGCGGATCACCGCGCTCACCAAGAACATCGCGTACGCCGTCGCCAGCCCCGACGTGCGGATCATCAGCCCCATCCCCGGCAAGTCGGCGGTCGGCATCGAGATCCCGAACACCGACCGGGAGATGGTCAACCTCGGCGATGTGCTGCGCCTCGCGGAGTCCGCCGAGGACGACGACCCGATGCTGGTCGCGTTCGGCAAGGACGTCGAGGGCGGCTATGTCATGCACTCGCTGGCGAAGATGCCGCACATGCTGGTCGCCGGCGCCACCGGCTCCGGCAAGTCGTCCTGCATCAACTGCCTGATCACCTCGGTGATGATGCGGGCCACCCCGGAGGACGTGCGGATGATCCTCGTCGACCCCAAGCGGGTCGAGCTGACCGCGTACGAGGGCATCCCGCACCTGATCACCCCGATCATCACCAACCCCAAGCGGGCCGCCGAGGCGCTCCAGTGGGTCGTACGTGAGATGGACCTGCGCTACGACGACCTCGCCGCATACGGCTACCGGCACATCGACGACTTCAACCAGGCCGTGCGCGAGGGCAAGGTCAAGCCGCCCGAGGGCAGCGAGCGGGAGCTTCAGCCGTACCCGTACCTGCTGGTGATCGTGGACGAGCTGGCCGACCTGATGATGGTGGCCCCGCGTGACGTGGAGGACGCGATCGTCCGTATCACGCAGCTCGCGCGGGCCGCCGGCATCCACCTGGTGCTCGCCACGCAGCGGCCCTCCGTCGATGTCGTCACCGGTCTGATCAAGGCGAACGTGCCGTCCCGGCTGGCGTTCGCCACGTCCTCACTCGCCGACTCGCGGGTCATCCTCGACCAGCCCGGCGCGGAGAAGCTGATCGGCAAGGGCGACGGCCTGTTCCTGCCGATGGGCGCGAACAAGCCGATCCGGATGCAGGGCGCGTTCGTGACCGAGGCGGAGGTCGCGGCCGTCGTCCAGCACTGCAAGGAGCAGATGGCGCCGGTCTTCCGGGACGACGTCGTCGTCGGCACCAAGCAGAAGAAGGAGATCGACGAGGACATCGGCGACGACCTCGACCTGTTGTGCCAGGCGGCCGAGCTGGTCGTCTCCACCCAGTTCGGGTCGACCTCCATGCTCCAGCGCAAGCTGCGCGTCGGCTTCGCCAAGGCCGGCCGGCTGATGGATTTGATGGAGTCGCGGAACATCGTCGGGCCCAGTGAGGGCTCCAAGGCCCGTGACGTCCTGGTGAAGCCCGACGAGCTGGACGGGGTGCTCGCGATGATCCGGGGAGAGTCCGAGGGGTAGATCCCGTACGCGGGGGAAGGGGCTGGGGATGGAACGCCCGTCGATGACCGGGGCCCGGTCGTCCATGGCTCCTTCGTGTCGCTTCGCGATCGGCGCCCGGCCGCGCGTGGCCCCTTCGTGTCCCGTCGCGATCGGTGCTCGGTCGTCCGTGGTTCCTTTGCGAACGCCCGCGATCGTGTTCGGCCCGTTCGCGACTGCGGCCGGCCCGTTCGGGACCGACGTGTGTCCGTCCGAAACCCGGATTCGTCCGTCCGCGACCGTGACTCACCCGTTAGGGAGACCCGGGCAACCGTTTCCCCTCGCTGTACGTCCAGTTGAGCGAGAAGACAGGGACGTGGCCCACGCGGGCCACGGACCTGGCCCGTCATCGGCGTGTCCGGGCCATACCGATGGCGTACAAAGTTCCACCGCCCGGTTGCCCCACCCTTTCGTACCCCCCCTAGACTGAACCTCCAGCACAGGTGGCTACACGCTCGAAAGGCGCCCCCGTGTCCATCGGCAACTCCCCTGAAGACGAGCGTCCGTTCGAAGACGATCGCGAGGAATCCCGCCTCTCCGTCGGCCGTGCCCTGCAGAAGGCGCGCATCGCCGCCGGCCTGACCGTCGACGACGTCAGCAACGCCACCCGGGTCCGTATCGCCATCGTGCACGCCATCGAGGCGGACAACTTCGCCCCGTGCGGCGGCGACGTGTACGCGCGCGGCCACATCCGGACCCTGGCCAGGGCCGTCCACCTCGACCCCGAACCGCTCATCGAGCGGTACGACGCCGAGCACGGCGGCCGGCCCGCGCCCACCCCGGCGGCCCCCCTGTTCGAGGCGGAACGTATCCGCCCGGAGCGGCGCGGCCCCAACTGGACCGCGGCGATGGTCGCCGCGATCGTGGCCGTCGTCGGCTTCGTCGGCTTCACCGTCGTCAAGGGCGACGACAACGGCACCAAGGACCCGGTCGCCGGCGGCTCCACGCCCAGCACCGCGACGACCGACTCGCCCACCCCGAAGAACAGCACGGGCGGCGACCGCAAACCGGTCCCCTCCGACAGCGCCATCGCCGCCGCCCCGCAGGACAAGGTGACCGTCCAGGTCAGCGCCACCGACGGGCGCAGCTGGATCTCGGCCCGCGACCACAACGGCCGCCTCCTCTTCGACGGGCTGCTCAAGCACGGCCAGTCCAAGACCTTCCAGGACAGCTCCAAGATCAACCTGGTGCTCGGCGACGCCGGCGCGATCACCCTCTACGTCAACGGCAAGAAGATCGAGGACGACTTCCAGCCCGGCGCCGTGGAGCGGCTGACCTACACCAAGGGAGACCCGCAGGTCGGCTGAGCCCGGACACTCCCTGCGACACGACGGGGCGGGCCCCAGAAGGGTCAACCCCGTCGACGTGGGGTGTCAGCGGGACGAAGTACTCTTGAGCCCATGCCTGAACGCCGTACCGTCGCACTCGTCACCCTTGGCTGCGCTCGTAACGAGGTGGACTCGGAAGAGCTCGCAGGCCGTTTGGAGGCGGACGGCTGGCAGCTCGTGGAGGACGCCGCGGACGCCGATGTCGCCGTCGTCAACACCTGCGGCTTCGTCGACGCCGCCAAGAAGGACTCCGTCGACGCCCTCCTCGAGGCCAACGACCTCAAGGGACACGGCAGAACCCAGGCCGTCGTCGCGGTCGGCTGCATGGCCGAGCGGTACGGCAAGGAACTCGCCGAAGCCCTCCCCGAAGCCGACGGCGTCCTCGGCTTCGACGACTACGCCGACATCTCCGACCGCCTGCAGACCATCCTCTCCGGCGGCATCCACGCCGCGCACACCCCGCGCGACCGCCGCAAGCTCCTGCCCATCAGCCCGGCCGAGCGGCAGGAATCGGCCGCCGCCGTCGCCCTGCCCGGGCACGGCCCGACCGACCTGCCCGAGGGCCTCGCCCCCGCCTCCGGACCGCGCGCACCCCTGCGCCGCCGCCTGGACGGCTCCCCGGTCGCCTCCGTCAAGCTCGCCTCCGGCTGCGACCGGCGCTGCACATTCTGCGCCATCCCCTCCTTCCGCGGCTCCTTCATCTCGCGCCGCCCCAGCGACGTACTGAACGAGACACGGTGGCTGGCCGAGCAGGGCGTGAAGGAGATCATGCTGGTCTCCGAGAACAACACCTCCTACGGCAAGGACCTCGGCGACATCCGCCTGCTGGAGTCCCTGCTGCCCGAACTGGCCGACGTCGACGGCATCGAACGCGTCCGGGTGAGCTACCTCCAGCCCGCCGAGATGCGCCCCGGCCTGATCGACGTGCTCACCTCCACCCCGAAGGTCGCCCCCTACTTCGACCTGTCCTTCCAGCACTCCGCGCCCGCCGTGCTGCGCGCCATGCGCCGCTTCGGCGACACCGACCGCTTCCTGGAACTGCTCGACACCATCCGCGGCAAGGCCCCCGAGGCCGGAGTGCGCTCCAACTTCATCGTCGGCTTCCCCGGCGAGACCGAGGACGACCTCGCCGAGCTGGAGCGTTTCCTCAACCACGCCCGGCTGGACGCCATCGGCGTCTTCGGCTACTCCGACGAGGAGGGCACCGAGGCCGCCACGTACGACGGCAAGCTCGACGAGGACGTCGTCGCCGAGCGCCTGGCCCGCGTCTCCCGCCTCGCCGAGGAACTGGTCTCGCAGCGCGCCGAGGAGCGCATCGGCGAGACCGTGCGCGTCCTGGTGGAGTCCGTCGACGAGGACGGCGTGTACGGCCGTGCCGCGCACCAGGCCCCGGAGACCGACGGCCAGGTGCTCCTCACGAGCGGCGAAGGCCTGACCGCCGGCCGTATGGTCGAGGCGAAGGTGGTCGGTACGGAGGGTGTCGACCTGGTCGCCGAGCCGCTTCCGGGCGTGCTCGGATCCAGCGAGGAGGCGGGCAGATGACCGGCGTACCGGCGTCCGCGGCGGGCGGCCCCTCACCGGCGCACGGGGCGGCCCACGGCGGCGCGCACGGGGCTGAGCACGGCGCGGCGCACGGGCCGGCCAAAGGCCAGGGCGTGTCGAAGGCGCAGGCCGGCGGCAAGGTCCAGCGCGCCGCGAAGAACAGCGCCCCGGCGGCTTCCGGCGCGGCTCTGTCCTCCGCCAAGAGCGCCGGTGCGGGGGAGACGGGCGGCAAGCCCGCCCGCGGCGCCAAGATCGCGGCCAAGGCCGTCGACCAGGCCAGCGTGTGGAACATCGCCAACCTGCTGACCATGCTCCGGCTGCTCCTCGTGCCGGGCTTCGTCGCGCTGATGCTGGCGGACGGCGGGTACGACCCGGCGTGGCGGTCGTTCGCGTGGGCGGCCTTCGCCATCGCGATGATCACCGATCTGTTCGACGGGCATCTGGCGCGCACCTACAACCTCGTCACCGACTTCGGGAAGATCGCCGACCCCATCGCCGACAAGGCGATCATGGGGGCGGCGCTGATCTGTCTGTCCGCGCTCGGCGATCTGCCGTGGTGGGTGACGATCGTGATCCTCGGCCGGGAACTCGGGATCACCCTGCTTCGTTTCCTCGTCATCCGATACGGCGTCATCCCCGCGAGCCGCGGCGGCAAGCTCAAGACGCTCACCCAGGGCGTCGCCGTCGGCATGTACGTGCTGGCGCTGACGGGATGGCTGGCGACCCTGAGGTTCTGGGTGATGGCCGCGGCGGTCGTCCTGACCGTGGTGACCGGCCTCGACTACGTGAGACAGGCCATTGTGCTGCGCCGGCGGGGAATCGCCGAGCGCCGGGCAGCGTTGGAGGAGACAGAAGCGTGAGTTCCCCCGCCGCCGACATCGTGCGACTACTGACAGTGAGAGGCGAGACGGTCGCCGTCGCCGAGTCGCTGACGGGCGGAATGGTCGCGGCGGAGATCACCTCGGTCCCCGGGGCGTCGAAGGCCTTCCGGGGCTCGGTGACGGCGTACGCGACCGCGCTCAAGCATGAACTGCTCGGTGTGGACCCCGACCTGCTTGCCGCGCGCGGCGCGGTGGATCCGCAGGTCGCGGCCCAGATGGCGGCCGGTGTGCGCAAGGCTCTGGGTGCCGACTGGGGCATCGCGACCACGGGCGTCGCCGGACCCGATCCCCAGGACGGGCAGCCCGTGGGAACCGTTTTCGTCGCCGTGGACGGGCCCTTCGGCCCTGATTCCGGTTCCGCCGGTGGCGGAAAAGTGGAGCCGCTGCGGTTGAACGGCGACCGTGCGGAAATTCGTATGGAGAGTGTACGGAGCGTACTCGCACTGCTCCTGAGGGAGCTGGCGCGCGAACAGACCAGGAATGAGCGGGCACAGGATACGGAACGGAACGGGGGGTTTTGATGTTTGCAGCCCTGAGTGAACACGACATCGCTCCCCGCACGGCCGCGGCGCGAGGCGGTACGGTGGGGCGAGAAGGATGCGGCTACGCGGTCCGAGGAGGGAGCCACCGATGATTCTGCTCCGTCGCCTGCTGGGTGACGTGCTGCGTCGGCAGCGCCAACGCCAGGGCCGTACTCTGCGCGAAGTCTCCTCGTCCGCCCGAGTCTCGCTCGGCTATCTCTCCGAGGTGGAGCGGGGGCAGAAGGAGGCTTCCTCCGAACTGCTCGCCGCCATCTGCGACGCGCTGGACGTACGGATGTCCGAGCTCATGCGGGAAGTGAGCGACGAACTCGCCCTCGCCGAGCTGGCCCAGTCTGCCGCGGCCACCCCCAGCGAACCTGTGCCCACACCGGTCCGTCCGATGCTGGGTTCCGTTTCGGTGACCGGTGTGCCACCGGAACGGGTGACCATCAAGGCGCCCGCTGAGGCAGTGGACGTCGTCGCTGCCTGAGGCACGAGTTTCCGAGGCCCCGGCCGGGGCCGCTCCGGTACGACCGGAGCAGCCCCGGCCGGGGCCTTTGCGCGGGGCGGGGGCGGGGCGCGGTGCCCGCGTGCCCGAGTGACCGTGGACCCGGGCTCGAGGGTCGGGGGTTTCGGTGTTGTTTCGGTGCGTTTGCCCGAGCCGCGGGTGGCGGTCATGGTGGAGGGGCACACCCGGGTGACCCCATGGAGGCGTGGATGTACGTCGTGAAGAGCCCGCTGCCCGACGCCGACCTCAAGATCGTCGCGGAGGCGCTGAGGGGGGCGCTCGTCGACCTGATCGACCTGTCGCTGGTCGCCAAGCAGGTCCACTGGAACGTCGTCGGCCCCCGTTTCCGGTCCGTCCACCTTCAGCTCGACGAAGTCGTCGCCACGGCCCGCACCCACTCCGACACCGTCGCCGAGCGCGCCTCCGCCCTCGGCGTGCCACCCGACGGACGCGCCGCCACCGTCGCCGCCGGCAGCGGCATCGCCACCGTGCCCGACGGCTGGGTGAAGGACGGCGACGCGGTCGGCACCCTCGTGTCGGCGCTGGCCGCGGTGATCGCGCGGATGCGGGAACGTGTCGCGGCGACCGAAACGGCCGACCCCGTCAGCCAGGACATGTTCATCCAGATCACCGCCGACCTGGAGAAGCACCACTGGATGTTCCAGGCGGCGAACGGCTGACGGCCGGCCCGGGGCCCGGCGGTGCGCCCGCGCGCCCGCGTCCGCCTGTGCGCCCCTTCCGATCGCGAGGGCGGTGTTCTAGCGTCCGGCTGGAGGTGACCGCCATGTCGGGGCGGGCAGCGCGCTGGGGAGCCGCCGCAGGGCTCGGCGCCCTGTGGTGGTGGGCCGTGCTGCGACTCGCCCTGGTGCCCGAGGCGGGCGTGCTCGAAGGCGCCGTCGCTGCCGGCGGGTGGGGCCTGAGCCTGCTGCCGGTGCACTGCGCGCCGAAGTCCCGGGCCGAGGGCGCGCTGCGGGAAGGGCGGTGGCGGGACGCCTGGCGGGCCGGTACCCGGTCTGAGGG